>JAPUHK010000195.1 GCA_027297745.1 Planctomycetota bacterium | reverse complement strand
GCCCCAGGTGGGAATCCACCAGCCACTGCATGCGCTCGTCATCTCTCTTGCCCGCTTCGAGCATGAAGCGGAACAGCTCCGGATGCGCCGCAGCGAAGCGCACGAACAGGCGGATGCCCTCCCGTGCACGCTCGCGCGGATCGAGTTCCTCGATGAGCGGCACGCGCTCCATCACTCCGCGGCGGAGCTCGCCGAAGAGCCGGTCGGCTGCGGCCTTCCAGAGCGCGTCCTTGCTCTTGAAGTGGTAAGTGATGAGGCCCTGGTTGGCGCCGGCCCTGGACGCGATTTCCCTGGTACTGGCCGCGCGAAACCCCCGTTCCGCAAAGCATTCCACGGCAGCCTCCACGATCCGCTCCCGGGTCTGCTCGCGCTGCTGCTCGCGCTTGTTCATGGATCTTAGATTATTCACTTGACAAGCCAAATACAAGAGGCGAATCTTTCACTTGTCAACTGAACAATGAAATGGAGATCGCCATGGACAACCCCAGGCTTCCCGAGTTCGACGAGAATTCTCCCCTTCGGCCCGCCCGCTTCGGTCACCTCGTTCTGCGGACGCCACAGTTCAACAAGATGGCGCCCTGGTACAAGACCTTCCTCAACGCCGAGCCGCTCTTCGACGCGCCCTTCGCCAGCTTCCTCACTTACGACGACGAGCATCACAGGGTGCTCGTGGTATCGGACCCGAACGCGAAACCCAAGGACACCAGCGCCGCCGGCGTCGCCCACTTCGCCTACCTGTACGACTGCCTGACCGACCTGATGAGCGCCTACGCGCGGCTCCGGGATCTGGGGGTCGAGCCCACCTACTGCGTGAACCACGGCTTCCAGTTCTCGCTCTACTACCACGACCCCGACAAGAACGAGGTCGAGATCGGCTGCGACAACTTCGGCACGCGCCAGGAGCTGAACGACTGGTTCGCCGAGGGACACTTCGCCAAGAACGTCTACGGCTACGACTTCGACCCGGAGGCGATCTACCGACAGCACAAGGCGGGGGTGACAGACGAGCAGATCTTCGCGGGCACCTACGGCGGCAAGCTTCCGGACATGAGCAAGGCCTTCGAGCCCAAGGCATGAGCGCGCCGAGACTCGAGCCCTTGAAGCCAGAGGCCCTGGATGCCGACCAGCGGAAGCTTTACGACGCGGTGCTCGCTAGCCCCCGCGGCCAAGGCCCCGCTCGGCGCATCATCCTGCGCGACGACGAGACACTGACCGGCCCCTTCGACGCCTTCCTGCGCACGCCGACCCTCGGCCTGCACCTGGAGCGCGCGGGGATGGCCTTTCGCACGGACACGGCGCTGCCCGACGCGGCGAGGGAGATGGCGGTGCTGGTCGTCGCCCAAGCTTGGGGCGCCGACTTCGAGTGGTGGGTGCACGGAATCGTGGCACGGCGAAGCGGCATTAGCGATCGGGAGATCGATGCGGTCGGCCATGGCCGTCGGCCCGATTTCAGCGACGAATCCGTCGCCGCGGCCCACGACGTGGCCGTCGCCCTCGTCCACCGGCGCAACGTCAATGACGAGACCCTGGAACGCGCCCGTGCTGCCCTCGGTGAACGGGGCCTCGTGGAGGTCGTGACGCTCGTGGGCTTCTACCAACTCGTATCCGGCGTGCTGACGACCTTCGAGCCTCCGCCGCCGTCCGGCGACTTCGACGTCGTGGGACCCCCGATCAAGGGGGAGGTGGAATAGGTGGAGCTCTACCACTTCGGCTTCTCCACCTGTTCCCAGAAGGTGCGCCTGGTTCTCGCGGAGAAGGGCCTCGACTTCGAATCCCACGAGGTGAACTTGATCTCGGGTGAGCAACACGACCCCAAGTACGTGAAGCTCAACCCGCACCACGTGGTGCCCACGCTGGTGGACCAAGGCCAGGTGCTGATCGAGTCCACACTGATCATCCGCTACCTGGACGACGCGCATCCCGAGCCGCCCCTGCGACCCGTCGACGCCCTCGGCCGCTACCGCGTGGAGCGCTGGCTGAAGCGCATCGATGACGAAGTGCACAAGGCCGCGCCGCTCCTGACCTTCGCACTCGGGCCGCGCCAGGCGCTGCTCGCCCAGCCTGAGGAAGTGCGCAACGCCAACATCGATGCCATCCCCGACCCGGTGGCGCGAGAGGAGCGGCACAGCGTAGTGACGCACGGAATCGCGGCGCCGGAGTTCGCACGCGCCCTCGGTGTGTTCCTCGACGCTCTCGATGCCATGGAGACGGACCTCGCCGACAGGCCCTGGCTGTCGGGCGACGCCCCGGGACTCGCCGATGCCACCGCCCTGCCCTACGTACTGCGCCTGGAACATCTCGCGATGGATCCGCTGATATCCGCGCGACCCCGCCTGTCCGACTGGCTCGAACGCTGGAAGAAACGAGCGACCTACACCAAGGCCGTCGACAATTGGGCGCCAGCGGCGGCGATCAAGCTGATGCGAAGCGGGGGCGCGTCCGAGTGGCCCGGCATCGAGCGTATCGCCCGAGACCGGAGTGGCTCTTGACGCTGCGAACCCGAGTCCTGATCGTCGGCGGCGGCCCGGTGGGACTCACCGCCTCTGCGCTCCTATCCCAGCAGGGCATCGAGAACGTCGTGGTCGAGCGCCGCAGAAACACGATCCGCGCGCCCGCCGCCCACGTGCTCCGCCCGCGGACACTCGAGGTCTTCGATCGTCTCGGCATCGGCGACGAGGTACGCGCCGCAGCGCCGCTGTCGGATCTCGACTTCATCACCTGGTGTGCGACGCTCGGCGGGACCGAGGCCGGCCGTCTCGACACGCGCAGCGACCGCCTCGACTGGACCCACTGCCCCCAGAACCTGCTCGAGCCGATCCTGCAGCGGCATTCCGAGAGTCAGACCCCGGCCCGCATCCTGCGCGGCGTCGACTGGACCGATCTCGAGCAGGACGGCGACGGCGTGTGCGCCACAGTCCAGCACGATGACGGTCGCGAAGAACGGATCGAGGCCTCCTGGCTTCTGGCCGCCGACGGCGCCGGGAGTCCGGTGCGCCGCCAGCTCGACATCGCGATGCTGGGCCCCGGTCCGCAGATACGGATGTGGATGGTCCATTTCGAAGCCGATCTGCGCCCGCTGATGGAAGGCCGTTCGGGCCCGCTCTTCTGGGTCCTGAATCCCCAGGCGCCCGGCACCTTCATCGTGCACGATCCCGCCCGCTCGATCGTCTTCATGACGCCGCACTTCGGAGTGGAGAACGAAGAGGAGACGATCTCGGCCCGACTGGCGGCGGCCATCGGTGCGGACATCGAGCTGTGCATCGTCTCCATTGACCAGTGGGCGATGCACGTCCAGGTGGCCGAACGCTACCGCGAAGGGCGGGTGTTCTTGATCGGCGACGCTGCCCATCGTTTCCCGCCCTCCGGCGGCCTCGGCCTGAACACCGGCATCGCGGACGCCGACTTCCTCGTCCACCAGCTCACGCGGGTCGAGAACGACGCCGCCGACCCTGTCTGCCTGGACGCCTACGAGCGGGAATGCCGACCGTGCGCTGAGACCAACGCCCACGAGAGCTTCGAAAACGCGAAGCGACTCGCCGAGATTTCGACGGCCATCGGGCCGTGCCCAGACCTCGTCACTCTGGAAACGCGTCTGAACAGCCTTTCCACGGAAGAACGCAAGCAGCTCGACCAGGCGATCGAGCGTCAACGGAGTCACTTCGCGTCCCATGGACGCCTTCCGCCCGACCCGCGTGCGCGGCCGGGCTGATCCGGAGAGGAGCTGATATGGAATATGCCGACGTGGTCCGCACCACTTTCGCGGCGAGAGATTTCACCGACGAGTCGCTCGACGACGACGTGCTCTACCGCATCCTCGATCTCGCGCGCTTCGCGCCGAGGGGCGGAAACCGCCAACCCTGGAAGGTCGTGGTGCTGAAGGACGCGGAGAAGCGCAAGCGCGTGGCGGAGCTCAGCGTGCCGACCTTCCGCCGCTACCTCGCCCAGCGCTTCGCCGGAGAGAACCCCTGGAACACGATCGAGCCCACGAAGCTCAGCGACGAGCAGATCG
>JAPUHK010000194.1 GCA_027297745.1 Planctomycetota bacterium | reverse complement strand
GCTCCAGCTGAAGTCCTCGGCCGTGATCGGGTCGCCGTTGCTCCACTTCGCGTCCCTGCGGATCTTGAAGGTGTAGACCTTGCCGTCCTCCGACAGCTCCCAGCGCTCGGCCACGCCCGGGCGCGGCTCCAGCGTCTCGGGGTCGTGCGAGGTGAGCCCCTCGTACAGGGCCCGGGCGAGAGTGTGCTCGGGCACGCCGGTCATCGTGGCCGGGTCGAGCGTCTCGGGGTCGGCGCCGTTGTTGTAGATCAGCTCCTGCTTGACCTTTTTCCAGGAGTCGTCGGGCGGGTCGTAGGCACGCTTCCAGTCGTCGCCGAAAGGATCGGTGGGCGTCGGCGACTCCTGCGCCCGTAGCTCCGCGGCGGCCAGTGTCAGCAGCAGCGCGGCGAGGATCACTAAGAGGGCGGCGAGCGTATTGCGCGGCATGGTTCCTCCAACTTGCTCAACGCGGTCAAGGCTAACACAGCGCGTGCGGGTGCTTAGCCGGCCAGCTTCTCGCGCAGGGCGGCCGCGACGTGGGGCGGCACGAACTCCTCCACGGCGCCGCCCGCCTGGGCCACTTCCTTGATCAGGCTGGAGCTCAGGAAGGAGTGCTGCGGCGAAGGGGTCACGAACACGGAATCGATCTCGGGCGCCAGGTGGCGGTTCGTCTGGGCCATCTGGAACTCGTACTCGAAGTCGGACATCGTGCGCAGCCCGCGCAGCAGCACGGAGGCGCCGGTCTTGCGCGCGAAGTCCACCACGAGACCCTCGAAGGACTCGACCTCGACCCGCTCCATCCCGGCCATGGCCTCGCGGAACAGCCGCACCCGCTCGTCCACGTCGAAGATCGTCTGCTTCTCGTGGCGCTGTCCCACCGCCACGACGACGCGCTCGAACAGCGCGACGCCCCGCCGCACGACGTCCAGGTGGCCGTAGGTGACCGGATCGAAGCTGCCCGGGTAGAGCGCAGTGGCCATGCCGGGGATTGTAAAACGCAAAGGCGCAAAGGCGCAAAGCAAAGGGGATAGGGGTCGCCCACCCCTTCGCGGCCCTGCTGCTTTGCGCCTTGGCGCCTTTGCGTTTCCGCCCCCCTGCTGCTTCGCGCCTTGGCGTCTTTGCGTTACGGGCGCGTGACCGTGTTCCAGCCGATCACGTCGCGCACGAGCCCCACGTTGACGGAGGGCTTTTGCACCGTCTGCAGCAGGTTGAGCCGGAAGGCGAAGGTGAAGTCGTTGCCTCCGGGGTCGAAGCCGAAGGCCAGGTCGACCACCAACTGTTTTCCGAAGCGCTGCACGGTCACGCTCTGGTCCAGCACGTCGTTGTTGCGCACGTCGAACTGGCTGGAGATCAGCAACCGCCAACGGCTCGTGATGTCGGCCACGGCCTGCAGCGTGACCACGTCGGTGACGCCCTCCAGGTGCCGGTACATGACCCCGTAGCTGCGGTCCGGGCGCGGCCGCCACTGCCCGCCCACCGAGCCCGTGTTGCCGAGGTCCGGGTCGAGGCTCACGCGCGCGAACATGTCGACGTTGTCTCTGGGCAGCCACTCGAGGTCCCCCTCGAAGAAGCCGTAGCCGGACCGGCCGAGGGGACGGCGCCCCTCGGGGAAGTACGCACCGAACAACTCCAGGTCGAGGTACGTGCGCAAGCCTCCGTTCTTGGGCTTTTGCAAGCGGTTGCGAATGCGCAGGCTCAGGCTCTCGTAGGGCGTTACCGCATCCAGCGGGGTCATCTGGAAAAGGAGAGTGGACGACTGCGTGACCTCGTACAGGTCGAAGCCCTCGAAAGAGAAGTTCACGACATGGCGCTGCACACCGAACATGCGGTGCGCCACCAGGTCCACGCGCAGGCCGGCCCCGGCCGTGTAGCGCACCAGCGAGTCTCCGGCCAGGTCCTGCTCATAGCCGGTGACGTCCACCGTCCCCAGCGGGATGATGCGGAACGGCCCGAGGTCGAGGGTCACCGTCACCCGTGCGCCCGCATTGGCGCGCCAGGTGCGGAACGACGGCGCACCCGAGCCCGGCGCACGCTGGCGCAGGTCGCCCACGCTGCCGCCCAGTTGCGCCTGCACCGGCGCGTTGAAGATGCGGAACAGTTGCACCACGGGCAGCGAGCCCGTCGCGTTCGGCAGCTCCTCTAGCTCGGGCAGAAAAGAGATCGTGCGCACCTTCTCCGTGACGGTCAGGTAGCCCGCCCGTCCGCGGCCGCGCAGGTACAGCAACGTTTCCTGCGGCAGGCCCTGCTTGAAGACCTTCTCGTCGTAGAAGCGCAGGAAGGCCTCGTCGCTCAGCAGCGCGAGCTCTCCGTCCAGCCGCCAGACCGGATCGATGTGGAAGCGGTAGAAGTTCTGGGTCCAGTAGCGGTTCTGGGTCGAGGGCGGCACGCCGAGGTCGCTCCCCTCGTCGTGGAAGTACACGCCGAGGCTGTGGCCGGTCAGGCGCCCGTTCCACAGGTCGAGCCAGGTGTCTACCTGAATGGGCGGACCGCGGCCGGACACGTAGCCGCCGATCAGGCGCCACTTGAGCGGACCGCTGCTGAGCTTCTTCCAGCGGCCGAAGCCGACCATCACGCCGTCACCCAGGCTGCCGATCTGGCCGATGTCGAGGTAGTACTCGAGGTCCGGCGGCGTGATGCCGGTCACGGTCAGCCGCGGCACGTAGAGGAAGGGCAGCCCGAAGAAGCGGGCCGTCATCCCCGTCATCGAGACGCGCTGCTTCGCGAGATCGACGCCGGCTCTGCGCACCTCGTCCAGGGCGGCCTGGAACTCCTCCTCGCTGGGCCCGCCCAGCTTGCCACGGCGCGCCGAGATGCGAATGAAGTCGCCGAGCGCCTGCTCGACCCCGGGATTGTCCAGTTGCAGCCGCCGCACGACGATGGCCACCTCGGAGTCCACGTAGGGGGAGGTCGTGACGGTCACGTTGTCCGCCTCGATGCGGCCCGGCTTGGTGGCGCGGAAGCGCGCCGCGTGGAAGTAGAGCGAGGTCTCGCGGCCGAGCCGCTTGCCGAGCGGAATGCGCAGCTCGGCGTCCACGACCACACCGCGGTGCGCGCGCAGGTCGTAATACAAAGAGGCGCAGCGGAAGGTGCGGCCGGCCGCTTCGAAGGTCGCCGGCAGGCCCCCGGCCTCGGCGTACAGCGCGCGGATGGCCCACGCGGGAACCTGCTTCTTGTCGCCGCTAAACAGGGGCACCATGTACTGCGTGGCCTTCGGATCGATCCACAGCACGGCGCGGCGCGCCTTGATGTGGAACAGCCCTTCGACCTCGAAATCGATCCAGCCCAGGATGGCGTAGGCCTTGCTCTCCGCGTCGTCGAGCTCGGGAACGCGGCGCCCCCCCTCGAGCCGCCCCACAACCACCTCCTCGGATTCGGCGGGTGCTTGTGCCGGCGGGTCCTCGGGTGCCGCACCTGCGGCGGCCGCCAGCGATGCGACGCACAGCATCGCAACGAGCAGGGCGCGCATGCGGAAGCAGGATACGCCAAGCGGGCGACCCCGGCAGATGGCCCGCAGGGCTTGCCCTCCGGGAGAGGGAGCGGGAACGAAGATCCTGGCAGAACTACGCTCCCCCTCCCACTCCTGTTCCCGGGCTGAGCCTCTTCAGAGGTGAGGCCTACGGCGCCGTCTTCTTGCCGGCCCCGACGGCGGCGGCCAGGGCCGCGGCGTCGAAGGGCTTTTGCAGGGAGCGCACGACGCCCGCGTCCTGCGCGTCGCGCAACTGGCTCTCGCTGCCCATCAATACGATGCGCACGGCGGGATCCACTTCCTGGAGCTCGCGGATCACGGGCCGCACGTCGAATCCCGCCTGGTCCTCCAGCACCGCGTCGAGCAACACAAGCTCGATCTGCCGCCGGCGTGCACGGAACGCGCGGACCGCGCTCTCCCCGTTGGCGACCGGGACGCCTCGGTAGCCCAGTCCGTGGAGCATCGAGACCACCTCTCTGCGCACGACCTCCTCGTCGTCGACCACCAGCACGCAGTTGATCTGGTCCAACGGGACGCGGCCCCAGCTCAGCGCGTCCTGATCGTCGCCCATCACACGCATGGCCTCCGGGATGTAGGCGTCGAAGCGCGTGCCCATGCCGGGCTTGCTGGCCACGGCGATGTGGCCGCTGCAGGCGGAGACGATGCCGTACACCACGCTGAGGCCGAGCCCGCTGCCCTGGGCCACGCCCTTGGTCGTGTAGAACGGGTCGAAGAGACGCTCCAGCTGCTCCTCGTCCATTCCCATGCCGTCGTCGACCACCGAAAGCACGCCGTAGGCGCCGGGCTGGAGCCCCTCGCGCCCGCTGCAAAAGGCCTCGTCCAGCACCGCGGCGTCCGTTGTGATCGAGATCGACCCCCGCTGCCCCACCGCGTCGCGCGCGTTGAGTACGAGGTTGATCAAGAGCTGGTGCAACGAAGTCGCGTCGGCCAGCACGGACGGTGCGTCTGGTGCCAGCTCCGTGGTGAGCTGCACGCCCTCCGGCAAGGTCGGCTCGAGCAGGCGCACGGCCTCCTGCACGACCATGTTGATCTCGACTGCGCTACGCGGACCGCTCTCGGTGCGCGCGAAGCTCAGCAGCTTGCTGGTGATGCCGCCTGCGCGGCGCACCGCCTCGCGAATCGTGGTGGCCCGGTCTTTCACGGATGGCCCGGCGGCCGGATCCATCTGGATCATCTCGGCATTGGGCTCGATCGCGGCCAGGATGTTGTTGAAGTCGTGCGCTAGGCCGCCGGCCAGCGTTCCGACCGCCTCCATGCGTTGCGTGCGCGCCAGCTGCTTTTGCAACCGCCGCCGCTCGGTCACGTCCACCAGCGTCCCCAGATAGGAAGCGGTCGTGCCGCCGCTCGACAGCGCCAGGGCGCGGCTGGACTCGATGCAGGTGAGCACGCGTCCGTCGCGGGTGCGGATCTGGACTTCGTGGTCCCGGATCGTCCCGTCGCGTTCGAGGGTGGCCAGCCAGACCTCGCGGTCCGCCGGGTCCACGTAGAGGTCGGCGCAGTGCAGCTCGCGCACCTCCTCCACCGATTCGCACCCCACGAGACGCGCCATGGCCTCGTTGGCTTCGAGGAAGCGCCCGTCCACTGTCGTGACGTAGACCGCTTCCTGAAGGCTGTGGAACAGATCGCCGTAACGCCGCTCGGCCTCGACCTCGCGCGAGACGTCGTGCAGCACCAGCACCCGGCCGAGCAGGCACCCGGTGCGGTCGCGACGCGGGGAGATGCGCACGCTCGCGGGGAAGGTCCTGCCGTCGGAGTGGCGGCAGGTCACGCGGCCGCTCCAGGTGCGCCCGCTCTCGACCGTGCGCAGGATCTGCTCGACGCGTTTGGTCTCGCCCTCCTCGGGAGCGAGGAAGTCGATCAAGCGCTTCCCTTCGATGTCTTCCGGCCGCTCGAAGCCGAAGGTGCGCGCGGCCCCCTCGTTGGCCAGCACGATCAGCCCCTGCGGATCGTCGCTCAAGATCGCGTACTCCGCCGCGTTGTCGAGGATGGAGCGGCGCAGTTCCAAGGTCTCCATGTGGTCGGCGACGGCCTGCACCACGTCCTCGTTGGCCCGCTGCAGACGCTCGACCATGCGGTTGAGCACGGTGCCCAGCCGCCCGATCTCGTCGTCCCCCTCGACGGGCAGGGAGTCGGCCCCGCCCACGCCGATCTGCTCTGCGGCCTCGGCCAACCGGCGCAGCCGCGAGGCGATGCGCCGCGTGGACACGATGGCCACGCCGAAGATGAAGGCCGTCAGCGTCAGCGCCGTCGCGAGGTGCCCGAAGGTCATGGGCTCCTCGAGCAGGCTACCCGCAACGATGGCGGCCCCCAAAGGGGCGCCCGATACGATCACCACCAGGGCGAGCAACCTCGTCCCGATAGAGCGATTCCTGGAGCGTTTCCGTAGACGCAAGACCCCGCGACCTCAGAGTCCGTATCGGCAGGCGGGGCCCAAAAAGTGACGCCGCGAAGGGGGGCCGCCGGCGGTCCTAACCCTTGGGGAAAACGACGGTTAGGGCGACGATCCCGGCCCCGCGGCGGACCCTCAGCTTGTGCTTCGAGCCGGGCTTGAGCTTGCGTAGAGCGCGGCGCAGGCCGGGCATGTCCGGGGTCGGAGTGCGGCCCAGCGCCAGGATCACGTCCCCCACCTTGACGCCTGCCTTGTCGGCCGCCCCGCCGGGTGCCAGCCCAGTGACGCCGACGCCCCCGTCGCCGGCACCCACGGTGATCCCCAGACGCGGCGGGCCGCCGGGCATGCCGCCCGCGTCCGCGCGCTTGAAGACCGGACGCCGCCCGAGATTGGCGATGTCGAACGTGACCTCCGCCGCCAGCCGCACGACCTTCTCGATGCCACGCTTGTCGATCTTGTCCGCGTCGTCGGTCGGCAAGTGATAGTCGGCGTGCAGGCCGGTGAAGAAGAACAGGACGGGGATGTCCTTCCTGTAGAAGGACGTGTTGTCGCTGGGCGCGACGCCCCCGTCGCCGTACTTGACCTTGATCCGGATCTCTGCTGCGCGCTTCTCGATCAGCGGCCGGAACGCGGTGGCCGTGCCCACGCCGCCGGCCCACAGCGGCTTCTTCCCCAGCCGGCCGACCATGTCCATGTTGATCATGGCCGCGACCTTTTGGAGCTCTACCGTGGGGTGGTCCACCCACCACTTCGAGCCCAAGAGGCCGCGCTCCTCGCCCGTGAACGTCATGAACAAGATCGGACGGCGCAGCTCTTCTTGGCGGGACGCGAGGTAGCCCGCGGCCTCGAGCACGCCGGCGGTCCCGGAGGCGTTGTCGTCGGCGCCGTTGTGGATCTTGCCTATGCCCGAGGGGCCGGCGCGCGAACCTCCGTGATTGCCGAGCCCCACGTGATCGTGGTGTCCGCCGATCACCACGTACTCGTCGAAGGTCTCCTTGGCGCCGGGGCGCAGCAGCGCGCACACGTTGCGGCCCATGATGGGCTCGCGTGCCAGCCGGCACGCCACCTTCAGACGGCCGGACTTGCGCACCGCCTGCTTGGGGGTGGTCCCGGAGGCGCAAGCGGCTTCCAGCTTCTTGGCGCCCGCCCCAAACAGGGTCTTCAGAAGCTTGGTCCCACCAGAGCGCGTCACGTGCATGAAGGGGATCTTGGCCTTGGCGCCGCCGATGCCGCCCGTGTGCAGCCGGTCTTTCTTGCCCGAGTAGTCGCGCGGGTTGTTGATCAGCACGAGCGCCGCGGCGCCACGCTTCTGCGCCTGGTCGAGCTTGGCGACGAAAGTGGCGTAGCGCCCCGTGACGCCGCGGCGCCAGGGTGCCTTGTCCGAAGGCAGCTGACGAAAGATGACCACCACCTTGCCCTTCACGTCGAGCCCCGCATAGTCGTCGTACTTGAGCTTCGGCGCCGTGACGCCGAAGCCCGCGAAGACCGCCTCGGCTTCCAGCTCCCCATTCGCGGAAGCGCGAAAGGGAGTGAAGTCCTTGCCCTCGACGAGGGTCAACGTCTTGCCGCTTGCGGCCGTCGCCTCGAGCACGCAGCCCGCTTCGATCGTGATGTTCTCGCCCACCTTCGCCGCCTGGAACCAGGTCCCGTCCTGGCCGGCCGGCTCAAGCCCGAGCCGCTCGAACTGCGCGGCGATGTAATCCGTCGCTAGCTTCTCCCCCTCGGAGCCTGCGCCCCGCCCCTGCCAGTCGTCGTGGCTGAGCTTGCGGATGTGGCCGATCAACTCCCGCGCCGTCACCTGCGGGACAGGAAGATCCGCATCCCGAGCCGGCGCCGCAGCCGCGAGGACCGCGAGCGCGCAGGCGCGCAAGAGGCGTCCACGGGTGCCGCCGGTATGCCCCATCGGCGTCATGCTAGCAGGGCTGCAGACGCTCCCCGCCTGGCCGGTAGGCCCGTATTGGGGCGCCTATGGCTATCTCTACCCCTACGCCTCTGGCCCTTTTCGCACCATTGAGGGTGGAGAGTAAGGGTAGGGGTACGGGTAGGGGTACGGGTAGGGGCGAAGCGACAATGACACCGCCCCCGACGCATGCAACAGCATGCGCGCGCTTCAAGTCCGTCCTTTGGCCGTGGCGGGCGCGGCTGCCGTAGCCGGAGTGCTACCGGCGACGGGGACCGCGCGGGACCTCGTGCTCGCGCTCGCCCTGCTAGTCGCCGGGGCGCTTTGCGCACGGTTCCTGCCCCGCGCCGCCGGGCTTTGCGGCGTGTGCACAGCGGCAGCCCTTGCGGGGCTGGCTGCGGGACACCGCTCGCACGCGGGGCTGCAGGAGCGTCTCCGAACCCTCCACGCGCTGCGGGCCCGGACCGCTGCAGTGCAGCCCGTGGAGTTCGAGCTGTCGGTAGCGGAGACCGGCGAGGATCCGTTTCGTGCGCGGGCCTGGCTCTATGGGAGCGACACCCGCGGCACCCCGTTCTTGTGCAGTTGGTCCGGCGCGTGCCCCGACGGCGTGCGCGTGGGCAGCCGCGTTCGGATCGCAGGACGTTTGTACATCCCCGCTGCGCGCGGCAACCCGGGAGAGCGGGACGCCGCGCAGGGGCTCGCCGCGCGCGGCGCGGTGGGCGTCGTGGATCTCGGACGCGCGGCCAACCTGGTCGTGCTGCAGACGGGCGCGGCGACTCCGTGGTTCCATCTGCGGCGGTTGCGCCGTCGCATCGGGCAACGCATCTTGCGCACGCTGCCCTCCGATGTAGCGCCGCTCGTAGCGGCGCTCTTGCTCGGCTACCGTAGCGGCGTCTCCCCGGAAGACCGGCAGAGCTTCGAGCGCACGGGCACGCTGCACTTGCTGGCCATCTCCGGGCTGCACGTCCTGATCCTTGCGGCCGGCGTGCACCGCTTGCTGCGCGTTCTCGGAGCCGGCCCGCGCTCCGCCGCCGCGGTTACGCTGCTGCTGGCGGTTCTGTACGCGCCGCTTGCGGGAGCCGGCCCGCCCATCCGGCGCGCGGTCGGCGTGCTGGCCTTCTACGCCCTGGCGCTCGCGCTCGGGCGCGCTCCCGACGTCGCCAGCGCGCTCGGCGGAACGGCCTTGGTCCTGGTGCTTGCGGACCCCGCAGGCGTGCATCGCATCGGCTTTCAGCTGAGCTTCGCGGCGGTGGCGGGCATCGCGTGGCTGGCAAGACCCTGGACCGAGCGCGCTACGCGGCGTCATCGCCTGTTGGCGCGCTTCCCGGCCGTGCGCGCGGACCATCCGCTGCGGCTGCGCGTGAGCGGCTACCTGCTGCGCGCGTTTCCAGCGGCGCTGGCCGCATGGCTGAGCACGGCGGGTCTCGTCGCCCACGCGTTCGGGCTGGTGGCGCCGGTCGCCGTAGCGGTCAACGTCGCCGTGGGCCCCCTCGTCGCACTGCTCCTGCCCGCCAACGCGGCCCTCGCAGCGGGTCTCAACGCCGCAGCCCCGGTCTGCACCCTGCTCGTGCGCTGCCTGCGCAGCTTTCTGAAGCTCGCCGCGGTGCTTCCGTGCGTACGTGTCGTCCCACCGACAGGGGTAGTGGTCGCGGTATGGATGACGGGCGTAGCCGCGCTGCGGCGCCGTGCACTGTGCGGCGTGGTGCTGATGGCTTGCAGCACCGGCGCTGCCCTCCTGCCGCGTGCCCCTCCTACGCCGGGTCTGGTCTTGTTGAACGTAGGACACGGCCAGGCGGCGCTGTTGCGCTTCCCGGGCGGGGACGCGGTGCTCGTAGACGCAGGCTCGCGCACGACTCCGAAGAGCGGGCGCCGGATCGTGCGCCCGGCGCTGCAGGCGCTGGGCGTGACGCGCTTGCGCGCCGTGGTCTGCACGCACCGGGACGCCGACCACTGGAACGCGCTGCCGGAGATCCTGGCTTCGTTCCCCGTGGACCGTATCTGGTGCGGAGGAGACCCACCCGCTGCTCTGCGGCGCGCAGCCGCACGGCGCGGGATCCCGCTCGGGCGGGCGCGCCCGGGGCAGGTGCTGTATGAAACACAGGGCGCCCGGTTGGAAGTGATCGCAGCCGCAACGCCGGGGCTCAGGTCGAGCAACGACCGTTCGCTCGTCCTGCGCTTCTCGCTCCGGGGGCGCGTGTTTCTACTCCCGGCGGACCGCGAGGAGCGGGGCTTGCGCGCGCTCCTGGCGGGCGGCGCGGCGCGCTGCGACGTGCTGCTGGCCCCCCACCACGGCGCGGCCTGCGCGGCCGCTGCGGAAGTCGGCCGTGTCTTCGCCCCGCGCCTGCTGCTCGTGTCCGGCTCGCGCTCGTCGAGCGACGCCGCCGCGCTGCGGGCGTACGCAACCTCAGAGCCGTGGACGACGTGGAGCGACGGCTGCATCGAGGTGAGCGTCAGCAGGAACGGCTCGCTCACGGTGCGGGGATGGCGCTCGGGCCGTGTTAGGGTGTGCGCTCCCCCCAGATAATCAGGCAATCAGGCAATCAGGTGATCAAGTGCCGGTGATCGGCCGCTGTCTTTCATGCGTAGCCGTCTTGCTCTGCACGGCTGCGGTCAGGGCGCAGCAAACCGACCTGACGACGGAGATCGCGGAGGCGGAGTGGACACGGCGCTTCGACGGCGCCCTGTTCGAGCGCGCGGCAAAGTCCGAGTCGGTGCGCGTGCGCGTGGCCGCGGCCGTGGCGGCCGGACGCATCAAGGACCCAGCCGCGGTGGGCTTCCTCGCGGGCCGGCTCAGCGACCCGAAGGGCACCGTGCGCCGTTCGGCGATGTTCGCGCTCGGCCAGATCGCGGACGCGGCCGCCACCGAGCCCTTGCTTGCCGCGCTAGGCACGCTCGACCGTGTGGACTTGCCCTACGCCTTGGAAGCGCTTGGCAAGCTGCTGGGAGCGCTTGGCAAGCTGAAGGTCCAAGATGTCACGCCGCTGAGGGAGCGCCTCACACACAAGGACGTGCACGTGCGCGAAGCGGCAGCGCTGGCACTGTTCCGGGCCGGAAACCCGGACGCCATTCCCGCCTTGTTCGAAGCGCTCTCCAAACAAGGGTTGTCGGAACCCCGCTGGCGCATGGCCTACGCCATCTGGAAGCTGGCCGCAAAGCAGCGCTCGGACGCGGAAGAGAAGGAGAAGCCGGGCGAAGCCGCGCAGACGCTCGAGCTGAAGCCGGAATGGCGGCAGACTCTGCAGCGCGGCCTGCTGCCGTCGCGCACCTACGTAGAGCGTGTGTTCAGCGCGCTTGCGCTCGGCGCCCTCGGCAGCTCGGCGGACCTGTACCCGCTTCTGCAGGACAAGGATGCGCGCGTCGTGGTGGCGGCCGTGCGCGGGCTGCAAAAGCCGTGGACGGAAGAACGCGCGAGCGCGGTGCGCCCGCTGCTCGGCCACGAGGACGCGCTCGTGCGCGAGGTGGCGCTGGCCCACCTGGCCGCGGGGAAGGAACAGGCGCGGCCACTGTTGCTCGAGGCGGGCAAGGCCGTGAAGAACGATGCGCGCCTACGCCTCCCGTGGCTGGTGGCACTCGTGGAGGCCGGCCAGGGGCAGCTGCCCCCCTTGCAGACCGAGGAAGAGAAGTGGCGCATCGGCGGCCTGCGCGGGACCCCGCCGCCCGGCGTTCCGGGCGACTTGAAGGCGGCCTGGGCCGCGGCGGAGGTGGCGGAGCGGGAGCACTTCCCGCGCGCACGAGCGCTGGAGATCTACGAGGCGCTGCTGCAGCACGAGGACTGGACCGTGCGCTCGCTGGCCGTGAAGGGCTTCGGCGCACGCGGGTCCAAAGAGCACGCGAAGCAGATCGTCGCCGCGGCGCGCAAAGCCAAGGGCACGCAGGAGGCCGACGTACGCGTCGAGGCCGCGAAGGCGCTGGCGGCGCTCGAGGTCAACGACCCGTGGCTGCTGGAGGCCGCTGCGGCGGACCCCGACGCACCGGTGCGCGTCGCGGCGCGCGAGGCCTTGACGGAGCTGAAGGCGGCCGACATCCCGCCGGCCCAGGTGAGGCCGTTTCGCCTGCGCGGGCTGGACACGGCGGGCGTTCTCAAACGCGCGCGCGAGCTCAGCGGCGCGCGCCTGGTGCTGGAGACCAGCCGCGGTCCGATCACCATCGTGCTGCACACCCACCAGGCGCCGGCGCACTGTGTGAACATCGCCACGCTCGTCGAGCAGGGCTTCTATGACGGGCTCTCGTGGCATCGCGTCGTCGCCGACTTCGTGATTCAAGGGGGTTGCCCCCGCGGCGACGGCTGGGGGCGCGGCGGAGAGTTGTTGCCGGACGAGATCGGGACGAACCCCTACGTGCGCGGCACCGTCGGCATGCCGAAGTCCACGAACGACGACGGCGGTTGCCAGATCTTCATCACGCACCTACCCACTCCGCAGCTGGACGGCCGCTACACGGTCTACGGCCAGGTGACGTCCGGGCTGGCGGTCGTGGACGCCATGCGCGTCGGGGACAAGATCCTCAAGGCCTCCCTCATCCTGCCTCGCTAGCGTGCGAGAGCAACGGCGCCTCAGCGCAGCACCGCGGTGAGGCCACGGAGGCCCGGCCTAAGCCACGTCGGCGCCGAAGGGGTCGAGCTCCGTCGCCGGGGCGCCCTCGTCGTCGGAGGGCGGCTCGAGGTCGAGCTTGTTCTTCAGCAATTCCTCCAGGGCGATGTCGATCGGCCGCGTCAGATCGGTCTCGATGAGCGGCTTGGAACCCAAGACCAGCTCACGAACTCGTTTCTGAAGGAGGGAGGTGACTTTGAACGGACCGCCGAAGCGCTCCTGTGCTTCCTGGATCTTCCGAAAGTCCATACTGGTGAGTTGGAACTGGGGGTACGGGAGGGTTGCAGGCACGAGACCAGGCCGAAGCCCCGCATTCTAGGAGCGGCCGGCCCCCTCGTCAAAGGACGCGCGCCTCCCGATTCGGGAAAGCGCGAGGATCTCCGTGCTGCGCAGGAGGCGGCCTGCAAGGAAGTAGGCAGCGGCCCCGGCGGCCACGGGCACCAGGCCCCGCAGCAGACGCTCGGCCACGCCGGCGCCCCCGGGCAACACGCCCGCCAGCCCGAACGCCACGCCGCCGCAGGCGGCAGACGCCAGGACGATCTTGCCGAGCCGCGCAGCGAGGCCGGCGGCCGGCCCGCCCAGCATGCGCCGGGCGGCCCACAGCAGCACGGCCAGGTTGGCCGCCTGCCCCACCCCCACGGCCAGCGCCAAGCCGTTCCAGCGCAGCGAGGGATGCAGGCTCAACGCGCAGGCGAGGTTCATGGCCACGCCGACCAGCGAGGCTACGACCGGGATACGCACGCGCCCCTGGGCATAGAAGACGGGGACGCACACCTTGACCAGGCAGAAGAACACCGCCGCGGGGGCGTAATAGCGGATCGTGCGCCCGATTTCCGCAACTTCCTGTGCGGTCATGATCTCGCCCCACAGAAACAGCAGCCGGGCAAGCGGCTCGCCAAGCGCCAGCAGCCCGGCGCAGGCGGGCACGGCCAGTGCCAGCCCGACTCCCAAACCCTCGCCGAAGCGGGCGCGCAGCCCCGCCGTGTTCCCCCGGGCGGCCTCGCGCGAGGCATGCGCCAAGAGCGCCGTGCCTACGGCCACGCCTACGAGCCCGACAGGCAAGTGCACCAGACGGAAGGCGTAGTAGAGGTTGGAGGCGCCGCCTTCGTCGCCGGTCGCCAGCCGCGTGTTGATCAGCACGCTCACGTGCGCCGCGGCGAGCCCCCCCGCCACCGGCACCATGCGCTGCACGATCTGCCGCGTCTCGGGCGCGCGCAGCAGCAGGTCCGGCGTGAAGCCCGGCCGCCAGCCTTCCCGGTACAGCGCCGGCAGCTGGATCACGAACTGCAAGAGACCGCCGCAGAGCAGCAGCAGCGCCCACGGCAGAGCGGCCTCGCGTCCCCCCCCGGCGATGGTGTAGACGAACAGACCGCCGCAGACGAGCAGCGCGTTTTGGACCGCGGGGCTCAGGGCCGGCACGAAGAAGCGGCCGAACACGTTGAGCGCGCCCATGGCCGCGGCGGCGAGGCTGATGAAGAGCAGGAACGGGCTCAGGATGCGCACGAGCCGGACCGTCAGCTCGAAGTACCCCGACTGCACGAAGCTCGGTGCGGCGATGGCGCGCACCAGCGCGGGCGCGAAGACCACCAGCAGCACGACCAGCCCGCCCACGTACACGGCCAGCGTCGACAGCACCCGGTTCAGCACCGTAAAGGCGGCCGCGTCGCCGTCACGCTCGCGCACCACCGTAAAGGTAGGCACGAAGGCACCGCTGAAAGCGCCTTCGGCGAACAAGTCGCGCAACAGATTGGGGACCTTGAAGGCGACGTCGACGGCGTCGCTGAGCCAGCGCGCGCCGAGCAGCGTCCCGCGCACGGCGTCGCGGCCGAGCCCCAGCACACGCGAGACCAGGGTTCCGATGGAAACGAGGCCCGCGGCCCGGACCAAGCGGCTCACGGGGCGGCGGATTCGACCGGCGTCGTGGCTTCGTCGGGGAACTGCCGCGCGACCACGTGGCAGCGGAACGTGTGGCCGTTCTGCGCATCGGTCACGCCCGGCGGCACCTCGCTGCAGATCTTCTCGACCAGCGGGCAACGCGGGTGGAAGTGGCAGCCGGAGGGCGGGTCGATCGGCGTGGGCACGTCGCCCGTGAGCACGATGCGCGCGCGCTCGCGCGTCGGGTCGGCGACCGGCACCGCGCTCAGCAGCGCTTCGGTGTAGGGGTGGAGCGGCCGGTCGAAGAGGTCGTCCGAGCCGGCGGTCTCCACGATCTCGCCCAGGTACATGACGGCGATGCGGTCACTGATGTGGCGCACGACCGACAGGTCGTGCGCGATGAACAGGTAGCTGAGGCCGAATTCCTCGCGCAGGTCCACGAGCAGGTTGATGACCTGCGCCTGGATCGACACGTCGAGCGCCGACACGGCTTCGTCCGCCACGATGAAGCTCGGGTTCAGGGCCAGCGCACGCGCCACGCCGATGCGCTGCCGCTGGCCGCCGCTGAACTCGTGCGGGTAACGGTTGACGTAGCGGGACGCCAGACCGACGCGCTCGAGCAGCTGCTTGACGCGCTCCTCGCGCTCGCGCCCGCGGGCGATCCCGTGCACGTGCAGCGCCTCGCCCACGATGTCGAGCACCGTCATGCGCGGGTTCAGGCTCGAGTAGGGGTCCTGGAAGATGATCTGCATGCGCCGGCGCATCCGGCGCATGGCGGCGCCCTTGAGCGACAGCACGTCGACGCCGTCGAACGCGATCTCGCCCGCCGACGGCTCGATCAGGCGCAGGATGGCCCGGCCGAGCGTCGTCTTGCCGCAGCCCGACTCCCCGACCAGCCCGAGCGTCTCGCCGCGGTCGATGTGGAAGCTGACGTTGTCCACGGCCTTGACCTGCGCCACGACGCGGCTGAAGACGCCCTTGCGGATGGGGAAGTACTTCTTCAGGTTACGGACTACAAGCAGATCGCCGTTGCCGCTCACGACACCTTCTCCGGGTCGTACATGGGCCCCGAGGGATCGGTCAGCCAGCAGGCCGACAGGTGGCCCTCGCCGAGATCGAGCAGCTCGGGCTCATGCTTGGTGCAGTGGTCCGTGGCAAACGTGCAGCGCGGGTGGAACTTGCAGCCCGAGGGGAACTCGAGCGGGTTCGGCACCGTGCCCTCGATGGTCTGCAGGCGGTCGTGACCACCCGTAATGGCGGGGATGGAGCGGAACAGCCCGCGCGTGTACGGATGCCGCGGGCGGCCGAACAGCTCCTTGACGTCCGCCATCTCGACCACCTTGCTGGCGTACATGACCACCACGCGGTGGGCCGTCTCGGCGATCACCCCCAGATCGTGTGTGATCATCTGCACCGCCATCCCGAGCTCGCTCTGCAAGGAGCGGATCAGCTCCAGAATCTGGGCCTGGATGGTGACATCCAGCGCGGTGGTCGGCTCGTCGGCGATCAACAGCTTGGGGTGGCAACTCAGCGCCATGGCGATCATCACGCGCTGGCGCATGCCGCCCGACATCTGGTGCGGGTACTCGTCCACACGCGCCTCGGGCGACGGGATGCCGACCTTGGCCAGCATGTCGATGGCGTGGTCGCGGGCCTCCTTCCCGCGCAGATGGAGGTGCAGCCGCACGGCCTCCTCGATCTGGTTGCCGACGGTGAACACGGGGTTCAGCGAGGTCATCGGCTCCTGGAAGATCATGCCGATCTTCCCGCCGCGGATCTGGCGCATGCGGGCCGGCGACGCCGTCACGAGGTCCTCGCCGTCGAACAGGATCGAGCCGCCCTCGATCTTGCCCGGCGGCATCGGGAGCAGACGCATGATCGAGAGCGCCGTCACGGACTTGCCGCAGCCGCTCTCGCCCACGATGCCGACCGTCTCGCCGGGCCAGGCCTGGAACGAAACCCCGTCGACCGCCTTGACCGTTCCGTCGTCCGTGTGGAAGTAGGTCTTCAGGTCCTGGATGTCGAGAAGCGGAGACCCGACGTGTGCCGCGCCGGCGGGCGTCTCGCTCGAGACGGAGGCTTCGGGCATGCGCAGGCAGGATAGCGGAGTACGCGCCTCGGCGAGAGCGAAAGTCTCGCCGTAGCGCCGGGGGCCCGGCCGCGGAGCAAAGGCGCAGCGCGGCCGCAAGCGGGCACAAGACACGCAGACAGAACCTATAGAATGCCCGCCGTGCGGGAGAACCAGGCTCAATTCCGGGCGCTTGGGGTGTCGGGCGCACCCGCCGCCGGACGCTTGACCACGTGCTTCGCGCTGGGCGACGGACTCGTGGTCGATACGGGCGCGCTGGTCCACGGCCAGGCGCCCGCGGAGTCCGCCGCCGTCACCGACATCCTGCTGAGCCACTCCCATCTGGATCACACGCTGGGCCTGCCCTTCCGGCTGGGCCACGGCGAGCTGCGCGTCTGGGGCCTGAAGGAGACGCTCGACGCGGTCCGGCAGCACCTGCTCGGCGGCGACATCTGGCCCGACCTGAGCGCCACGGCGAGTTGGAACGAAGTGCAGGCCGGGGCGGAGCTGGAGGTGGCGGGCTGGAAGGTCCACACGCACCGCTGCTCCCATACCGTGCCCTGTCTCGCCTTCGCGCTCGAGCGCGGCGGACGCAAGCTGGTGATCGTGGGCGACACGCGAGTCGATGAGGGGCTGATGACCTGGGTCGCCTCGCAGGAGGCGCCTGCTTGCGTGGTCGAGTGCTCCTTCCCGGACCGGGTCAGCGACGTCGCCGTCCGTTTCGGACACCAGACGCCGCGCGACCTGCGCAGCTGGCGAGCCGCGCTCGGCTCGGACACGCGCATGTACGTGACGCACGTCAAGCCCTCCGCCCGCGACGAGACGCTGGGCGAGTGCCGGGCGCTGCAGGATGCCGGCCTGACGGTGCTCGAACAAGGCGATGCCTTCCCCCTCTGAGCTCCCGCCCGTCACGATCGGGACCGCCGGCCACATCGACCACGGCAAGACGCTGCTCGTGGAACAGCTGACCGGCATGCGCGCGGACCGGCCCCAGGAACGCGAGCGGGGGATGACGATCGACATCGGCTACGCCGAGATGCGTGCCGAGGACGGGCAGCGCGTCGGCTTCGTGGACCTGCCCGGGCACGAGCGCTTCATCCGCAACATGGTGGCCGGGGCCACAGGCATCGACCTGGCGCTGCTGGTCGTGGCGGCGGACGACGGGGTCATGCCGCAGACGCGCGAGCACCTGGACATCCTGGGGCTGCTGGGCGTGTGTAAGGGCGTGGCGGTGCTCAACAAGATCGACCTGGTGGACGAGGAAATGCGCGGGCTGGCCATGGAGGAGCTGCAGGATTACCTGGTGGGATCGACGCTCGCCGGAGCCCCCGTGCTGGCCTGCTCGGCGGCGACCGGCGAGGGCGTCCCCGAGCTGCGTAGCACTCTGCTGGGGCTGGTGAGCGGAGTGACCACCGCGCCGCACCCCGGTGCCTTCTTCATGGCCATCCAGCGCCGTTTCGCGGCGGCCGGCTTCGGCTGCATTGTGACCGGCGTCCCCGGCGCCGGCTCGATCCGCAGCGGCGACGCGGTCGAGATCCTGCCGGTCGGCAAGAAGGCACGCGTGCGGGCGATCGAGGTCTACCACGAGAAGACGGAGAACGCGCGCGCGGGGCATCGGACCGCGCTCAACCTGGCCGGCGCCCACCACGAGGAGGTGGCGCGCGGCATGGTGGTGGCCGCGCCGGGTGTCTACCGCCCCTCGCGCCACCTGGCCGCCTCGCTGGCGCTCTTGCCGGGCGCCCGGCGCCCGCTGCGACACGGCGTCGAGCTGCGCGTGCTGAGCGGCACCGTGGAGGAGATGGCCACGCTGTTCCTAACGCGGGGCCAAGAGCTCGCCCCGGGGCAGCAGGCTCTGGTCGAGTTGCGCTGCAACAACCCGGTCACGGTGTTCGACGGGGCGCCCTACATCGTGCGCACCAGCAACGCGCGCGAGACGGTCGGCGGCGGCCGCATCATCGCCTGCCTGGAAACGCCCTTGCGCCGCAAGGACATGGAGCGCCAGCAACAGCTGCGTGCATGGGAGACTGCGCTACCCGATCCGGCGCGGCGCCTGCTGACGGCGCTCGAGCTCGGCGGGGAGCTCCAGCCGGGCCCGCTCGCGGTGCGCTGCCAACTGGACCGCGAAGCGAGCGGCCTGCTGGTCGAACGCCTGCTGCAAGAAGGCAAGCTGGCGCAGCTACAGGGCGGCGCACTGGTCGCCTCCGATACGATCGAGCAAGCCGTGGCCGCGCTCCCCGGGGTGCTCGACGCGTTGCACGCACAACAGCCCCTGGCGCAGATGTTGCCGATCGCCGCGGCACGCGATGCGGCGGGCATTTCGGAGGCGCTGTTCATGACGGCGTTAGGGCGTCTGGGCGCGCAGGTCGTGGTCGACGGGCGCACGGTGCGGCTCGCTACACACGAGGTGCGCGTCGGCGAGGACACGGCGGAAGCGGCGCGGCGCGTGCAACACTGCTTGCGTGATGCGCGCTTCGCGCCACCGGCCCGCTCGAAGGTGGCCGAGGCCACAGGACTCGACGACGGGGAGGTGGAGGCGGCCTTCGTGCTGTTGACCGACCGCGGGGAGGTGCGGGAGGTCGCGCCCGGGCTCCTGTTCCTCAAGGAGACGCTCGACGAGGGCGTGCGCCTGTTGCAGGCGGTGGCGCAAAAGCGCGGGTCGTTCGAACCGGTGGAGGCCAAGGCGGCCTTCGGGGGCATCAGCCGCAAGTGGCTGATCCCTCTGCTCGAGTACTACGACCGGCTCGGCGCGACTCGGCGCGGCGGCAACTCCCGCAATCTGACCAAGCGCGGCGAAGCCATGGCGCGGGGCGGCATCGACGCGACCTGATGAACGTTCTCGTGCTCGTGCTTGCCTGAGCCGTTCCGGCGCCCGTTCGAGTACGAGTACGGGCACGAGCACCTCTACCGCCTAGCCTCTGTCCCCTTCCTGCCGACCAGGGGGGAGGTAAGGGTAGGGGTAACGGTAGGGGCAGGGGGTGCGCCGGTCCGGACCGCCACGGCGTGCTCTACACTAGCGCTCATGGAGGCCAAGGAGCTCCTGCGTTCGCTGCCGGCCATCGACCGGCTGCTCAGGACGGATGAGGTGCGTGCGCTGCACGAGCGCTGGCTGCCGCGCATCGTGGATGCGGAGTTGCGCACCTTCGTGGAGGAGCTCAGGGCCCGCATCCGCGACGGGCAGCTCACCGAGGCCAAGGGCACGGGGGCCGCGAGCATCGCGGCGGCGGTCGGCGAGCGGCTCGAGGAGCGGCTGGCGCCTGGATCGCAACGCTGTATCAACGCCACCGGCGTGGTGTTGCACACGGGGCTCGGCCGGGCGGTCCTGCCGGCGGCCGCCCGGGACGCGCTGCAGCGCGAGGTGGCGGGCTACACCGTCGTCTCCGTGGACCGCGCCAAAGGCGAGCGCATCCGCCGGGAGACCACCATCGCGCAACTGCTGTGCGCCCTGACCGGCGCCGAAGCGGCCACAGTGGTCAACAACAACGCGGCGGCCACCCTGATCGCGCTCAACACCCTGGCGGGCGGGCGAGAGGCCGCCATCAGCCGGGGCCAGCTCGTGGAGATCGGCGGCTCGTTCCGCATGCCCGACGTCTTCCGCGCCGCGCACGTGCGGCTCAACGAGGTCGGCACCACGAACCGCACCCATTTGAGGGACTTCGCACGGGCCATCGGCCCGGACACGGGCCTGCTGCTGCGCGTACACCCGAGCAACTTCAAGGTCGTCGGCTTCACGCACGACGTGCCGCTGGAGGAGATGGTGGCGCTTGGGCGGGAGCACGACATCCCCGTCATGGACGACCTGGGCGCGGGCGCGCTGATCGACCTGCCCGGTGAGCCCGAGATCGCAGAGAGCCTGCGGACGGGCGCGGACCTGGTGACCTGCTCGGGCGACAAGCTGATCGGCGGCCCGCAGGCCGGCATCCTGCTCGGGCGCAGCGAGATCATCGACCGCGTGCGCCGCAACGCCCTGTTCCGGGCCTTGCGCGTGGACAAGCTGACACTGGTCGCGCTGGAGGCGACCGTGCGTCTGTTCATGCGCCCCGGGGGGCCCGGAGACGACCACCCGACCCTGCGCATGCTGCACCTTGGGGAAGAAACGCTGAAGCGCAGCGCCGAGGAGCTCCGGCGGCTGCTGGCCGAGTCCGGGTGCGACGTGAAGTGCGTACGGGACATGAGCCAGGTCGGGAGCGGCTCCATGCCGACCGAGACGCTCCCCACCTGGCTGGTTGCCATCGCCCCCGCGAAGGGGTCCGCCTCGCGGCTGGCGCGCAACCTGCGGCTCGGCACGCCCCCGATCTACACGCGTATCGTGGACGACCGCGTGTGCTTGGATCCGCGCACCCTGCAGACGGGCGAGGCTCTGGAGATCGTGCGCGCACTGGACGAACTCACATGACCGTACGTTTGACGCAATTCAGCTCGGCCGGCGGGTGAGCGGCGAAGCTCGGCAAAGAGCAACTCGCCCAGGTCCTGGGCGAACTCGACATTCCGCAGCATCCCGCGCTTCTGGTCGGGATCGAAACGATGGACGACGCCGGCGTCGTGGCCCTGACGGATGACATCGCGTTGCTCCAGACGGTCGACATCTTCCCGCCCGTGGTTGACGACCCGTTCTGGTTCGGACGGATCGCCGCAGCGAACTCGTTGAGCGACGTGTACGCCATGGGCGGCCGCCCCGTGTCGGCCGTGAACTTCGTGGCATATCCGCTGGCCAAGCTCGGGAGCGAGCCGTTGCGCCGCATCCTCGAGGGCGCTTTCGACGCGCTGAAGGAAGCCGACTGCCCGATGGCCGGCGGCCACTCCATCCAGGACGACGAGATCAAGTTCGGGCTGGCCGTCACCGGCACGGTGCACCCTGAACACATCCTGCGCAACTCCACCGCGCAAAGCGGCGACCGGCTGGTGCTCACCAAACCGCTCGGCATCGGATGCCTGACCACGGCCATCAAGCAGGGCAAGGCCGACGCCGTGGCCATCGACGCCGGACACCGCATGATGGGACGCCTGAACCGCTCGGCCGCAGAGCTCATGGTCGAGCACGGGGCGCATGCAGCCACCGACGTCACCGGCTACGGCCTGAGCGGCCACGTCGCCGAGATGGCACAGGGCTCGGGGCTGGACGTGCGCATCGATGCCGCAGCGCTTCCCTACCTGGAAGAGGCGGAGCCGTACCTGGCGGACGACTATGTCTGCGGCGGCTCGCGCCGCAACGAGAGCTTTGCGCAGGCCGACATCGAGATCGCGGCCGGCGTCGCGGAGCGAGCGCGCATCCTGCTGTTCGACGTGCAGACATCGGGCGGGCTCTTGATCGCGATCGCAGCGGACCGAGCTGAGACACTGGTCCGGGACTTGCGTGCGGGCGGAGATGCCTATGCTACGGTCGTCGGCGAGGTTCAGGGGCCCGGAGGACGCGTGCTAGTGGCCTAGCGGCTGCCCCAGCGGGGCTGATTGCTTCTTGAGTCCACCCCCACCTTGCCCTACGATTGCCAACCGTTGAAAGGGATGCAGAGACAAGCGGCCAGGGTTGCTCTATAGCGTAAAACTTTCCATCATTCCTACCATTTTCCCCTTTTCATTTTCCCCTTTTCACCGGAAGTTCCCCTGGTCGCGCCTTTCGATCGCGCGTGCGCACGGCACGCGCTGACGCGTCGCGCGCAAGCTTTCCTTTGCGCGGGCGCGCGACTCCCGCTGCAAGACACTGCGTGAGAGTCCGCGCGCCGGCAACGCGACGCGCGTGAACGATTCGCGACTCGAGGTTGCGGTGCACCGCTGTGCGGAGGCCGCCGCGACCGTGCCCGTTCGCCGCAAGTCTCGGCGTCGCAGGGGTCTAGGGTCTTCGGTCGCACCGAACGGCGCTCCGGGGCCGCCGACAGCCATGCACAACCGGTCGCGCCCCGCGAAACCGCGCTGCGGCTTCCTAAGTCATGCAACCGGCACGACTTAGTCCCCCCTGAGCCTCTTGTCCACCGAGTTATCCACAGTTTGCCCCCAGGGCCGTCCCCTCTCCGGAGGCCGATTCCGGGCGTCCCCGCGGCCCTGCGCAGCGCGGATGGGATCCGGTGTAGAACCCCTGCATGGATCCGAATCTCACTGCTTTCCTGGGTGGACTCTTCGTGACTTTGGGTGCAATCGCACTCGTCTTGATGCTGAAAGTGTACGGAAGCGCGAAACCGTCGCCTCTGACACCGAAATTGATGCGCTGGCACAAGTGGGCAGGCCGCGCCTTCGTGCTGCTTTACCTGGTCATGCTAGTGGTCATGATCGCGAAGGCGGCCGACTACGCCGCCTTCGACGCGCTGCAGAGCCTGCACCTGAGCCTGGCGATCGCGCTCTTTCCGTTGCTGGCGATCAAGATCCTCATCGTGCGGCGCCTTCCGAAGTTACAGACGATGTTGCCCGGCATGGGCATCACGATCTTCGTGCTCAGCGTAGTCATGGTCACGCTGGGCCTGGGACCGTTCCTGCTCGACAAGGCGCAGGCCGCGGAAATCGGGGACCTGCAAGGAGAGGCGCTGGCCGATGCCGGCGCGGTGGTGGTGGCGCGGCGCTGCCAGAAGTGCCACGACCTGGAGCGCGTCTATGGTCGCAAGGGCCGGCTGAGCGCAGCCCTTTGGGAGGCCACGTTGGACCGCATGATCGAGTTGGACCCGGCGCTGGCCGACGTGCGGCGGCCCGTCCTGGCCTACATGCGGCGGGACCTCGCCGCGCCCGAGACGCACGAGGGCATGGTGCTGTCCGGGGCCGCGCTGGTCGAGGCGCGCTGCTCCACGTGCCACGCGCTCGACCGCGTGTTCGGGGCCACCAAAACGGAGGAGGGCTGGCGTGAGACGATCCGCCGCTACGCCCGCCTGCTACCCGAGACGATCCACCCGCAGGAGGTGGAGCCGATCACGCAGTTCCTCTATTCGCGCCGCGGCGCGGCGCCCGATCCGCAGGAGGCCTTGCGGCGCGTCTTCGAGCAACACTGCGGCAAGTGCCACAACCTCAGCCGGGCGCTCGTGCCGGCCCGTGAAGAGGAACGATCCTGGAGCCGCCAGGTCCGGCGCATGGAGAAGATCGCCGAAAAGCGCGGCGTACCCGGCTGGACCAAGGAGGAGGCCGCGCAGATCGCCGAGTACCTGACGGGGCTGTACGAGGCGGAGTGACTGCTTCCCTACCCCTACGTCTACCCCTACCTTTGCTCCTTGCCCCTGCCCACGGAAGAGGGAGAAACTTCAGGGGGTAGAGGTAGGGGCAGCGGCAAGGGCATGGGTAGGGGTAAGGCATTACCCCGACGAAACCCGCCCGATGAACTCCTTGTTGGCGGTGCCCACCTTGACCACATCCCCCACCTTGATGTGGTTGGGCACCTTGATCTCGAGCCCGGTCTCGAGCGTGGCGGGCTTGAAGACGTTCGACACGGTGTCGCCCTTCACCCCCGGCTCGGTGTGCGTGACCTTCAGCCCTATGGAGGCGGGCAGGTCGACCGCGATGGCGGTCCCGTCGTAGAAGGTCACCTGAATCGTGCTGTTGGGGATGATGAAGCCCATCTGCTCCCCCACCTGATCGTCGCTCAGGTGGTACTGCTCGTAGGTCTCCCCGTCCATGAAGACGAAGTGCTTGCCGTCCTGGTAGAGGTACTCGCAGGGCCGCTTGTCCAGGAAGGCGAACTCGACCCGCTCGGTCGCGCTGAAGCGCCGCTGGACGGTCTGGCCCGACTTCAGGCTCTTGATCTTGGCCTGGACGTGGCCCCGCTTGTTGCCGGGAGTGATGTGGTGGAAATCCGTGCAGACCCAGAGGTCGTCGTCGACGACCAGCACGGTCCCCTTGCGGATGTCGGTGGCGTTCGGCATGGCTTGATTTGGGAGTATATCGTCCGGGCAAACCGTTGGCCTGGCCACTCCATCTGCCCGACGCCCAACCGGACCACCCGTTGCCATGCCCGTGCCCCTGCCCGCAGTATTCGTGTCAGTCCGTGAAACGGGCATGGGGATCGGGCATGGGCAGGCGCGGGGGCACGCGTACGGGGCCCCTCGCCATCGCCCGCTGCCCTTCCGGCTAGCAGCAATGGCTAGGGGCTAACGGCTGTCAAGACAAGCGCGCCGGGCACATGCCCGGCGCGCCGTAAAGTCCACTCGATCTCCGTCTAGTCCAGGTCGACGTGACGCCAGACCCGGTTGGGCTGCACGTACTCCATGTGCACGGCCTGCACCCGCGGCGCCGTCTTCCAGCCCTTCCGCTCGGGATTGGCCCATTCGTAGGCGCCCGTCTCGTAGATGGTGAAGATCCGGATCTCGACCTTGTCGGCCTGGATCCCGATGAAGTTGTCACCCCACGGGTCCTCCATGGCATACAGGAACTGCAGCGGGTTCTCGCCCTTGGGTATCTCGTAGCTGTAGTTCGCTCCGAGAGGGCCCGCGCTGTCCCCGTCCTTGCTCCGGTAGAGCACGCGCTTGCTGCTGGAGTCCCACGGCGCGACGCCGTTGAGACGCACCACGAAGCGCAGGTTCGTGAACTCCGAGATCTGCTCGTTCCAGTAGATGCGCTTGAGATAGGCGTCCCGCTTCTGAATCGACAGGGACCAGTAGCTCATCTGCGGATCGTCGTTGAACTCCGCGAAGCGGTCCCACGCCCGGATGGGATGGTAGAAGATGGGCGTTCCCTGGTCGTGGCTCGTCGCCACCGTGCCGTAGCGGCTGGTGAAGATGCCGCCGCCGAACGTGTGGACCGGCATGGACACCGTCGCCCCGTTGTTCGTGGTGTAGATGCGCAGCTCGGCCCGGTCGGAATCCGGGTCCTCGAGACGCAGGCAACCGTCCAAGGGGAAACGGTCGAAGCCGAGTCCCGAGAGCGCGTTGCTCGACGCCTGCACCGACTCGGTCAGGATCGCCACATAGAAGCCCACCTGGGGCACGACCTCGACGCCGCGCTCATAGCCCACGGCCTGCGTGCGGAGCACGCCGCGCACGCACTGGCTGAACACCAGCGCACCGCCGGAAATCTCCGCCTCCTGGAAGACCACGAGCTCGTCGCCGATCTTCAGGACGCCCGGGCCCACCGGCACGTCCGCGTCGTCCGGAACGCCCTCGCTGGAGATGACCCGAATGGTCGTCCCCTGGCTGGAGAGCCTCTCGTCCGACAGCGTCAGCCGGAACCTGGTCTCCCCACCGTCGCCCGAGATCTCGTCGATGACCACGGACTCGCCCTCGCCGGTGTAGCGCTGGGCGATGAACGGCCCGCTCAGAGCCGCACGGTTGTCGATCATCTCGCCCGAGGGACGGGCCAGCAGCCGCGGCAGCTTGCGGAAGTCCGCTATCTGCGGATTCAGCTCGCCGGCGGGCTCGATATCTGCGGAAACGTTCTGATCGAAGGCCACCAGATGCACGTGCCAGTCGAACTCGAAGGACGGGAAGTCGCCTTCCTGGTCCTGGTCGGTGTCGTCCATCAGCCTCTGGTTCGTGCCGTTCATGGCCTCCCAGACGAACAGGTTGCCGCCGCCGTTCTCACGCACGTCGTCGTTCCCGTTCACTACGTCGACGAGGTCGCCGCGGCCGGGCTGCGGCCAACGGCTGAAGTCCTCACCGGCGACGAACTGGGTCGGGTCCGGACCGCCGTAGGCCGCGAAGACGGGCACCACGAGGGCGCCCTCGGCATGGGGCTCTATGGGCCAGTCGTCCACAAGGCCGTCCTGATCGTTGTCGCGCAAGAGGCCGAACATGCGCAGCAGGTTGGCCCAGTTCTCCGTGGAAGGAGTGCCCAGCGGAGTGGAAACGCCATCTGCCGGCGTCGCAGTGCCGCTGCCGCCGTTCGGGTCCACACCCGGAGTCGGCGGGTCCTCACCCGGAGGCTCCGGCGCACCGCCGCCGCCGCCGCCCTCAGGGTCGGAAGGCGTGCGCGGATCCATGTCCGGCGGGATGCCGCCGCCGAAGCCGGGATCCTCACCCGGATCGGGAGGCGTGTCGTCGCCCTCGCCGCCGGTGCCGTCCCCACCAGGGCCCGGGTCCGGCGGATCGGGATCCTCGCCGCCTTCGCCGCCGGGGCCGTCAACACCGGGACCGGGGTCCGGCGGAACGGGATCCTCGCCACCTTCGCCTCCGCGGCCGACACCAC
>JAPUHK010000193.1 GCA_027297745.1 Planctomycetota bacterium | reverse complement strand
CACCGCGGAGTGGGCCGCCTGTTACAAGCCGAACGTCGCCTTTTTCGAGCGGGAGGGACCGGCCGGCGTGGAGGCCTTCGCGAAACTGCTCGCGCTACTGCGCGAACGGGGCATCCCCTCCATCGCCGATGTCAAACGCGGCGACATCGGCTCCACGGCCGAGGCCTACGCGGCCGCGTATTTCGACGGGCCCTTCGACGCCGACGCGATCACTGTCAACCCGAGCCTGGGCCTGGACACCGTGCAGCCGTTCGTGAAGGCCGCGCAACTACACGAGCGCGGCATCTTGCTGCTATTGCGCACCTCCAACCCCGGGGCGCCGCAGTTCCAGGACGTGTGGGAGCAGGGTCTGGTGGAAGCCATCAGCGCCCAGCCCGCTTTCGGCGCGGTCGTGGGCGCCACCGACCCTGAAGTGGGCGGCCGCTTGCGGGCCGCGCTGCCGGAGACCTTCTTCTTGGTGCCGGGGTTCGGCGCGCAGGGCGGCTCCGACCTGGCGCCCTTTTTCGATTCCACCGGCCGTGGAGCTGTCGTGAGCTCGTCGCGGGCCATACTCTTTGCGGGCGAGCGTGAACGGTTGCCCTGGCAGGACGCCGTGCGCACGGCAGCCCGCTCGGCATGGGAAGCCATCGAGGAGGCGAGAAGCAAATGACCTGGTACGAGACCGCGTTCAAGGCCGACTACCTCGATGTCTACGCGCACCGCGACAGGGAGGTGCTGCGCTCGGAAGCGGCGTTCGCGGCCAGGGTTCTGGGCCTGCGGCCCGGTGCGCGCGTGCTCGACGTGGCTTGCGGCGACGGCAGCCACGTGCGCGCGCTTGAAGAGGAAGGCCTGAGCGCCGTCGGCCTCGATCTGAGCCGCGATCTGCTGGCGCGGGGTGAGGGCGCCCGGCGTGTGCGCGGTGACATGCGCGCGCTTCCGTTCCTCGGCCTGTTCGAAGGCGTGACTTCGTTCTTCACTTCCTTCGGGTACTTCGACGACGCCGGTAACCGCCGCGTGCTCGAGTCGATTGCGCGCGTGCTGCTCCCGGGTGGGCGGCTGTTCCTCGACTATCTGAACTCCACGCACCTGGCCGTCTCCCTCGAGCCCGAGGGTGAAGTCGTCCGCGGCGAGCACAAGCTCCAGTTCCACCGGCGCCTGCGAGACGGGCGCGTCGAAAAGGACGTAACCATCGACGGCCCCGACGGCCGCCGCTCGTACACGGAGTCGGTTCGCGTCTACAACCACTCCGAGTTGCTCATGCTGCTCGGGGAGTTCAGGCTGGCTCCCATTCACCTCTACGGCGACTTCTCGGGCCGCGACTTCACGACCGACAGCCCGCGTTGCATCGTCCTGGCGTTCAAGGAGTAACGGGGCGTGCAGAGCCTCGAGCTCGCCAGCATTCCCTACTCCCGCTTCGACCCCGGCAACGAGGTCGCGCGCGCCTACTTGGCCGAGCCCGAGTCCGTGCTCCGGAATTTCGCCGTCGACTATCGCGATCCGCGCGCGCTGAAGCCGCTCCTGGATGCGCCGCGACTGCGCCCACCGCTGACCGATCTGCTGCAGGAGTACAACGCGCAGGTCGGGGGCTCCGTGGACAACGCGCGCCGGCTCGGAGACGGCTTCTGCGTGGTCAGCGGCCAGCAGGTCGGGCTGCTTCTGGGGCCGGCTTACACGACCTACAAGCTGTTCACGGTGATCAATGCCGCGCGCCGGCTGGAAGAGGAGCTGTGCGTTCCGGTCGTGCCGGTCTTCTGGGTAGAGAGCGAAGACCACGACTGGGACGAGGTGAACCGCTTCTTCCTGGACGACCGCAAGCTGCGCCTGCAGACCGGCACCGCGGCCGGCACGTCCATCCGTCGCGTCGAGGCGGATCCGGCCCCGTTCCTGGCCGAGGTCAAGCAGGCGTTGGGTGAAGGGGACGCGTGGTCGCTCGTGGAGCCCGCCGAAAACGAGCCCGCGCGCTGGCACGTGCGCAACCTCGCGCGCCTCGTAGCCGGGTCCGGCGTGGTCTTCATCGAGCCCTACTTGCTGCGTGAGCCGATGCGCGAGACCGCTGGGCGCATCGCGGCCGCTCCCGGGGAGTTGGACGCGTCGCTGCAGCGGGACACGGGCTTCGCGCGCCGGCTCGAGCCGCCCGTGGGCGGCTATTTCTTCGACAGTACTCCGCCGCGCAAGCGTAGCGAGCGCGGAGCGTCGCTGCCGGAGCGCTGGTCCAGCGACGTCGCCGTGCGCGTGCTGATCCAGAACGCCGCCCTCCCCGTGCTGGCCGCGGTGTGCGGACCGGGCGAGATCGACTACTGGTCGCAGCTCAAGCAGGCGCACGAGGCCTTCGGAATCCCGATGCCCGCGGTGCTGCCGCGCGACGCGGCCACGTTGGTCGAGCCGGCCGCCGCTCGCGACGCCGCGCGGCTGGGTGTTGCGCTGGACGACGTGGTCTGCGGAGTGGAGCACCTGCCGGAGGCGGGCGGCGGCGACCCGGTCGCGGCGGGCCTGCGCAAGCTGGCTGCGGAAGCGGGCGAATTGACGGCGGCGCTGGAACAGGGGACGCTCGACCTGCCGGCCAACACCGACAAACCCTTCCGGCGCACGGTCAAACGCATGGAAGAGGACCTGGAGCGGCTCGCCGGGCGGCTGGACGACGCACGGCGGGATGAAGCCGGGGTCGGGCGCAAGCGCTTCAAGCGCCTCATGACGGCGCTGCGTCCGCGCGGCCAGCCGCAGGAACGGACGGTGTCGTTGTTCCCCTTCCTGCTGCGCCACGGGCCGCAGCTTGCGCAGCAACTTCAGGCAGCCTTCGACCCATACGAGTTTGGCCACTATCTTGTGCGGTTATGAGCCCCCCGCGTGACTTCGTGGAGCTGCTCGCCTTCGGGGCACACCCGGACGACGTCGAGCTGGCCTGCGGCGGCCTGCTGCTGCTCATGGCTCGCCGCGGGTACCGCTTCGCGATCATCGACCTGACCGGCGGCGAGCGCAGCTCGCGCGGCGATGCGGACACCCGTGCGCAGGAAGCCAAGAACGCGGCCGCGCAGCTCGGGGCTGCGGGGCGCGAGTGTCTGGGTCTGCCGGACACGCAGCTCGAGGCGACGCACGGGGCAGTGCGCATCGCCACCGAAGCCATCCGTCGCTGGCGTCCGAAGCTCGTGCTGTGTCACGACGCCGGCGACCAGCATCCCGATCACGCCGCGGCCGCGCGCATCGTGCACGCCGCGGCGTTCCAGGCCAGCTTGCACAAGGCCGTCGCCGACGGCGAGCCGCATCGCGTGCGGCGCGTCGTGCGCTACTCGCGGCACACTTACTTCAGGCCGAGCTTCGTGGTCGACATCAGCGACGTCGTCGAAGAAAAGCTAGCCGCCGTGCGCTGCTACGCGAGCCAATTCGACCCCACGCGGGAGGGCCCCGCCACGCCGCTCACAGATGCCGGCTTCGAGGACGACCTGCGCGCCTTTTGGCGCTTCCACGGCAAGCAGGCCGGGGCGCTGTACGCGGAGCCTTACGCCATCGACGGCCCGCCCGCCCTGTCGGATCCGGTGAAGGACCTCTGCGAAGAGCGACGAGGGTTCTGAGCCGCTCTCCCGTGAACCTGCCCATGCCCGGGCACGTTCACGGAGCGTCTCCGTATAGTGGGGAGCCCATGAAGATCGGGATCGCGTGCTACCCCACGTACGGTGGCTCGGGCGTAGTAGCCACAGAGCTCGGCCTGGCGCTGGCCGAGCGCGGCCACCAGATTCATTTCCTGAGCTACGAGCCGCCCCTGCGCCTGCCGTCCCTGCCGCACCTGAACGGCGTCACTTTTCACGAGGTGCGCGTTCCCCCCTACCCGCTCTTCCGCTACCCGCCGTACGCCTTGGCGCTCGCCTCCAAGATGGTCGAGGTCGTACAGGACACCGGCGTGGAGTTGTTGCACGTGCACTACGCCATCCCGCACGCGGTGTCGGCGGTGCTGGCGAAGGAGATGCTCGGCGGCGGGGTGAAGGTCGTGACGACGCTGCACGGCACCGACGTCACGCTGGTCGGCCAGGACAAGAGCTACCTGGCGCCGACCCGCTTCGGCATCGAGCGCTCGGATGCGGTCACGGCGGTGTCGGAACACCTGCGTGCGCAGACCGACGGCTTTCTGTGCCGCAATTGCACGATCCACGTGATTCCGAACTTCATCGACACCTCGCGCTACAACCCCGAGCGCTGCAGCGAGACCCGCGCGCGCTTCGCGCCGCGTGGCGAAAAGGTGCTCATGCACGTCAGCAACTTCCGGCCGGTCAAGCGCGTCGGCGACGTGGTGCGCGTCTTCGCGGCGGTGCAAGCCGAGACGCCTGCGCGCCTGCTGCTGGTGGGCGACGGGCCGGACCTCCCGGCGGCCGAGGCGCTGGCCGAAGAGCTGGGGGTGCGCGAGCACGTCGAGGTGCTCGGGCAGCAGAGCTCCGTTGAGCGCCTGCTGCGCGCGGCCGACCTGTTCCTGCTCCCCTCCGAGACTGAGAGCTTCGGCCTGGCTGCGCTCGAGGCCATGGCCTGCGGGGTCCCGCCCCTGGTCAGCGACGTGGGGGGCCTGCCCGAAGTGGTCGAGGACGGCGTCAGCGGGATCTTGTGCCCGGTGGGAGACGTGGGCGCCATGGCGGCCCGCGCCCTGGAGCTGATGGGCGACCGCAAAGCCCACGCGGCCATGGCCTCTGCGGCCCGGCTTAGGGCTGTGGAGCGCTTCGACCGATCCATAGGCGTACACGCCTATGAGAGCCTCTACAGGGAGCTCCTCGGAGCCTGATGCGAGCCCTCCGTCCAAAGTCCGTAACTTCGGGCATTCCTCCTCAACTCCCCCCGGGTCGCCGCCGAAAATGCCTCCGGACCGAGGACGGAGACCCCTGGGGTCGGATTGTCGGCCCTGGCGTCGGTACCAGGAGGAAGGGCTCATCGAACACAGCACGGCGCTGAACGCGTACCTGCGCGAGATCAAGAAGGTAGCGCTGCTCTCGAAGGAGGAGGAGCGCGAGCTGGCGATCCGCATCCAGGGCGACTGCGACATGGAGGCGCGCGAGGCGATGATCAGCGCGAACCTGCGCCTGGTCGTCTCGATCGCCAAGAACTACACCGGTCGCGGCCTGACCCTGATGGACCTCATCGAAGAGGGCAACATCGGCCTCATGCGCGCCGTCGAGAAGTTCGATCCCGCGCAGGAGACGCGTTTTTCGACCTACGCCACCTGGTGGATCAAGCAGGCCGTGCGCCGCGCGCTGGTCAACACGGTCAAGACCGTGCGCATCCCGTCCTACCTGGTCGAGGTGATCACACGTCTCAAGCGCCAGAGGAACCGGCTGGAGCAAGAGTACGGGCGCCAGCCCACCGTGCCGGAGCTGGCCGAGGCCATGGGCCTCGAGCCGGCGGAGATGAAGGTACTGCGGCGCGCCATCCGCGCGGACTACACCGGCAGCGGCACGATCAGCCTGGACGCCGTTCAGGCCGCCCAGGACACAATCGTCGACGGCGCCATGCACACGCCGGAAGAGGTCTTCTTCCGCCGCTACCACATCGACAAGATCGAGGAGCTGCTGGACGCCATCTCCGATCGCGAGGCGCTGATCCTGCGTCTGCGTTTCGGTCTCGGCGAGCAGCAGAAGAAGGACCCGCTGACGCTCAAGGAGATCGGGGCCCGCATCGGCCTCACCCGCGAGCGCGTCCGCCAGATCGAGTCGCAGGCGCTGCGCCGGCTGCACAAGATCATGTCCTCTGATTCCTTCTAGAAGAACCGTCCGCGTCCGCTTGACGGCTTAGCCCCCCGCACTCGTCTCAACAGGGGTAGTACCCTGGGTCTTGAGCATGCGGATGGTCAAGCTGGCCTCGGCGATCGCGCTGCTGGCGGTCGTGCTCCTGCTCTGGAGTCTTCAGGGCTCCGACGACGAGCGGGCGGCCCGGCACGCTGGCGACACGCCCGGCGCGCAGCCGGAACAGGCCGATCTCCCGCCGGAGCAAGTGTCGGGCGCCGACCTTCGCCCCGTCCCGCTCCCGCCCCTCGACACTGCCATCCCGCCGAATCCGCCGGACGAGAGCGGGCGGCCTGCCGCCGGGCAAGCAGAGACCGACGCCGACCACCAGACTTGGGAGGTGCTCGTGCTCGGGGCGCGCAAACAGCCTGCGATCGGCATCCGCATGACCCTGCTCGAAAACCGCGCCTTCTCGAGAGGGTTGGGGAGATTCAAGCTCATCACCGACGTCCAGGGCCGGGCAACCTTTCGCGGTGACGAGTCGGGCTTCTACCTATCGTTCGACGGGGGACCCGAGAGGAGCTGGCACATCAACCAACCAAAGACTGTCATCCGACTGGCGGATCTGATCCCCGCGCGGGTGCTGGTTAGAAACGCGGAGACCGGCCAACGTCCGTCGAAGACGGCTGTGTTCATGCCCGGCGAACGTGAGCCGTTGCCCCTGCGCGGGGGCTACTACGAGTTCACGGTCTTCCGCGGCGAGAAGTATGAGGCAGAGTTGATCGTCCTAC
>JAPUHK010000192.1 GCA_027297745.1 Planctomycetota bacterium | reverse complement strand
CTTCGGGCTCGGCGACGCGCAAAGCGTTGAGCGCTGCGAGATCCGCTGGCCCGGGGGCCGCGTGCAGGTGCTCGAGACGCCCAAGCCGAACCGCCTGCACGAAGTGACGGAGCCCACCGAGTGAAGGGGCGGGGGCCGGCGTTGTTGTCGGCTGCCGTCCTGCTGCTCGCGGGCGCGGCGGGCGCGGTGTTGGCCACGTCGTCCCGGCTGCCGGCGCGCGAGGCCCGGTCCGGGGCCTTCCAGCAGCTCGTCGGCGGTTTGGGCCTCGGCCCGCAACTCGACCTCTCCCGCTGCGCGGCCGCTTTCGACGCGCGGCTCGGCCCGCCCTGTTCCCTGCGCCACGAGCCGGTGCTGTGCGGTTCCTGGTTCTGTCCCGTACACGCGGGACCGCCCTCTCTGCTGATAGACAGGTGATGCGCAAGCTGGTCGCGATCGCACGCACGGGGGTGGCGGCCGTGCTTCTGCATCCGCTGCGCAGCGCGGCGACGGTCGCCTGTCTCGTGGCAGTGTTGCTCCCCTGGCTGGCAGGCGCCGGCGTCGCGCAGGGGCTGCTGGACCAGGTGGAGATGTCGATCGAGGGTGGTGCGGACCTGTACGTCGCGGGCACGCGCTTCGGACGGCCCGCGCCCGTGCCGCTCGACGCGCTACAGACCATCCGCGGCATCGCGGGCGTGCGCGATGTGTTCCCGCGCATCGTGGGCGAGATCGCGCTGGGCAAGGAACAGCTCAGCGCGGTCGTCGTCGGCGTGCCGGCCGAGCGGCTGCCCTCGGCGACCGAGATCGTGGAGGGGCGTCTGTTCCGGCCGGGTGCGCGGCTAGAGCTGGTCATGGGCACGGAGCTGGCGCGCCGTTTGGGAGTGGGCGTCGAGTCGCGTTTGCCCCCGTTCTATCGCAACCCCGCAGGGGAGCACGTCTCGACCGTCGTGGGTCTGTTCCAGGCGGATCTGCCCATCTGGGAGGCCAATCTGGTCTTCTGCTCGCTCGACTCGGCCGCCGAGATCTTCGACCAGAACGGGCTGGCGACGAGCCTGCTCGTACGCTGCGAGCCGGGCTACCTGCACGCGGTGCAGACCACGCTCTCGCGCCTGCCCTCGCTCGGGGAGCGGGACGCGCGCGGCGCGCTGAAGCCCGTGGTGACCTCGAGGGAAGACGTGCGCGCTCTCTTGCCGCGCAACCTGCGCCACCTGACGGCCATCTTCAACCTGCACTTCGTGCTCGTGTTCGCGGTCGGCATCCCGCTCCTGATGGTGACCTCCGGCGTGGGGCTCAGCGAACGCCGGCGCGAGGCCGCGCTGCTCAAGGCCACGGGTTGGATGACGGACGAGGTGCTGCTGCGTGGCATGGTCGAGAGCTTCGTCCTGTGCCTGCTCGGCGCAACGCTCTCGGTGCTGCTCGCCTACGCGTGGCTCGGTCCGCTCAACGGGAAGGGCATCACGGGCGTCTTCTTGCCCGGCGCCGAGATCTCGCCCGGCTTCCGAGCGCCGTTCAGACTGACGCCGGTGCCTGCGTTGTTGACCTTCGTGATCTCGTTCGCGGTCGTCGCGACGGGCACGCTGTACTCCACCTGGCGCGCGGCCACGGCCGCACCCGCGCTGGCACTCCGATGAGCGAGACGGAAGCGCTGTTCGAGACGCAGGGCGTCAGCCGCGTCTACCGCTCCGGCAGGGGCGCGCAGATCGAGGCGCTGCACGACGTGTCGCTGACCATCCCGCGCGGCGCATTCGTCGTCCTCCGTGGACCCTCCGGCAGCGGCAAGACCACGCTGCTTGCGCTGCTCGCGGCCTTGGACCACCCGACCAAAGGCACGGTGCGCTTCGATGGGCAGGACCTGCAGCGCGCATCGGAGGCCGAGCGCTCGCGCATTCGGCGCCGGCTGGGCATCGTGTTCCAACAGGCGCGCATGCTGCGCGGCTTGCCGTTGTGGGAGAACGTGACCTACCCGCTGATCCCGCAGGGCGTGGGCGGTCCGGAGCGCGCCGAGATCGCCACCAAGCTGCTGGAGGGCGTGGGCATCGTAGGCCGTCAGCGCGCCCGTCCGGAGGAGCTGAGCGGAGGCGAGTTGCAGCGCGTCGGCATTGCGCGGGCGCTTGCAGCGCAGCCCGAGGCCGTACTGGCCGACGAGCCGACCTCCGACCTCGACCCCGAGTCGGCGGAAGCCGTCATCGCCCTGCTAAAGGGGATTCATGCCGCGGGCCGGACCGTCGTGGCCGCCAGCCACGATCCGCTGCTGCAGGAGCTCGCGACGCACACATTCCGCCTGCGCGCCGGCAGGCTGCAGATCTAGAAGCAGAACGCATGGGTCGTCCCTTGGCGTCTCGGCGGTTTATTTCCCGCCGAGGTGGGTGTCGAAGAAGCGCTCGATGCGGCTGTAGAACAAACGGTTCATGGCCGGGCCACCGAGCCCGTGCGCGGCGCGCGGATAGAAGTCCATCTCGACCAGCTTGCCCTTGCGCTGCGCCTTGTCCACGAAGGCCACGGTGGTGCGGAAGTGGACGTTGTCGTCACGCACGCCGTGCACGATCAGCAGCGGGCGCCGCAGCCTGTCGACGTAGGTGATCGGCGACGAAGCCGCGTACCCCTTCGGGTTTTGCTGCGGCGTGCGCATGTAGCGCTCGGTGTATGCGGTGTCGTAATCCCGCCAGTCGCAGACGGGCGCACCGGCCACCGCGGCGCTGAACAGCTCGGGCGCGCGCAAGAGGCACATGAGCGACATCGTGCCGCCGTAAGACCAGCCCCAGATCCCGATGCGCGCCGGGTCGACGTAGGGCTGCGAGCCGAGCCACTGCACACCCGCAGCCTGATCGCGCCACTCCTGCTCGCAAAGCGTTCCCGCGACCGCGCGCGAGAAGTCCCGGCCACGCCCGGCGCTGCCGCGGTTGTCCAGCGTGAAGATCGCGTACCCCTTGCGAGCCAGGCGCACGTGGAACAGGTAGCGCCGCCCGCCCCAGCGGTCCGCCACGAGCTGCGCGGTAGGCCCGCCGTAGGTGTATACGATCGCCGGCCGCCGTCCGGGGAGCGCGGGCTTGAGCACCATCGCGCTCAGCTCGGTGCCGTCTGCCGCCTTGATCGTCAAGAACTCGGGCCGCGGCAGATCGGGAAGCGTCTTCGACTGCGCCAGCACGCGGCTGCGCTCCCCTCCGGTCTCCCTCAGCGTGATAGTGGGCGGCACACCCGCGCGCGACCATGTGTCCACGAACCAGCTGTAATCCGGGGACAGCACCGCGCTGTGCCAGCCGGGCTCCTTCGTCAGGCGCTCGATCTTGCGCCCTTCCAGATCCACGCGATAGAGGTGCCGCTCCAGCAGCGACTCGCGGCTGCCCATGAAGTAGACCAGCCCCGCTTCCTCGTCCAGGGCAACGACGCTCCGCATCTCCCAACTGCCGTGCGTGAGCGGCCGCAGCTCCTGCCCGTCCACCAGATAGATGTGGCGGAAGCCGTGGCGCTCGGACGTCCACAAGAAACGCCCGTCGGAGAGAAAGCGCAGGTTGCGGTGCAGCATCACCCAAGCGTCGTCCTGCTCCTCCAGCAGCAGCGTGCCCTCCCCCGTGCCGGGATCGCAACGGTAGAGCTTCAGGCTCGTCTGCTCGCGATTGATCACCTGCACGGCGAGCGCGCCGTCGGGCATCCAGTTCACGCGCGCCAGGTATTCACCCCCGACCTGCATCCAGACCGTCTCGCCGCCTGCCGCCGGCACGATGCCGAGGCGCCACTCGACGTTCGCGTCGCCGGCACGCGGGTACTCCTGCTCGATCTGCCTGCCGGTGGGCGTCAGGTAGTCGTGGTACCGGAACAGCGGCACGTTCGTGGAGTCCGTGCGCAGGTAGGCGATGCTCTTGGAGTCCAGCGACCACCAGAAGCCGGTGTGCCGCCCGAGCTCCTCCTGCGCGATGAACTCGGCCAGGCCGCAGCGCAGCTTGCCCAGGCCCTCCTGCGTGATCGCACGCTCCTCTCCGTTCGACCGCACGTAGACGTTCTGCGCACGCACGTACGCGAGCGAGCGGCCGTCCGGCGACCAGGCCGGGTTGAGCTCCGGAGCGCTGGTCTGCGTGAGGCGCTCCTGCTCGCCGTCGCGCAACAGGTACAGGTCCCCCGAGCGCGGAATCAGCAACGACTTGCCGTCCGGGTTCCAGATGTAGCGTCCGATGCCCCGGTGGCGCACGCGTTGACGTTCGCGCTGCGAGCGCTCCTCCGGGGTCAGCTTCTGCGGTTCGCCCGCCTCGAGCACACGCCGCTCCTGCCCGGTCTGCGGGTCCAGCGCCCATAAGTCGCTGACGCGGCTTCCCGCGCGCGCACGCAGGTAGTAGACCTCCCGCCCGTCGGGCGACCACGTGATGCGGAACGGCAGCGCCCCGGTGGGCTGCCCCACCACCTGCTCGAGCGGTATCGGCGGCGGCGCCTCGGCAACCATCGCCGTCCCGGCGTCGGCCGCCTCCGGTTTCGGCGCGGCCTGCACCTCGCGCTCCGTGGCGCACGCCGCCAGAAGCAGGAAACCGCACCCCCAGCGCCTCATGGCGCGGAAGCATAGCAAGCTCGTGGCCGTCGCGTACGATCCCGGCTGCCCGACATGCGGTTCACCGGCATCCGGCCCCTGCGCCTCAGCGAAGCGCTCGTCTTCGCCTACTGGAGCTTCATCGCGGTGCTGATCCTGGTGCGCGCCGCGGGCTTCGATTCGGGCGGCGCGGTGGCCGGGCTGCTGTTCGGCCACATCCTGTTCCTCGCGGGGGCGTATTGGTTCTTCCGCCGGCTGCGCATGAGGCCGGGGCGCGTGCAGACGATGGCACGCGGGATCGCCGGGATCGTCATGATCGCCATCGCCTTCAAGCTGCTCGGACGGATCATCACCTCCTTGAACCCGCGCACCTACGAGCTCGACCTGACCTGGATCGACATCGCGATCTTCGGCATGAACCCGCAGGAGTGGGTGGAGAGCATCTACAACCCGCTGCTGACCGAGTTCCTGCAAATCGCGTACACCTCCTACTACTTCCTGCCGATCGTTCTGTTCCTCGTGCTGTGGCGGCGCGGCCGCTACAACCGCGCCGAAGAGGTGTTGACGGCGGTGCTGCTCGGCTTCTGGACCTCGTATCTCGGCTACATCCTGGTTCCCGCCATCAGCCCCGACCGCTGGGCTGAGGAGACCGGCATGATCGCGTATACGAAGGAGCTCGAGGGCCTGCTGCTGGCCGGCCCCATCCACGACGCGCTGCACGCCCTGGAAGGCAAGCACCACGACTGCTTCCCCTCCGGGCACACCGAGATGGCGTTGATCGTGCTCGTCTACGCCTGGCGCTGGGCGCGGCGCACGTTCTGGGTGTTGCTGCCGTTCGGCGCCGGTCTGATCGCGGCCACGGTCTACCTGCGCTACCACTATGTCGTCGACCTCGTGGCCGGCGCGCTCCTGGCCTGGGCGGTGGTCCGGTACACGCCGCGCTGGTTCGCGTGGTGGAACGCCCGGCGCGGCATCGACGAGGACGCGGACAGCGACCTGGCTACGCCAGGTGGTTCCGCATCCGGAACCTGAGCGACTCGTCGAACTCCTCCAGCTCCCCGGCTTCGAGCCGCTCGACCGCCTCCAGCAGACGCCGGCCGTGATCGCACACGGCCGCGACGTCGAAGCCGCGATGGGATGCAGGGCAGGCCTCGAGGTACGGCAGCGCCCGCAGTAGCACCTTGCGGGCGCCGAGCCAGTTGCGCTTGTCCACGTGCACGAAGGCCGCCGCGACCTGGATCATGCCTTTGTAGAAGTCGACCCGGTCCTCGCGCCAGTGGTCTTCGAGCGCCTCGTGCGCGTCCCAATAGCGGCCGGCGTCGAACAGCTCCACGAACTCGAGGACCTTTGCGGGCAACGGCACGCCCCCACGATAGCAACGCGCTAGAATCCGGGCGCATATCGCGCTCCGGGAAGAAGCGCATTCGCAGGCTCGAGTAGCTAGCCGATTAGAGAAGGATCGTGGGGTTGAGCCGAAGAGACGCTCCTTACCTGCTCCTGGCACTCTGTTGCTTCGTCCTCTGCGTGGTCGGCGCGCATCGCGGGCTGGCGCCGACCTGGAATCCCGATGAGCTAGGACCGCGCGCCTACGGGATGCTGCACGCCCGCACCTTCGTTCCCGTCCACTACTACTATGGAGGTCTCCACTACTACCTGCTCATGGCCGCCGAGCTGCCGGTCTTCTTCGCGGCCAAGGCGTTGGGCACTGACCCGTTTTACGCCGCACTGCTCACGGCCCGCATCGTTGCCGCGATCCTCGCCGCCGGCACAGTGCTCGTTGTCGGCGTGGGCCTGCGCGGCGTCCTCTCGGAGCAGGCGCGCCTCGTCGCCTCTTTCCTGCTCGCCTTCTGCTACGGCGTCGTGACGATGGGCCACTGGTCCTCGGCGGACATCCCTGCCTACTTCTGGGCCACAGTGGCGATGGTGGCGGCGATCCGCTACGCGTACGCGCCGAGCCGGCGCCGGCTCGTCCTGGCCGCGGTGCTCACGGGCTTTGCGGCCTCGACCAAGTACAACGCCGGGCTCGTTCTGTTGCCCCTTCTGATGGCCTACTTCACGTCCCTTCGGGAGCGCGGCATCGCTCCCGCTATCGAGCGCGGGCGCAAGGCGGCGTGGGGCCTGGTCGTGTTCGGCGCGTTCCTGCTGGCCTTCGGGGCGGCGATCAAAGCCACGGCCCTCGGCGCCGACGTCCGCGCCTGGCTCACCTATGCCGGCGACGACCCCGAACGCGTGGCGCTCATGGAGGCTGCGGTGGCACGCCTCGCCCTCGCCCTCGGCGTCCTGTTCAGCGGGCTCGGCCTCTGGTGTCTGTGCCGCCGCCGCGCCGCCGCGGCATGGGGTGCGGCCGTCGGGGACCGGGACTTCCGACTCCTTCTTCTCGGCGCCGCGGGGGCGTTCCTGGTCACCTCGTTCACGATCCTGTTCCGACCGGGCGCGTTCCTGCATGACTTCTTCTGGGTCTACACCACCTCGTCCCACTACAAGACCGCGAGCGCAGAGGGCACCTCTTTTCTCGCGAACGCTCACAACCTGGCAAACGCGATGAGCCTGCCGGCGGCGCTGCTGGGGCTGTTGGGCCTGCCGCTCCTGGCCCGACGCTCGGCCGGTCCCGCCCGCCTGCTGCTCGTCCTCACGATCCCCTACTTTCTGACGATCAGCATGTGGAGCCGCCACGCGCTGCGCTGGACGCTGCTGTGCTTGCCGACTTTGGCGGTCGGCGCCGGGCTCCTGCTCGAATATGCGCACCGGCACCTCCCTCGCGCGAAGGGCGCGCTGACGGGTCTTTGGGCCCTGCTGGCGCTCTTCGTCGTCGCGCGCACAGCGCTGGTACCGATCGAGTTCTTCCGCGATCCACGCAGTGCCGCGGCTGCCGACTTCTGCAACGACCTGCCCGCGGGAACGAGGATCGCCGCCTTCGGCCCCAGGTATCTCCTACCCCGCCTTCCCGAACAGGTGACGCTGGAGCATTTCAACCTCAGCGTCTATCCGGGTGAGCCGGGGGAGATCGCCGCGGTTATCGAGCGCTTCCGGGCGGCGCGGCCGGACTACGCGATCTTGACTCAATTCTCGGAGCGCTTCGAGAGGACCGATGCCTTCCCGGTACGAAGCGCCTTCTTCCGCGAGTTGGGCGGGGGCGGCGCCGGCTACGTCCTCGTCGCCGACATCCACGTGCGGCCGTTGGTCGAGCGCCTGCCCTTCTCCGGCGATGCGCCTGAATACACCCTCGATCGGATCCGGATCTACCGGCGCGCTCCGTAGGTGCGCATCGACGGCGCCGCTACGGGGGCGGAAGCTGCTCCGTGGGGAGTGCCCGGGGCACCTGCTCCGGGCCCGTGTCCCGCCAGGCGTAGAGCTTGGAGAGGACGAAGTTGGAGGCCGTACCGGCACCGATGCCCGCGGCGTTGGCCAGGAACAGGTTCCAGGCAAGGCTGCCGTGGAGCACGGTCACCAGCGCCACGTTGACGCCGAGGCCAAGAAGCGCCGAGAGCTCGAACCGGCCCAGCCGCCGGACCCTGGTGGTGCCTCCCCGCCGCGAGCGGAAGGCCCAGAGGTCGTTGAGGATGAAGTTGTGCAGGATGGCGACCTGGACCGCCAGTGCCGAGGCGAGCGGCAGCACCACACCGCCTCGCACCAACAGCCACAGGACCAAGGTGTTCACCACGGCACCCAGAAGACCCACGATCCCGAACCGGACCAGACCCTGGGGGATCGGTTGCGAAGCGCGCAGGCGTACGAGCATGTAGAGGTAAGACACGACTACACCGAAGCCGAGCTTGGATTGACCGTGCTCCCGCTTGCGGAAGACGAACGGAACCTCGACGACGCGCTCCGGTGAGGCGTGCCAGTACATCTCGAGGAGGATCTTGTAGCCGGTGCCGCGCAGCTTCGGAGCGACGCGCTCGAAGACCTCCCGCCGCACCAGAAAGAAGCCCGACATCGGATCCGAGAGGCGGACGTTGAGGATCAAATGCGCCACCTCGGCGGCGATGCGGCTCTGGAGCCGGCGCAGGCGCGACCAATCGCCGGTGCCGCCGCCGGGCGCAAAGCGCGTTGCGACGACGAGCTCGGCGTCCGCGGCGGCCTGCACCATCTGCGGTAGGACGCGCTCGTCATGCTGCAAATCGCCGTCGATGACGCCGAGAACGGAACCCCGCGCTGCGCTGAAGCCCGCGATGACGGCGCTACTGAGGCCGCGTTCGTCGGTGCGACGCAGAACGCGCAGGTCGGGGTTTTGGGCAGCTACCTCCTCCGCGATCCGCCAGGTCCCGTCGGGGGAGTCGTCGTCGACCACGATCAGCTCGTGGGGCACGTCGGCGAGGGCCCGCTGCAAGCGTTGAACGAGGGTGCGGATGTTCTCCGCCTCGTTGTACGTCGGGATGACGAGAGACAGCAGAGGCCTGGTGGCGACGCTCACAACGAGTTTATCGGCAGATTCGGGGGGGGATCGAATGTGCCGGCGACCGGACGATGGGAGTGCCCCATCAGACGGCCGCGCTAGAATCCTGGCGCATGTCGGAGACGATGCGCCTGCTGCAGGCGTCGCGGGACGGAGACCGGGAGGCCCTGGAGTCGCTGTATGCGCGCCACCAGGGAAGATTGCCCCACTTCATCCGCGCGCGCATGCACGCGGGACTCACAACCCGCATCGCGCCCGAGGACGTGTTGCAGGAAACGCTGCTCGAGTCGGCGCGCAAGATCGCGAGCTTCGAGCCGCAGGGGGCTGTCGTCCTTCTATCGCTGGCTCGTCGGGATCGCGCGCTACAAGATCTCCGAGGCAGGCCGCGTGCAGCAGGCCAAGAAGCGGGCCGCGGAGCGGCCGCTGGAGCATTCGGTCCCCGGCGCCGTGACCAGCCCGAGCGGCCGGGCCATGCGCGCCGAAGGCGCGCTGCGCATCGAGGAGGCGCTCGCGGACCTGCCCGAGCGGCAGGCCGAGGCCGTCCGGCTGCGCTACCTCGAGGGGCTCAGCGTGGCCGAGACCTGCGAGCGCATGGATTGCACCGAGCCTGCCGTGAAACTGAACTCCCTCAAGGGCATGGATCCCGAGGACAAAGAGAAGACCATTGTCGAGGTCGTGCACACCATCCGGGGGCGTCACCGGGACGGAGCTCGCTGCGCTGCTGGAGGCGGCGATCATCTCGAGGGAGCGCTACTCCTTCTATATAGCGCCCTGGTCAACTGCATCCGCCAGCCGGTATCCACGCAGGACATCGACGCGCTGACCAGCAGAGTCGAGAGCAAGGACAAGGCTGTCATCATCCGGACACTGATCAAGGCGCGGCAGAAGGCGGCCGAGCTGGTCGAGGAGCACACCGGCGAGGACTAGCGGGTGCGCGCGGCGATGAGGGCGTAGAGCGCCAGGGCGGCGCCGGCGGTAGCGGGGATGCCGAACGTGGAGGACAGCAGCGGCGCGGCAGCGGCGGCCGCGACGGACGCGCACCCGTTCCAGGCCAAGGCCCACGGCACGCTCTTGTCCTCGAGGCGCGACAGCGCGGCCGGGAAGGGAATCCCCATCGGGAAGGCGACCACGGCGCACACGAGCGCCGCGCCCCACGGCGCGCCGGGCAGCAGGAGGTAACCGGCCGGGGCGAGCACGATCACGGCCAGCGCCGCCGCACGCAAAGGCCGGCCGAGACGCTCCCCCACGAGGCTGCCCATCCCGCTGCCGATCAGGAAGCCGCCGAGCACGGCTGAGACGGCGTGCACCGGACTGCCGATGCGCACCATCGCCCGCTGCAGGAAGCTCATCTCCAGCAGCATGAAGCCCAGGCCAAGCGCGCAGAACAACAACACCGGCGCACGCGCGGCGCGGCTCAGCGCAAGCGGGAGCCCCATGAGCACGAGGCTCAGAAGGACGACTTGCAGCAAAGCCACGAGCAGCGCGACGTAGGGCCACTGCACGAACGACGTCTGCTCGGCGTCGAACAGATCCCCGAGCCGGCTCCAGCGAAAGAACTTGAAGAAATACGGGCGCGCGTCGGTGGCGGGGCGCACGTCGTACGGGTAGTCGGGGCCGGGCTCGAGCAGCGGCGTATCCGTGACGTGATGTGGCTCCTCCAGACGCCAGCCGACGGGGCGCACGGGATCGAAGCCGTTCTCACGGCAGAACACCAGGACGTCCTCCCGCTCCCAAGCAGTCGCGGCGCGGTGCCGCAGGAACACGCACAAGCGGTGGGCGTTGCGCACAGCGATCACGTGCGGCGTGACCCGTTCGGCCGTGGCGAGCAGCTTCAGTCCGGCGCGCGGCGGCGTCGTCAGGCTCGCGTTCAACGCTACGCCACCGTCCGCGGTCGTGCGGCTCAGGGCCAGGGCCAGAGCTTCCACTGTGAGCAGTGGCGTCTCGGCGGCCGCGTGCAATCCGGGGAGGTGATGCACGATCAGGTCGAAACGCGTCTGTGTGGTCTCGAGGAACGTGCGCGGGTCCTGCGCCACGCCCGTCACCTCGGCGGCATCGAGCAGATCGGCGTTGAGCTCCACGATGTCCGTCGCCCGCGCCATCTCGGGCCCCACGCCCAGGTACAGCGTGCGTGGCGCTTCTGTGAACAGGAACGGTAGCGCGCCCACCGTGTGCTCGAGGTAGTCCGGCCGGTCCCGGTCCACGGCACTCACCAGATGGCCGTCTACGTACAGCGCTTCCTGCTTGTTTGGATGGTGCGGCGCAAGCATGGACAACCCGGGCGCGTAATGCAGTCCGGGCACACTGACACGGTCGACGCGGCCTGTCGGCCCAAGGTACGTCTCGAGGATCTCGCGCGCGGGCGGCGCAGACGGCAGGTCCTTCTGGTCGGCCATCGGCAAACCGTGTCCGCCGAGCAGGAACGCGGTCAATCCCGCGGCGAGGCCCCACACACGCAGCATCTTTCCGGGCCCCGCGATCGCGGCCGCGGCTGCGGTGAACACGGCTACGTGCAGCACGCCGGCGGGTGGCGCCCAGGCCAGGAACAGCGGCGCGATCAAGGCGCCGAGCCCCGACCCGATCAGGTTCAGTGCGTACACCCGGCCGGGCTTGCGCGACGCCAGCGCGATCGCGGTGGAGATGCCGAGCGCGGCGATCAGGAACGGCACGAAGAAGATCGCCTGCAGCGCCAACAGCCGCAGCCACTGCGACGGATCCCAGCCGACCTCCAGCACGTTGAAGTCGACCGCCGCGGCCGCGCGCACGCTCAGCGGGATGGCCAGCGCGTACAGGCCGCCGCACCAGCGCACCGTAGCCTCGCGCTTGAGCGCGGGCACGAGCGCCAGCAGCGTCCCGGCCACGCCGAAGCCGAGCAGAGCCACGGCCACGACGAGCGACGCGGCGTGGTGCCACCAGGCCATGGCCAGCACGCGCAGCAGGCTGACCTCGTGCAGCAGGACGGCCGCGCTCAAGAGAAAGATCGCGACGCCCAAGAGTCCTGCGGTCCTAGTCGGAGCTACCCAGCGATCCGGTCAGAGGCACGAAACGCACAGGATAGAGGCTGCGTGTGCGCGTCTTGCCCTTCATGTCCTTCGTCAGCAGGATCAGATCCTGGGTCGCGGTGCGCGGGCCGACGGGCAGGATCATGCGCCCGCCGGGCTTGAGCTGTTTCACGAGCGGCGGCGGGATGTGCGGCGCCGCCGCGGTGACGATGATCGCGTCGAAAGGCCCCGCCTCCTTCCACCCGTAGTAACCGTCGCCGTGCCGCGACTTGATCGTCGTGTACCCAAGCTCCTTGAACACGTCCTTCGACCGCTGCGCCAGCGGCCGTTTGATCTCGATGCTGTAGACCCACGGCGTGATCTCGGCCAGCACTGCGGCCTGATAGCCGGAGCCGGTGCCGATCTCCAGCACCTTCATCCCCTTCTTCAGCTGCAACTCCTCCGTCATCGAGGCCACGATGTAGGGCTGGGAGATCGTCTGGCCATGGCCGATGCGGACGGGCCGGTCCTCGTAGGCCTCGGCCACCTTGGCCTTGGGCATGAAACGGTGGCGCGGGACGGCGCGCATCGCGCGCAACACGGGCGGGTCCTTCACGTGGCGCCGCTCGATGTCTTTGGTCACCATGCGTGAGCGCCGCGCGGCGTACTTGTCGGGCTCGTGCTTGGGCGGCCAGTCCGCGGGGATCGGCCGCGGCTTGACGTCCTTCGCCGGCTCCGGCGCCGGCTCCTTCTTGGCGGGCGGCGCTTTGGGAGGCGAGCTCTCGGGCTTCGGATCCTGTCCGCACGCCAGCGCGGCGAGGAACAGGAGCAGCGCAACCACCCGGGCCCCCATGGCCCCCTATTCTAGGCTTCGAGCTCGCTGCGCGCGCGGCGGAAGATTGCGTTAAACGCCCGGCGCGTGAGCAAGCCGGTGTTCGTGTTCTGGCGGCTGGGGTGGTAGCTGACGAGCAATGTCACCGTTTGGTCGTCGTTGCGGTGCTCGGCGCCGTGCGCGAACTTCAACCCGGCGGCGAACGGGGCGCGGCCGGTCTGCGGCCAGGCTTTGAGCAGGGAGTCGAAGGCGATCTTGCCGAGCGCCAGGACCACGCGCAGCCGCCCGTAGGTCTCGAGCTCCTCGACGAGGTAGGGGCGGCAACGGTCCAGCTCCGCCGCAACAGGTTTGTTGCCCGGCGGCACGCAGCGCAGCACGTTGGTGATCCTGGCGTCGATCAACCGCAACCCGTCGCGCGCGTGCACGGCCTCGGGGCCGGTCGAGAATCCCGTCTCATACATGGCGCGGTAGAGCCACTCGCCGCTGCCGTCGCCCGTGAAGACGCGGCCCGTGCGGTTCGCACCGTGCGCACCGGGCGCCAGACCCACGACGAGCAGGCGGGGGCTGCGCACGCCGAAGGGCGGCACGCCCTTGCACCAGTAGGTGTGGTCTGTGAAGGCGCGGCGCTTCGTTCGCGCGATCTCCGCGCGGTACTCGACCAGCCGCGGACACAGCTCGCAGGCGACGATGCGCTGGCGGAGCGTCACTTTCGCTCAGCCGGAATCAACGTCCGCAACACCACGGGCGGCGCACCCGCCGCGAGGATCCGGCCCGTCGCGTCGACCAGGTACGTCGTCGGCAAGCGAGTGACCGCCCAGGCAGCCGGAAGCTCCGCCTGCAGGCCGTCCCATTGAACGATGATGCCCACGCCGGGGAGCTCGGCCTTCTTCATCGCAGCCATGGAGAGGTCGATCTGTTCCTGGTTCGGGGTCTTGGCCGCGTTGCACTGCACCGAGAAAACGCCGATGTCTGGCCGGTTGACGAGCTCCTTCACCAGCGTCCGCAGGCCTTTGAAGAAGTCACTGTCCACGTCGAGCGAGGTGTCCCAGAACACCACCAGGCGCATCCTGGGCTTGACGAGATCGGGGCTGCTGCTCGCGAGCGGCGGCGCAGCTGGCGCCGGCTTGCGTTGGCGCTCGAGCAGCGGCAGCTCGTGCTTCTCGATCTCCTTCACGGCTGCGCTCTTGGGCCAGCCGCGCATCGCGCGCTGGAAGGTCTTGAGCGCCGCCTCCGGATCGCCCCCCCATGCCTGGATGCGGCCGATGCGCAACAGCGCGCGCGCAGGGAGCTCATCGGGGCGCTGTTTCCAAACCTCCAGGCAGTGCTCGAACGCAACCAGCGCCGCATCGATCTTCCCGCGCTCGAGCTCGACCTCCCCCACCATCCATTCCGCCTGAGCCGCGCCGGCGTGTCGCGGGTGGTCACTGAGCACGCGCTGCAGCACCGGATAGGCCTCGTCCCTGAGCTTCATGCGGTACAGCGTGGTGCCGAGCAAATGCAGCACGCCGCCGGTGCGGTCCGAATGCGGGTAGCTCTCCAGGAAAATGCGCGCGTAGTGCGCCAGCTTGCGGTCGCGCAGGTCCTCGCCGGACGCCGCGAGAGCGCGCAACCTTTCATAGGCCTTCTCGTCGCGACCCTCGTAGCCGCGCGCCGGCACCAGGCGGCGGTCGCCACCGTGCTTCGGGTCGACCTCGGGCTCGACCTGCGCGTAGAGCGGCAGCGCGAACAGCAACAGCAGGCTAGCGCTGCGCATGCACGCCCCCGTTCTCGCTTGCCAGCCGCTCGAGGAAGCCGGACTTCATGCCCACCGCGATCGTATGGATCACGATCTTGCGCGTCCGGTTGCGCCAGCGGACATCGGCCAGGATCGCCCCGGTTCCGCGCAGCTTGCCAGCCGTCGGCGCGCCGTCGCTCAACAGGTAGATCGTGTCCACATCCGGGTCCTTGAAAGCGTGCATCAGCGCGTCGTAGATGTTCGTGGAGCCGCGCGGCTTCTGCCGCTTGACGAACGCTTCGGCCGCGCCCAGGTTCCCGCTGTTGGCGGTCACGCTCTTTGGCTGCCACGGCTCGATCGTCGTGTCGAAGAAGACGATGTTGAACAGCGCCTCCTGCGGCAGGCGCTTGAGCGCTTCCAGGAGCTGCTTCCTGGCCACGTCGAAGCGCATGCCCTCCGCGCTGCCGAAGGTCGACTCCATCGAAGACGACGCATCGACCAGGAAGACGATGCGCTCGGACACGACCGGGATGCCGTAGTAGTAGCTGCCACGGCGCTCCGGTTCGAAGGGCGGCGGATCCTCCGCCGGCAGCTTGAAGCTCGTGCCCTCTTTCGCCCACCACTTGCGCCAGACGTCCACCAGATCGTAGTAGGGCAGCCCCGTGACAGCGTAGAGCCCGCGGGCGACCTCGTCCTTCATGCGCCCGGTCTCGCGCCCGAGGCTGTCGATCAACGGCTCGATGGACTGGCGGGCGCGGATCTTGGCCAGCGCTTGCACGCTGGCGGAGCGCACGGGCATCGAGGCGTGCTGCAGGTTTTCGAGCAATGCAGGCAGGGCGGCCATGGAGCGCGCCTTTGCAGCGTGCTCAGCCGCCAGGATGCGCTCTTCCACGGAGCCGTCCTTCAACAGTCCGAGCAGGATCGCCTCGACTTCGTCACCTTCGGGCTCGATGCGGCCGAGTGCGGACATTGCAGCCGCACGCAGCTCCGGGTCCTCCTTCTGGCGGGCCAGTTTCAGCAGGTCCGCGGCCGGCGCAGGATCCCGCTGGCGCGCTACGGCCGCGATCGCCTCCATGCGCACGCCCTTGTTCTTGTCCGCGAGCATTTTGTGCAGCGCGTGCGCCACGCCGGAACGCCGAACGCCGCCGAGTGAACGCACGGCCACGCGCCGCACGCCGGCGTTCCCGTGGGCAAGGCCCTCCTTCAAGAGCCAGTCCGCTATCTCGGGCGAGGGCGGCTCCAGGATCGCGCGCTCGGCCGCCGCGCGTACGCCACCGCGGCTCTTCGCGATCACCTGCAACAAGACTTTGTAGGCCTCGATCGTCTCGAGCGCCGCCAACGCACGCACCGCTTCCGTGCGCGCCGCGCCCCCGGCATTGCGGTCCTGCAGCGTGTGCAGAGCAATGGAGTACATCTTCGGATGCTTGCGGCGCGCGAGCGCCTTGATGCTGGGGGCGCGAATGCGCTGCTCGTCGCTCGTGACGCCTTGCAGCAGGATCTTCTCCACCGCTTTGCGCTGCTTGGGCCCGTCGAACGCGTCCACGCCCGCCACGAGGTCGCCGAACATCTCCAGATCGATGTTCTCCTTCAGCGCGCGTTCCACGGCCTTGAGGGCATCCTTGGAGCCCGCCTGCGCCAAGCGCTTGATGGCAGCGCGCCGCACTTCGAGGCTGCGATCTTTGCGCAGGGCCTCGGCGAGCAGCGTCACGGCCGCCTTCGAAGGATCCCCTGCAACCGCGCGGACGGCTGCCACGCGGAGCTCCTCCTCTTTCGCCTTACCGTAGATCTCCTTGAGTAACGGGGGCGAAATGACGGACACCTCCCCGAGCGCCCGGGTAGCCGCGATGCGAACCTCGAGATCTTCTTCCGCGGCCAAAGCGGCGTCGCGCAGTATCTTCGCGCCCCTGATGTTTCCGTACGACGCGATCTCACGAAAGGTCCTGGTACGCAGTTTGAGCGGGGCGCCTACGCTCCTTTCCTCCCGCACACGCTTGTGGAGCTGATCGAGAGAAGTCGGGCTGCCGCGCTTCTCGTTCGTGACAGGATCTCGGTCGTCCCGGACGCGTAGATAGTGCATGAGTGACGTGGGCCCCAGATGCTTCGCGAGGATCGTCGCCTGGTGGTCCACCAGGAAGAGCGGCGATCCCGGGCCTGCCCGGACCTCTCCACGGCGGATCTCCACCCACCGCGTGAACAGGGCAGCGACTTCCTGCGCCGGCTTGACGAGCAGGACGGTGTGCTCGCCGTACAGCCGGGCGGGTTCGATCGGAAAGCGCTTACCTATGTCGGGGACCGGTAGAAGCTTTGAACTCAGGAGAAGGCGATCTCCGTCGAAGGTCACGGCTCCGTGAAAAGACTCGGTGGAGTCACGGGCGACTTCGAACCGGCCGTCGCCGTTCCAATCGATGTAGACGCAATCCTCGAAGGACAGGTATTCGGCGTCGCTGTCGTGGTCCTCGAAGGCAACGAGGATCTTTCTGTTCCCGACCCGAAACTTGCCACGCCGGGTGGAGATGACCATGCACTTGACGTGATCCACCCCCCAATCCGAGACCGTGTAGAAACGAACGCGACTCTGAACTCGTTCTTTGATGCGCTTGAGACTCAACTCCACCTCGCGCTGGCGGCGGGTCGGCAGGCGCTCGTAGACGGGCCACGGATCGTTGCGCAGATCGCCGTCGCCGTCGTGGTCGATCCAAAGACGCTCCTCGCCCTCGAGCACGACGGCCACCCACGACTCGGCCAGCTTGATCTTGCCGCGCCGCACGGGCTCGAACTCGTAGAACGGCTCCTTCGTGCCGGGAGGAAGTCCGGACCACTCCACGTCGCGCGCCCACGATCCCAAGACCGGCGGCCCAAGCTCCAACTCGGCCACGGCCGGTGTAAGGAGCAGGCAGAGGCAGAGCAGGGCGCGCGTCACGGGCGCATTCTAGACGGCTACGAGGGCCGCCTGCCACGCGGCCTGGGGACTTCAGGAATGATCCCCTTGAGCTTCTGGTCGACCGCCTCAGCCGCACTCAGTGCGCGGGCGCGCACCTTCTCGTCGGGGCTCGTCTCCGCAATCAGGTCCAGCGTCTGCTTGCTCTCCTTGGTCGGGAAGCGCTGCAGGCTCCCGATCACGGAGGCCACCTCCGAGTTGCCCGGCTCGGTGCGGATGCGCTCTTGCATCAGCATCACGGCGTCCGTGCCGCCGCCGTTCTGCAGGTAGCGGCGCGAGTGCTGAAGGAAGCGTTTCGTGTCCGGAATCGCCTTCAGGAAGTCGGTAGCGGCCTTGTGCGCCGCCGGCGTCCCGATGCGCCCGAGCGACTCCAGCTCCTTGTAGTGCTTGCCCTGCGAGGGGTCGAGGCGTTCCTCGATCAGCGGCAGCGCCTGCGGGTCGCCGAGGTAGGCCAGGGCGCCGATGATGTCGCCCTGCATGCGCTTGTCCTCGGTGTTCTTGAGCTCTTCGCGCAGCGGCGTGATCATGGCCGGGTCGCCGGACATGGTCATCGCGAACAGCTGGATGCGCTTGCCCATATTGCCCATGCCGCTCGGCGCCATGCCGGCCCCCGCGTCGTTGAGCATCATCTGTAGCAGCGTCTGCTGCAGCTCTTCGGCGCCCGGCGCCTTGGACCCCACGTAGTACGCCGAGGCCACGGCGGCCCCCTGACGCATCATGGCCGGCGTCTCCTCGTCAATCAGGAGGAAGTTCAGAAAGCCGATGAACTTCTTCTCATGCTTCATGCCGATGTGCGTCACGCGGTAGAGCTGGTCGAAGCGGAAGTCGGCCCCTGTGGCCAGCATGCGCCCCTTGAAGATCAGCTCCAGGATCAGACTGCGCAAGCGCGTATAGCCGCGCGGCCCCATCAGCAGCAGCCGCTCGATGGCATCGAGCAGCCAGTCCACGTTCGTGTCGCGGTAAGCCTCCTCGATCAGCAGGTTGATCTCGTCGAGCGAGTCCTCCACCCAGATGACATCGCCTTCGGGGGTCTCGCCGAGGCGCGCCCGCAACTGCGCCACGAGCGCCAGCAGACGTTCGTTCTCCGCAGCCAGGTCGGCCAGGCCGTCGTCCTCGAGCACGACGGTGGAGTGCTCGATGCGGCTCTCCACCTGCCGGTCGACGCGCCCTTTCGAGTCGTCGCCCGTGACGGCGAACGTGACCAGCACACCCACGACGGCGCCGAAGATCATCAAGAGCAACGCGCGCACGAGGGTCATCGCTCGCGAGTATACCCTGCACGCCCTGCGGACCCGCGCGCCTGCACGATCCACACGCCCACGAGCACGACTGCGCCCGAAGCAAGGAACAGCGGGCCTATCGTCTCCATCCCGAAGGCGACGGAGAGCGCGGTGCCCAGCACGGGCTGGAAGTTGCTGAAGACCGCCACCTCCGCCGCACGCAGCGTGCGCAAGGCCCAGAAGTAGAGCAAGTAGCAGACGACGGTATTGAAGAAGAGCACGTAAAGCAGCGCGGCCACGCCGTCGAGGCCCACTTCCACGCCGCGCGCCGCCTGCCGTCCAAAGCCTACGCCCAACAACACGAAGCCCACCGGCAGCGCGCCCAGGTAAGCGCCGGCCAACACGCGGCGCGCTCCCGTCGCGCGCACGAGGTCGCGGCCGAGCACGGTGTAGATCGCGAACGCCAGCGTGGCCACGAGCGTGAGCGCGTCGCCCAGCAGTGTCGCCTGCCCGCCGGAGTGTGCGCTGGAAGCCACGACGCCCGCCGCTCCGGCGGCACCGAAGAGGATGCCCGTCCAACCTGCGACGCTCAGCCGCTCCCGTAACCACCACAAAGCGAACAGCGCGACGAAGATCGGGATGAGCGCCATCAGCACGGCGGAGTGGCCTACGGTCGTGCGCTCGAGACCCGTCAATACGAACACCTGGTTCAGGACGATGCCCGTGAGACTCAGAAGCAAGAGCTTGCCGAGGCTCCCCCCGCGCAACAGCCCGCGCCGTTCGTCGCGCGGGATCAGCAGCACGAAGACCGCCGCTCCGAAAGGAATGCGCAGCCCGGCAACGAAGAAGGGGTCGATGCGCGTGACCACGAACTTCATGACGGGGAAGTTGACGCCCCACACGAGCGTGGCCACACCCATCGCCAGGAGGGCGGCACGCCGGTCCGGGGCGGTCACACCGGTCCCCGGCAGTGTTCCACTTGCGTCCGAGACTCGCTCCCCTCATGCCCGCTATGGGGCATGGCGGGGCCGAAAACGCCGCTCTGCGGGGTCGGCATGGATTGTGAGGAGGGACCGAAAGACGTTGTAGAATTCGCCCGGCCTCGCACGGCGGCGGCCGGCGGATTCAGGAACCCTTCTAAAGGAAAAAGCATGCGATTCAAACCGAGGACTGCGGTCCTTTCGTTCGCGCTGGCCGCGGGCATCTCGGCCTCCGCATCGGCGGGCCAGATGGAGGACCAGTTCGAAGCCAAGCTCAAGAAGCCGTTCATGCAGAACGCGAGCTGGGTCATGGGCTACGACAAGGCGCTGGAAGAGGCCAAGGCGTCGGGCAAGACGATCTTCGGCTACTTCACCCGCTCCTACGCGCCATGAAGCTTTTGTGACACTGTGGAGGGCGGTGCCCTCCTCGACCCGAAGTTCAAGGAGTTCTCGAA
>JAPUHK010000191.1 GCA_027297745.1 Planctomycetota bacterium | reverse complement strand
AGGCAAGCGAACGCGCTCTGCTGCCCCTGCTCGTCGGCGCCGTACTGCCGCGCGAGCAGTCCGTCCCGGATCGCGTCGAGCTGCAGCCTGCGGTTCGGCACGCCGCCCGGTCCCTGTGGAGGACTCTTGGCTACGTCGATCAGCGTCTGCAGTGCTTCCGAGGTGTCGATCTTGCTCAGGATCTTGATGCAGTCGCGCAGCGCGCCCTCCTTGAGCGTGCCCTCCTTGAGGATGCGCGCGGCCGCCTCATAAGCCGGCTTCGGATTCGCGACGCCGCGCAGGCCGTTCAGGAGCCGGCTCTGCAGGTCGGGGTTGCGTTCGGCGGCCAGCACCCGGGCCAGGTTCGGACCCACGTCGAGGCTGTCGTTGCTCGTCAGATTCCCGAGCGCAACGATGGCGGCGCGCCGGCGCGTGTCATCATCCTTAGCGCCGTCGCGGTACTTGGCCATCTGCTCCAGCAACTGCAGTGCCCCGCTGTACCGGGGCGCGTACGCCTGGAGCAGGTTGGCGACGGTTTGCTCCACGCCGTCCAGCATGAGCAGCGGCCGCACCTTGTCGTCCAGCGCATCCTTGAAGCCCGCCACCTGCCACAGGACCTCCTCGTGCTGCTGGTCCGCCAGCAGCGTGAGCGTGGAGGTCAGCGGCGCCAGGACGGAAGACTCGAGCTGCTGGCGCTCGGACTCCCGCACCCACGCGGTGGTGGCCCGCTTCGCGAATTGCTTGGCCGCGGAGTTCGTGAGCTTCCAATCCTTGGCGAAGGCGTGGATGCGATCGGCGGCGATGCGCCGTTTGTCCGCATCGCCCTCCTCGAGCACCACGAATGCGGTCTGCGGCGACTCCCTCTCGAGGTACTTGCGCAGAAACTCGTTCCGCTCCGCGCGCATCACGTCGAAGGCGGTGCGCTGCTTCTCCATCTGCTCCAGCATGAGCGCGATGAAAGTCTTCGAGCGGTTCTTCTCCAAGTTGAGGAACCTGCGCGCCGCTGCGGCGTCGCTGAAGGGGAGCCTCGCCTGCACGCGCTGCCCCGCTTCGGCGCGAACCTTCGGGTCCGCATCTTGATCCCACATGTCGATCAGGGCCTCGAGCGCCTTGCGGTGGTGAACCGCGGACAGCGCGCGCGCCACGCCCTCGCGTGTGGTTGCCGAGTTGAGCTCTTTGAACTCGCCCCGGCCCCACTGGATCAGCAGGTCGCGCAACTGCGCGCCTCCGGGATCCCGCTTGGTCGCCGTCGAGATGCGCCGCATGACCGTGTCGGCGACGCTCTTGTTGTCGCTCAGCGTCAGCTCGCAGATGGCCCCGAGCGCGTCCTGATACTGCAGCGGCTCCGCGTCCAGGAAGGCCTCCACTACGGGCTCCACGATCCTCTCGGCGACGCCGTCCTTGAGGAACTCCTCGCGAAGCTCCCGCGGGGCCGACGGGAAGCGCCCCAAGGCGGACTCGATGGCCGCGAGACGGTCCGCGGTCCCGGTGTCGGCGTTCCGAATGCGCTCCTTGAGCGCGGGCAGGGTGAGCTCGGAAGGCGCCTGGGCATGGACGACCCCTATCAGAATCAGGAGGGGTATCCATAGCCTCATCATCGTTATCGAACGCCTTAGCCTCTCAAGTCTACCTGACGGAATTGTCGGACGAATGCGGCTCGACTTGCACCCAATCCAGGATTTGCGCCGCGCTTTCGTCGGGCGTGAGCGCATCGGTCACGACGTGCAGATCGGCGACGGCGCGGTAGAGCGGCGCGCGCACGCGGGCCACGTCCCCGATCTCCTCCGCGGGTTCACGACCGGTCAACGAGGGGCGGCCGCCGGGGTCCGACTGCAGCCGTTGTGCGAGCACCTGCGGAGAAGCGTCCAGCCACACCACGGCCCAGGATGCTGCGGCCTGCTGAAAGCCCGCCCACAGCACGGCGCCGCCGCCCGCCGCGACCACCGCCGGCGGGTCGCTCAAGATGCGACCGAGCGCCTGTGCTTCCACTGCCCGAAACACCCCCTCTTGCATCAGATCGGCAATCGAGCGGCCGGCCTCCGCCTCGATCTCCAAGTCGGCGTCGCGGAAGGGCAGCGCGAGCAGTCCGGCCAGCAGCGGGCCGACGGTCGACTTGCCGGCCGCGCGCGGCCCGATGAGCAAGACTCCTTCCCGCATCACCCCGCAAACTATCTCAACCCCAAGCCCAGGGCGATGGCTTCTCGGGGCTGGTCCCGGCCTTCTCTTGGCGTCTCGGCGGTTTTCTTCTTCTGTCGTTCTCGAGGGGTCAGAGCTCCCGCCCCGTGAACAGACGGTACTGATGGCGCGCTTGAGCGCGCAGGAAGGTGAGGCCGTCGACGCCTGCGCGCGGTGGGTCGATGCTGGGACCGTAGCGCAGGTCGAGCACGAACGGAGCGGCCGGGGGATCGAGCGGCGTCGTGTTGACCACGACCGGCGCGGCTTCCGGCTGTGCGGCCACCTCGATACCGAGCGCGACCGCCTGCTCCAGACGCCGGGCCCACACGCGCGGGGTGTACCCGAGCCGTTGCAGGGCCACGCGAGCGGTGCGCGCTGCGCCGCCCGCACCGAGGATCAACGCGTCCCCACTCCCCCGCGGAACCAACTCCAGCATCGCCTGCAAGTCGGTGTTGAAGGCGCGCCCGTCCTGCAGCAGCGTGTTGGCGGCGCCGCAGGCCCGGGCGTCGGCGTCCGGGGCGCGCGCGAGCTGGAAGGCCTGCTCCTTCAGCGGCGCCGTCACCGACAAGCCGCGGCCGCCGTGTTTCACGAAGGCCTCCCAAAACGGCGCGAGGTCGGCCACCCGGAAGCGCAGGTAGACGGCGTCGACCCCGTCGCGTCGCAGCGCGGGATTGTGCAGCTGCGGCGATCGCGAATGCTCGACCGGGTCGCCGGCCACGCCGTAGAGCGCAGTGCGCGGACCGATGCGGCGCACGTCGTACAGGTCGAAGAGATCCGCCGGCGTGGGCATCCCCGGCGCTACGGGCTCCGCGGCGCAGTAGGTCAACGGCGCCAGCGCCCGTGTGAAGCCGCCCCACGGCCCCATGCCGAGACCGGCTGTGGGCAGGTCCAACAGGCGAAAAGCCTGCACGGGGTCCGTGGGCGTGGCCGCGATCTTCACGCGGTAGGCGCCGCGTAGCAGGCACTACTCGAAAAGCGCGTCCAGGTCCGGCGGGACGCCGTCCAACGTGTGGTGGCTGACGATGCGCCGCGGCCCGCCGGGGACCGCACCGGGGTCCAGGTCGAGCTCCACGTCCACATAGGCCGCCGCAGCGGCCCGCCTCAGCAAGCTAGCCCGCTCGCTTTCGTTCCCGCTCCAGCGCCCGCCGTCCCGTTCGCGCCGCACCGTCGCGACGACGGGCTTGCGTTGTCGCGCGACGGCGGCCTCCACGTCGATCCCGGGGTAGAGGTCGAAGCGTAGCTCTACCGCATCGACGCGCGCGTCGGGCTCCTCGTCCGGCGCCACCAGCGTCTGAATGATGAAGCGATCCATCGGCGGCGCCAAGCTATCAGGACCGCTCTGACAGGTGGACAGGAGGGCGCACACACAGGTGCGCCCCTACAAGGGCTCGCGGACGCATCCCCATGTAGGGGCGGCCCTCTGTGGCCGCCCTACGGTGCGCCAACCGGTTGCATTCCTGCGCGTGCCGCTGATGGCTCGTCTACGCTTGCGCCTCGGCGGGCGGCTCGTCGTAGTCGAGGTCGGGGAACTCCTGCGGTACGTAGCCCGGCCGCTTGGACTGCTCCAGCTCGTCTTCATACGCCTTGATCGCCGCCTGCTCCAGCCGTTCGCGCATGTCCGCGTTGATCGGGTGCGCGATGTCCGCATGGTAGCGGGGACGGTCGCCCGGCCCGGCGCGCACGGGCTTCAGGTGCGCGCCGCAGTCATTGCAGTTGCGGGCGCGCAGGTGGTTCTTGCCGTTGCAGCGCGGGCAGCGCGCCGTCAGCTTGCGGCTCGGCATGGCCACGAAGTACCCGTTCTGCCCCTCGATGACCTTGAGGTCGCGCACCACGAAGGCGTCGTCGAAGGTCAGCGTGCAGAAGGCTCGCAGGCGGTCCTCATAGGCCTGACGCTGCGAGACGAGCTTGATGCGAACCTCAGTAATCTCCACGGCGCTCCCCCAATTGCGCGGCGGATTGATCAGGATCGAACGTCCGGACTACGCAAACACGGCAGCGCATCCCGTCTACCTGCAGCCAGCCCTCGCCGGGGCTGTCTACGGAGCCGAATGGTGCGAAGTAAGCCGAGCCCGAACCCGTCATGGTGAAGTTGGCGCCGTACACGCGCCCTGCCTCTTCGCGCAATCTCCCCAGCCGAGGATCAAGCCCCTCAGCCGCCTCCTGGAGTCGGTTGAAGAAGGTGGCGCGGGACGGTCCCTCCTTGCCGAAATCGATTTCAGACAAGAACTTAGCGACTTTGCGAGGGGGGGTCAAGGGCGCCTCCAGCGCACCGTAGACACGCTCCGTGGAGACCTGGATCGGGGGCAAGACCAGCAGGTAGCGAGCCTGTGGCACCTGCATCGGCTCGACCCTCTCCCCCATGCCCCGGCAGCGCGCGGCGCCCCCGTGCACGAAGAACGGGACGTCCGCCCCCAGCGAGGCTCCCAGGTCGGCCAGCTCGGCCCGCGAGCGGCCCAGGCCGTAGAGCCGGTTCAGTCCCACCAGCACAGCCGCCGCGTCGCTGGACCCGCCCCCGAGCCCGGCGCCGGGCGGGATACGCTTGCTCAAGCGGATGCGGGCTCCGACCTGTAGCAGGTCCGCAGCGCGCCAGGCCAGGTTGCCCGGACCCTCGGGCGCGTCCCCGCGGAGCTCGAGCTCGACGGCGTCGGCGCGCTCGATGCGGACCGTATCCACGAGGTCTATGGTCTGCAGGATGCTGTCGATCTCGTGATACCCGTCGGGACGCCGCTGCAGGACCTCCAGGAACAAGTTCAGCTTGGCGGGGGCGCTGAGCTCAATCGTTGAGCTCGACGACACGGTTTTCGGCGCTCAGGAAGGCCACCTTGGGCTTCAATCCGCGCGCCTCCTCCTCCGTCACCAGCCCGTAGGCCACGATGAGCAGCTCGTCGCCCTTGGACACGTGCCGGGCGGCCGCTCCGTTCACGCAGATCTGGCCGTCTCCGGCCGCGCCCTCGATCACGTAGGTGCCGAAACGGGCGCCGTTGTTCTTGTTGAGGATCCAGACCTCTTCGTAAGGCAGGATCCCGACGGCGTCCATCAGGTCACGGTCGATCGTCACGCTCCCCACGTACTCGAGGTTGTGCTCGGTGACCCGCGCCCCGTGCAGCTTGGCGTGCATGAATGTGCGCAACATGGGACCTGAGATTTTAGCCGCTGCCCGAGCCTTCCTCCTAGGTCTGTCTGCAGACCCATCCAGATTCGGCCGGCTGCTGGCCTCCGAGGAGGATGTTGTCGATCAGGCGCACCCCCGCCATCCGCGCCGCCACGACCAGCAGCAGCGGACCGCCGGGCCGGGGCGCACCGAAGCCGGCGGGGTCCACGCAGAGCGCGTAGTCGTAGTGCAACCCCGGTGAGCGGGCCAGCACCTCCAACTCCGCAGCGTCCCGCAGCCCTTCGCGCCAGGCTCGTTCGGCGCGGTGCAGCCCGCCGCTCAGCCCCAGAGCCTGCTCGCGCTCCGCAGGCTTCAGGTACGCGTTGCGGCTGCTCAGCGCAAGTCCGTCCAGGTCGCGCACGATGTCGCAGGGGACGATCTCGAGCGGCCGCTCCCACTCGCGCGCTAGCGCCTCGACGACCGCCAGCTGCTGCGCGTCCTTGCGCCCGAAGTACGCCCGGTCCGGCTCGACCATGTCGAACAGCGTGGCCACGACGGTGGCCACGCCGTCCAGGTGGCCGGGCCGCGCGGCACCCTCAAGAATCTCGCCCAGGGGGCCTGCGCTCACCCGGCGGCGGCGGCCGGCCGGATATACCTCGCGCGCCGACGGCATGAACAGCACGTCGCATTGCAGCTCCTGCAGCAGCGCCTGGTCGGCCTCGGGGGTGCGCGGGTAGCGCTCCAGGTCCTCGCCCTGCCCGAATTGCAGCGGGTTCACGAAGATGCTCACGACGGTCGTCGCGCACTCGTTGCGGCAGCGCCGCACCAGAGCGGCGTGTCCGGCGTGCAGCGCGCCCATGGTCGGCACGAAACCCAGCGGGCGCTCCGCCTCGTGGACGAGCGCCTGCAGCTCAGAGACGGGCGCGACAGTTCTCACACAGCTCCTCCACCGTGCGCCCGCCGGCCGTCACCTTCCAGTGCGGCGCGATCTCGGCCAGCGGCTCCAGCACGAAGCGGCGCCCGCTCAGCCGCGGATGCGGAACCTCGAGCTCGTCGTCGCGCACGACACGCTCGCCGCCGTCGAGCAGCAGCACGTCGAGATCGAGCGGCCGCGGACCCCAGCGAGGCCCCGGTTCCCGCCCCGCGCCGCGCTCCAGGCCCTGCAGCACCGCCAGCAACCCGTGCGGGTCGAGCTCGCAGCTGAGCAGGGCCGCTGCGTTGAGGTAGGGCCCTTGCGGCGGGCCGCCCACGGGCTCGGTCTCGATCAAGGTCGAGACCGCCTCCACGCTCACGCCGGGCATGCTCTCCAGCGCGGCCAGCGCCTGCTCGATGTGCGCGCGCCGGTCGCCCAGGTTGCTGCCCAGGCCGATCGCCGCCCTCACGGAGCGGTCTCCTGCTCGACGTCCGCCGCCTCCACCGACCCGGGTCGCAGGCGCCGCAGAAGCGCCGCCGCGGGGCCCGACACGAGATAGCCGGTGCCGACCACGGCTAGCGCCTCGTGCGGGAACTTGGCGGCCAGCGCGATCGCAACCACGATGCTGAACACGTAGCCGAGATCGCGGCGGCCGCGCAGGAAGCGGTTGCCGAAATGCACGTAAGGCAGGCGGCTGACCATCAGATACGCGAGCGCCAGGCACATGAAGGGCAGTGCGGCCATCACCCACGAGTAGTCCATGAGGCGCTTGGACTCCGACTCTGTGGCGAGGAACACGAGCGCCGCCAGCACCCCGGCGGCGCCCGGCGTGGGCAACCCGTCGAAGTGTGAGACATCCTTGCCCTCGCGGTCCGCCCCCTCGCCGGCGGCGTGCTCCAGGTTGTAGCGCGCCAGGCGCATCAGCGCGCCGAGCGCAAAGGTCAGCGTCAAGAAGGTCAACAGCTGCGGAGGCAGGGAGAAGGCCGACCCGCTCTCGACGTAGGGGAAGCGGATTTCGAACAGCGACTTGGCCAGGAAGGCGGGCGCCGCGCCGAAGCTCACCGCGTCGCACAGCGAGTCGAGATAGGCCCCGAACTGGCTCGTGACGCCGGTGATGCGCGCGATCTTGCCGTCGAAAACGTCGAAGACCATGGCCAGCATGATCAGCTGGGCGGAGGCGGACAGCAGCGCCATCTGCTGGTCCGGCGGGGCGTGCAGGGCATCCGCCGCCTTGAAGATGGCCAGGACACCACAGAACCCGTTCGCCAGAGTGACAAGCGTGGGCAGAACGCCGATCTTTCTCACGCTTCGTACCTGAAGAGAATGGTAAGCGCTCCCTTGACTGTCTGCCCTACCTCGACTTCCACTCGCACGGCTTGCCCGGCGGGGACGTAGAGCTCGGTGCGGCTGCCGAACTTGATCATGCCCATGCGCTCGCCCCGCCGTAGCTCCTGCCCCGCCTGCAGCGGGCAGACGATGCGGCGCGCAATCAGCCCCGCCACCTGCCGCACCACGAAGCGGCCGCGCGCGCCCTCGAAGCCCACCAGGTTGGCCTCGTTGCGTAGCTTGCAGTCCGGATGGCGCGCATCCAGAAAGACGCCCGGCTGGTAGCGGATCAGCGCCACCTTGCCGTCCAGCGGCGCGCGGTTCACGTGCACGTTGAACACCGACAGAAAGATGCCGATACGCAGCGCGCGCCCGCCGATGAACTCCGGCTCGTCTACCTCCTCGATGTCCGTCACGCGGCCGTCGGCAGGCGCGACGGCCGCCTCGGCCGGCCCGGGCGGCGTCCGGCCGGGATCGCGGAAGAAGGAGCATACGAACGCCGCCAGGAGCAGCAGCGGCGCCGCTACCCACGGCGCGGCGGCCCACGGGCCGAAGAGCAGCAGGCCGGCGCCGGCCAGACCGGGGAGCGCTCCGAACAGCAGCAGCTCGCGAAGTCCGTGGCGGGTCAGCGGGATGCGCATAGGCGCGGGAGAGGATAACCTCCGGGCCACTAGCCGTTAGCCCCGGCCACCCGGTCCCCGAACCGGCGGGCCTGCGGCGGCGGGCGCCGGAGTGCCCATGGCTTTTCCCACTTCAACCCAGCCGACTTAGTAGAGAGGGCGCATGGCGAAGATCACAGCGATCCGCGGGCGGGAGATCCTGGATTCGAGAGGGAACCCCACCGTGGAGGCGGATGTCGAGCTGCAGGGAGGCGCTAGCGGCAGCGCCGCCGTGCCCTCCGGCGCTTCGACCGGCACGCATGAAGCCGTGGAGTTGCGCGACGGTGGACCGCGCTACGGCGGCAAAGGAGTGCAGCAAGCCGTGGGGCACGTCAACGGCTGCATCCGGAAGACGCTCGAGGGGAGTGACCGGGAAGGCCAGGAGGCCGTCGACCGCGCGCTGATCGAGCTGGACGGCACGCCCAACAAGGGACGCCTGGGTACGAACGCGATCCTGGCCGTCTCGCTGGCCTACGCCAAGGCCGAGGCGGCCGCCGCGGGCAAGCCGCTGTACGCGCACCTGGGCGGAGACGACGCGACGCTACTGCCCGTGCCCATGCTGAACATCCTGAACGGGGGTGCGCACACCGGATGGCAGACCACCAACTTCCAGGAGTTCATGGTCATGCCCACCGGCGCGCCAACCTTCGCGGAAGGGCTGCGCTGGGGCACCGAGGTCTACCAGGCACTCAAGCGGGTGCTGAAGGGCCACGGCTACTCGACACAGGTCGGAGACGAAGGCGGTTTCGCCCCCGCGCTCGGTTCCGATGAAGAAGCGCTCGACTGCATTACCCAGGCCATCGCGGACGCCGGCCACACCGGCGGCGTCGAGCTGGCCTTGGACCCGGCCATGTCGGAGCTATGGGACGACGGGACCTACCACCTGCGCATCGGTGACCGCCGGTTGAATAGTGCGGAGATGGCCGACCTGTGGGCCGACTGGGCGGCGCGCTTTCCGATTCGCTCGATCGAAGACGGCCTGGGCGAGGACGATTGGGAGGGCTGGACCGGGCTTACCGCGAACCTCGGCGAAAAGCTCCAGATCGTCGGGGACGACCTGCTGGTCACGAACGTAGAACGCCTGAGCCGCGCCATCGAGCTGAAGGCCTGCAACGCGATCCTGATCAAGCTCAACCAGATCGGCACTCTGAGCGAGACGCTCGCGGCCATCCGCATGGCGCGCGAGGCGGGCATGAACGTCGTCATCTCGCACCGCTCGGGCGAGACCGAGGACACCACCATCGCGGACCTCGCCGTCGCCACCGGTGCCGGCCAGATCAAGACGGGAGCCCCTTGCCGTTCCGACCGGGTCGCCAAGTACAACCGCCTGCTGGTGATCGAGGAGCAGCTCGGCGAACGTGCACGCTACGGAATCGCATGAGGACCGCGCGCCTGCTCCCTCCCGTCTTCGCCGGCGCCGCGCTGTTGCTGCTGTTCGCCAACGCGTTGCCCGCGTCGATGCGCAAGCACCGCTTGCAGATCGAGCAGGCACGCCTGCGGGAGCATCTGGCGCACGAGCAGCGGCGCGCGCGGCAGCTCCACGAAGCCCTGCACGCGTTGCGCTCGGATGCCTTCGTCTTGGAGCGCTGGACGCGCGAGACCTGGAAGCGGCCGCCGGCCGACGCCGTGCCGCTGCGGGTCTTCCTCGCCGAGCGCAACCGGTAGACGAACGGTAGGGCGCACACATAGGTGCGCCCCTACGAGGGATGCGGTCCGTTTGCCCTTGTAGGGGCGGCCCTATGTGGCCGCCCTCCCGTCCGATCCAACCGTTGGCTCCGGCGCGGTGCCGGTTGCGGTTACCGTGGTGGCGTGCGTGTCCTCGTATTGTTGCTTCTGACCGGGGCCCTGTGGGCCGGCCCCGGGAGCGGGCGGCCGCGGCACAACTCTTCGTTCGTGCCCGACGACGACGAGGAGACGCGCAGCCTGGTCGCTTCCGTGCGCACCGCCGTCGAGCAGGGCGATTGGGGCGCTGCAGCGCGGCAGCTCGACCGGCTGCTCGCCTCGACGCGGCCGGCCGTGGTGGCGGTGCGTGGCCGGGAGCTGTTCGTCTCGCCCCGGCGCTGGGCCACGCTGACGCTGCTCGGCGACCTGCCGCCGGCGCGGCCCGAGCTGCTCGAGGAGTGGCGGCGCATCCACGACACCGATGCGAACCGCGCTCTCGCGGCCGCGATGGCCGCCGGGGACGAGCGCGGCGTCGAGCGCCTGCTGCGCCGCTACCCCGCCGCCGCGTCCGCCGCCGACTCGCTGCTGGCGCTGACCGACCGTGCGCTCCTGCGGCGCGAGGGGGAGCTCGCGCAGGAGCGTCTCGACCGCTTCGCGGATCACCTGACCGCCGCGGAGGCGCAGGCCTTCCGGCAAAGCGCCGCCTGGCGCACGCGCGTGGATCACCTGCGCAGCCTGGAGCCGCCGGCGCACACCGGATGGCCGACGCTGGGCGGCGACGCTACGCGCTCCCGCGCCGGCGACGCCGCGCCGGACCCCGCCGCGACGGTATTGCACTGGCAGCTCCCGATCCTGGAGGAGCCGCCGCGCTATCCCGACCTGATCTCGCCGGACACGCGCAAGCAGAGCTTGCGGCTGCCCTTCTACCCGGTCTGCGACGATCGACACCTGTACCTGCACATGGGCACCGCCGTGCGCGTCATCCGGCGCGACAACGGCAAGCTCGTGGCGCAGATCCCGCCCGACGACGAGGACCAACCGTCCAAGCTGCAGCCGCGCGTGGTGGACGCCATGCTGGCCGAGACGCCCGGTGTGCGCGCCGCGACGCTGCACGACGGTTTCTTGTACTTCAACCGCCTGGCGCCGCAACGCGAGAACCCGCAGTGGGCGCGCGAAGCGGCCATCCAGCGCACCAACGAGCTCTGGGCGTACGACATCGAGCGCCAGCGCATCGCCTGGAAGCGCGACGACGGGGTCTTTTATCGCGGGGCGCCGGCCGTCTACGGCGACAACCTCTACGTCTACGGCGCGAAACGGGAGATGGGCGAGGAAGGCCCCACGCGAAAGGAAGAGGGCCACCTCTTCTGCCTGCGCCTGAGCGACGGTGCTCTCGTGTGGCAGCGCTTTCTGTGCTACGGAGACAGCGACGCGCCCGCGGACTTCCCACCCCTCTCCGGCCTCGCGCCCGCTGTGAGCCGCGGCGTGGTCGCCGTCGTCACGGGGCTCGGCGCCGCCGCGGCCGTGGACGCGCGCACCGGCGAGATCTTGTGGCTGTATCGCTACGACCGCATCGAGCCACGGGCCCGCGTGCGCCTGCAGGACATCCCCGAGCGCTACATCCCGGAGCGCTCGCAATGGGCGCGCGAACCGCCCCGCATCGTCGGCGACCGGGTCCTGTTCGCGCCCTTCGACTCCGAGATGCTGTACGCCTGCCGCCTGCGCGGCGGCCGGGACGCCAACCGGCCCCAAAGCGGCTTCGCGGTGGTGTTGTGGGAAAAACACCGCACACGCTTGCACCAGAACTCGGTACTCGAGTATTTCGGCGGCGTCTACGGCGACCGCGTGCTGTGCGTCGGGCGCCGCGACCTGTACCGCGCCTCCTACTCCTACGAGACCGTCGTGGCGCCGAAGCTGCGCGGCCCGAGCGCCGGGGGCCTGTTCGTCTATGGACGCATCCCCGTCGGCCGCCGGCACCCGCTCACGGGCGCCCCGCTGCCGCCCGAGTTGTACGGCCGCCCGGCCCTGGCCGGCTCGGTGCTGCTCGTACCCACGAGCGCGAGGCTGTTCCGCTTCGACCTCGGAGCGGTAACGGCGGCGCGTACAGAGGCGGGCGAGGTGCGGCGGGAGTTCGGGGAGCTCGAACCCTACACCCCTCCGCCGGCACCGGAAGGCGCGCCCCCCGCTCCCCCCGACCGCGCCTGGTTCGGAACCACGGTGGCGACCGGGGGTTGGATCTACTGCGTGAGTCTCGACCGCCTGTTTTGCTACGGCCCTCGTAAATAGGTGTGTTCACAGCCGACCCCAAGAAGGGTCAGGACCGCGGCCCTATACTGGCCGGGCCTACCGAGGAGACGCATGACCAGCCAATCCCAGGAAATCGAGGCTGCCCAGCAACTCAAGGCCAGCTACGACGACATCCGCGCCCAGCTACGCCACCACATCGTGGGCATGGACCGGGTGATCGAGGAGCTGCTCATCTCCATCTTCGCCCGCGGGCACTGCCTGCTGGTGGGAGTGCCGGGCCTGGCCAAGACGCTGCTCATCTCGACGCTGGCGCGCACGCTGTCGCTCAGCTTCAACCGCATCCAGTTCACCCCCGACCTGATGCCGGCGGACATCACCGGCACGGAGGTGATCCAGGAGGACAAGGCAACCGGTCAGCGGTCCTTCAAGTTCCTCAAGGGCCCCGTCTTCGCCAACGTGATCCTGGCCGACGAGATCAACCGCACGCCGCCGAAGACGCAGGCCGCGCTGCTGGAGTCGATGCAGGAGCACCAGGTCACCGCCGGCGGTGAGCGCCACCCCCTCGACGAGCCGTTCTTCGTGCTGGCCACGGAGAACCCGATCGAGCAGGAGGGCACCTATCCGCTGCCCGAGGCGCAGCTGGACCGTTTCATGTTCAACGTGAAGGTCGACTACCCCTCGCACGACGAGGAAGTCGACATCATGAAGCTCACGACCACCGGCGACCTGCCCGAGATCAAGACGGTGCTCGGCGCGGCGGAGATCCTCGCCCTGCAGGAGACCGTGCGGCGCGTGCCGATCGCCGACCCCGTGCTGCGCTACGCGGTGCGCCTGGTGCGCGCGACGCGGCGCGACGACGAGGGCGCGCCCGATTGGATCCGCGACTGGCTGAGCTGGGGCGCCGGGCCGCGCGCGACCCAGAACCTGATCCTGGGCGGCAAGGCGCGTGCCTTGTTGGACGGGCGCTTCTACGTCTCGACCGAGGACATCCGCGCCGTTTCGCACCCGGTGCTGCGGCACCGTCTGATCTTGAACTACACCGCGGAGGCGGAGGGCATCACCTCCGACAAGATCGTCGACCGCCTGCTCGAGACAATCGCGCCTGCAGAGGACGATGCCGGAAAACGCCCGGAAGTACTTGGATCCTGAGGTCCTCCAGGGGATCTCGGGCCTCTACGTGAAAGCGCGCCTGATCGTCGAGGGGTTCGTGTCGGGGCTCCACCGCTCGCCGTTCCGCGGCTTCAGCGTGGAGTTCGCCGAGCACCGCGAGTACGTCCCCGGCGACGACGTGCGCCACTTGGACTGGAAGGTCTACGGCAAGTCGGACCGCTTCTACATCAAGCAGTACGAGGAGGAGACCAACCTGCGCGCCTGGATCTTCGTCGACGTCTCCGAGTCCATGGAGTACGGCTCGGGGGCGCTGAGCAAGATCGAATACGCGCGCACGGTGGCGGCCTCGCTGGCCTACCTCATCGTGCGCCAGCGGGATGCCGTGGGGCTCTGCCTGTTCGAGCAGGAGGTGCGGCGCATCCTGCCGCCCGCCTCGAGCACGGGCCACCTGAGCGCGCTCGTGCAGGCGCTGGCCGAGACCCCCACCGGCGGGCACACGGCGCTCGGCGACGTCGTGCACCGCACGGCGGAGCAGCTCGGCAGGCGCGGCATCATCATCATCATCTCGGACCTGCTGGACGAGACGGACTCGGTGCTGCGGGCCGTGCGGCGCCTGCGCCACGCCAACCACGAAGTGGTGCTGTTTCATCTCCTGGACCGCAACGAGCGCACCTTCCCCTTCCAGCGCAGCACGCTGTTCGAGGGCCTCGAGGGGTATGGGGACATCACCGCCGATCCGCCGGCGCTGAGGCAGGCGTACTTGCAGGAGCTCGAGCAGTTCGTGCGCACGCTCCGTCGCGGCTGCCTCGGCGACCAGGTGGACTTCGTCGATCTGGACACGCACCAGCACCTGGACGTGGCGCTGAGCCGCTACCTCGCCTCGCGCGGAGCGCGCAAGTAATGTTCGCGTTCCTGAATCCGGCGCTCTTGTGGACCGGGCTCGGCCTCATGTCGGTGCCCATCGTGATCCACCTGTTCTTCCGTCACCGTCACCAGCGCATCCGTTGGGCGGCGATGAGCTTCCTGCTGGCCGCGTTGCGCAAGCAGAAGCGCCGCATCCGGATGGAGAACCTGTTGCTGTTGCTGCTGCGCTGCGCGCTGGTGGCGCTGCTCGGCCTGGCGCTGGCCCGTCCGCAGGCGAGTGCAGGCCTTCTGGCGAGCCTCACGTCCGGCAGCCGCAACATCGTGCTGATCCTGGACACGTCGGCCTCGATGGCGGCGCGCCACACCGGACGCACGGCGTTCCGGCGTGCGCAGGAGCAGGCCAGCGAGCTGCTCAAGAGCCTGGGCGATTCGAGCAAGGTGACACTGGTGGTCACCCGCGACCCCGAGCTCGGCGGCGTACCGCGCGCCCCCATCGAGCGCGCGCATCCCGACGACGTCCGCAGGCGCCTGGGCAGCTTGCGCACCACGCACGGACCCAACCGGCTGGGCGAGGTCATCCGGCTGGCCGGCCAGAAGGCGGCCGAGATGACCGGGCGCCGCCTGCTGATCTTCGTGACGGACCTACAAAAGCGCGACTGGCGCAACGCCGAGGGCTCGATCTACGAGGACCTGCGCCGTTCCCTGAGGTCGCTGAGGCGCGGCGACCAAGAGGCGCCGCCGCTCGTGGTGCTGGACGTGGGCCGCTCGGGGCTGGCGAACGTCGTGATCGAGGACTTCACCCGCGTGGAAGGGCGTGAGCCCATCGCCGGACAGGCGGTCGGTCTCGCGGTGCGCGTCGTGAACTACGGCGGCGAGGAGGCGGCAGGCAATCTGACGCTCTACCGCGCGCGCGAAATGGACGGGACGTTTCAGAAGCTCGACTCCCAGGCGGCGAAGATCAAGCGCACGGTCGGGGTCGGCAGCCCGTCCTTCGAGGAGCACGCCTTCTACGTCACGCTCGAGGAGGGCAGCGACGGACCCCTGCGCTTCCGCGTCGCCTTCGAGGGCTCGGAAGGCGGGCGCGACCGTATCGAGGAGGACAGCCGGCGCCAGCTCGCGCTGCGCGTGCGGCAACCGCTCCGGATCCTGCCCGTGCGCACGTTCAGCTACGCGCTGAAGCTGCTCGACCTCGTGTCGAACGAGCCCTGGCTGGACTGGCTCGACCCCGTTCGGCCCGCGGACTTGAGCAAGGCGGACCTCGGCAAGGTCGACCTGGTCGTCTGGGCCGACGCCGACGTCGACGGCCTCGACGCCGAGGGCGTCTTCAACCTGGAGACGTTCGTGCGGCGCGGCGGCGGCCTGTTGGCCTACACGGGCACGTTCACCGCGGCGGCGCCGGCCAACCGCCTGTTCTTCAAGGAGCGCGGCCAGGGCCTGTTTCCGATGCTGCTCGGCGCGCCCGTGGAGCTGGACCTGGAGAGCGCCGTCGAGCTCGATCTCACGAAGGAGATCCACCATCCGCTCTTCAGCGGCATGACCTCGGACGCCCGGGCGCGCACCTTCTTCGGCTACAACCCGCTGCGCATCACCTGGTACCGGCCGGTGACCGGCTACCCGGAGGACGCCGTCGTGGCGCGCTGGACGAGCGCGGACGACGCTCCCGCCGTGCTGACGCATCGCCTGGGGCGCGGCCGCGTGGTGGTGGTCACGACGACCCCGGACGAGCGCTTCAAGATCCTGAACGGCAGCCTCATCCCGCCGCTCTTCTTCCTGGACGCGACGCACTTCCTGGTGAGCGAAGACGATTCGCACCGCAACGTGTCGGTCGGCGCTCCGATCACCGTGCTGCTGCCCAGCACCACGCGCAACGTCACCGTGGAGCGGCCGGAAGGCGCGGGCGGGACGCTGGTCGAGCCCATCGCGGACGCCTCTGCGCCGTTCTCCTTCACCGACACCGCCTACCCCGGCTTCTACAGGTTCAGCATGGAGACGGCCGTCGCTCCGGGCGCGACACCGGGCACGGCGGTGCACGTGGCCGCGGTCAACGTCGAGGCGCAGGAGGGCGACCTGCGGCGCGCCTCCTTCACGGAGCTGCAGCGCAACCTGCCGGGCGTCGACCTGCACCTGGCGGAGCAGGCCACAGACGCCATCCCGCAGCGCGAGACGCACGTGCGCAGCGAGCTGGGGCGCGCGCTCCTGGCGGGCGTCGGCATCCTGCTGCTGGTCGAGATGCTGATGGCCTGGCGCTTCGGGAGCCGCCGGAGGTGGCAGGCGTGATGCCGCTCGGGGCACTCGAGAGCAGCACGCTGCGCTGGCAGGCCCTGCCGCAGCTGTGGGTGATCCTGCTCGTGCTGCTGCCGCTGCTCGTGCTCGGCGTGACGCTCTTCTACCGCCGCGACGGGGCGCGCGTGGCGCCGGGCGGCCGGCGCCTCATGGCGGCGCTGCGCATCTTCGCCATCGCGCTGCTGCTGATGGCGCTGTTCGGCCCCTACGCGGAGACGGTCGAGGGACGCTACTTCAAGCGGCATCTGATCCTGGCCGTGGACACGTCGCGCTCGATGGAGTTCCGCGACACGTACCTGGACACAGAGCAGCGCCAGCGTGTGTGGCGGGCCGCCGGGCTTACCTCCGGGGGCCGCGTGCTGCAGCCGACGCGGCTCGAGATCGTGCAGGGGCTTCTGACCAACCACCCGCAGCTGCTGCAGGACCTGGCGGACAAGTTCCGCCTGCACGTCTACACCTTCGACAGCGACCTCGCGGGGCTGATCGAGCCCGAGGCCGAGGAGGCGCCCGAGTCCGTCGTGCGCCGCCTGCAAGCGCAGGTGCGTGGGCTGCGGCCGGAGGGCTCGATCACGCGCATCGGCCTTGCGCTGCACAAGCTCGTGCGCAACTTCGCCGCGCGCAACGAGCCCGTGGCGGGCATCCTGCTGTTCACGGACGGCCGGCACACGGGCGGGACCCCGGACCCCGTCGATGAGGCGCGGCGCGCGGCGCTGGGCACCCGCGAAGGGATTCCGGTCTTCCCCGTCGCCATCGGCGACCCGCGGGCGGCGCAGAACGTCGGCGTCAGCCGCATCGACGCGCCGGAGGTCGTGCTGGCCGGGGACGACGTCCAGTTCTCGGTCACGATCCACGCGCGGGGCTACGCCGGGCACACGGCGACCCTGGAAGTGCACGTGCTTGAAGCGGGCGGCTCGGTGCAGGAGCGGTTGATGGCGGACATCCCCCCCTTCGCGCTTCCGCCGGACGACGAGACCGTCGAGGTCTCCTTCATGCACCTGTTCGACGAGCCCGGGTCCTATGACCTGCGCATCGGCGTGCCGCCGCAGCCGGGCGAGGCCGTCGTGGACGACAACAGCCGGCGGCACCTGCTGCGCGTCGTGCAGCAGAAGATGCGCGTGCTCTACGTCGTCGACCGCCCCTTCTTCGAATACCGCTTCCTCAGCGCCGCGCTGCTTCGCGCCGAGGACACGATGGACGTGAACATCCTGCTCTTGAGCGCCGATGAAGGCATGCCTCAGGACGCGAGCACCGGCATGCGCCCCCTGGATCGCTTCCCCACCGAGCTCAAGGACCTGGCGCAGTTCGACGTCGTCATCCTCGGCGACGTGGACCCGCAAAGCCCGCGCTTCGCGCCCCGCGGCATCGAGCACACGCTGGAGATGCTCGAGAAATGGGTCACTTCGGGCGGCGGCCTGGTGCTGCAAGCCGGCATGGAGCAGCACATCCCGGACGACTTCTTGGGGACGCGGCTCATGTCGCTCTTGCCCGTGGTCGTGGACCAGGGCGCGCGCAGGGAAAGCCAGCAGGTGATCTACGGCTCGGAGGCGAAGCGCTACCAGCTGACCCCGGAGGGCCGCAACCATCCGGTCATGCGCGTGCTGCAGGATCCGCGACGGGTGCGCGAGTTCTGGGACGGCGACGACTACGCGACGTTCTACTTCTGGTACGCCCCGGCGCAGCGCGCCAAGTCCGGGGCCACCGTGCTCGCCGAGCGCCGCGAAGACGAAGACCTGCCCTACCGCGCCGCCAAGGATCCGCCCCACCCCCTGCTGGCCATCCAGGAGTACGGCGCCGGCAAGGTGCTGTGGATCGCCACGGACGAGCTGTTCCATATGCGCCGCGGGGTCGAGAACCTGTACTACTGGCGCTTCTGGTCCGGAGCGATCCGGCACCTGGCCACCTACCGGCTGCTCGGCGGCAACAAGCGCGTGAAGATCTTCGTGGACCGTCCGGACGCGCGCTACCAGGCGGGGGACGACGTGATCGTCGAAGCGAAGTTTCTCGACGACGACTTCGAGCCGGTGCCCACGCGGGAGGAGGACGGCACACAGGTCCCGGCGCGGGGCCTGCACCTGATCCTACCGGAGGGCAGCGAGCGCGACCTGCTGCTGGAGCCGATCCCCGAAGAGCCCAGCCGCGGGCGCTTCCGCACCCGCCTGCGCGCCGGCCAGCCCGGCACCTACCGCCTGTACGCGGAGCCCGAAGGCGACGAGGAGCGGGCGGAGCGCAGCTTCGTGGTCGAGGAGACCACATTGGAGATGCGCGACCCGCTGGTGGACATGGAGACGCTGCGCGCCATAGCGCGTGAGAGCGGCGGCAAGCTGCTGACGCCCGCCACCTTCCTGGGCGTTCTGGACCGCGAGCTCAGCGCCACCGGCGGTGTCCTGCGTTCCGGCGAGCGGCGCACGACGGACTTGTGGGACCGTGCCTGGGTCCTGTGGTTGTTCGTCGGACTGCTGGGGTTCGAGTGGATCCTCAGGAAGCGGAATCGCTTGCTCTGAGGCGCTTCGCCGAACGCCCCTACCCTTGCCTCTACCTCTGCCCCCTGCCTCTGCCCTCTTGCCCGACCCTGAAGGAAGGGGAAGGCGGGCAAGGGTAGGGGAAGGGATAGAGGTAGAGGTGCAATACCCGATCTACAATTCATAGATGCTCCGTGCGATCCGGCTCCTCCCGCTGCTGGCCCTGGCGCTTCCGGCGCCAGCCCAGGAGGAAGGCACCGGCAATCCTTTCTGGGTCTCGACGCCCTCGAATGCGCGCGCGTTCTTGCGGCGCGCCCGGGCGGCCGCAGCAGCCGGGGATTGGACAGCGTCGGCCCACGCGCTGCAGGAGGTGTTCGAGCGCTACTCCGCCAGCTTCGTGCCCAACGGCCCCGGGCGCTACTCGGGAGCGCGCGCGCGCGGAATGGAGCTGTTGGTGCGCCGCAAGCCGTTGCGCGAAGAGTATGAGCGTCTCTACGGCGCGGACGCGCGGCAGCTGCTGAACCGCGCGCTGGCCAGCCGGGAACAGGAAGGGCTCTGGTCGGTGGTGCGGGAATACGAAGCGACCGCGGCCGCCCGCGACGCGTTGCTGGCCCTGGCCGACCACGCGCTGCTGCGCGGCCGCCCCACCGAGGCGCGCTTGATTCTGGCGCGGCTCGTGCGCACGCATCCCGGTGTGAAAGGAAGCCCGGCGGTGCGCACCCGGCGCGCGGCGGCGGCGGACAGGGACTACGCGGAGGGCGGCCCGCCCCCGTCGGAGGCGGAGGGCGGCGGCAGCAGCGAACCCGCGCCTGCGTCCGCGGCCACGTCGTGGCCCATGTTGGGCGGCGGACCCGACCGCAATCGCACGGTCCGTGACCCGGTGCGCTTCCGTCCCATCCAGTACGCGAAGTTCACGCACTTGCTGCGGCGCAAGCACGACCTGCCGCGCACGCGGCCGCGCATCCTGCCGCCGCCGAGCTCTGTGCCGGGCTTCTGGCGCCACTGGAAACAGTTCGCGCCGATCCAGCCCGTGGTCGCTCAAGGGCTGCTCGTCTACCACGACGGACAGCAGGTGTTCTGCAACAACCTTTACACCGGCGTCGACCAGTGGGTGTTTCCCGAGCAGAACACCACGAGCAACCGCGGCCGCACGAATCTCAGCGCTATCTACACGCCGGTGGTCAAGGACGGCGTGGTCTACGCCTCGCTGGAGATCTACAAGGACTACCGCGAGCAGTCCATCAACGGGACGCCGATCACGTACTACCTGCCCACGCGGCGCCTGTTCGCCCTCGACCTGCAGACCGGACGCGTCCTGTGGAGCCACAGCGAGGCCGCCCTCGAGGAGCGGGCCCAGCGCGGCAAGCAGGACCACGAGCTGCTCGGCCGGCTCACGCTGACCGGCGCGCCCCTTGTGCGCGGCGACCGCATCTACGTCGGGGCGGCCTACAGCGAGGGCACGTTCCACACCTACCTCGTGGCCGTGGACCGGCACACCGGTGACCTGCTGTTCGCCACGCACATCTCGGACGGCCAGCAGGAGCTCAACCTCTTCGGGCGCCAGCTCCAGGAGAGCGTGCCCACGCCCGTGGCGGAACAGGACGGCGTGGTCTACTTCGGGACCAACCTCGGCGTGGTGGCAGCCGTCGACGCGCTGACGGGTAGCCCCTTGTGGGCGGCCTCCTACCCGATCAAGTCCCTGCCCTCGACCTATCTGTGGTTCGAGGCTCCGCGCCGCTGGGCCGACTTCGACAACGGCCCGCCGCTGATCGTGGGCGACACGCTGATCCTGGCCCCGGCGGACGGCACGCATCTGCTCGCGCTGGACCGTAGCGACGGACGCACGCGTTGGCGCTTCCGCTCGAACGCGCTGGGTTGGCGCGTGCGCACGGTCTACGGCGCCGACTCCGAACGCGTCTACGTCGGCGGCGAGCGCATCGCCGCACTCAGCCTCGAGCCGGACCCCATCAATCCACGCAAGCCCCGCAAGCTGTGGGAGACCGCGGAGCTCAGCGAAGGCGAGTCCGCGTGGGGCCGCGGCGTGCTCACGCGCGACCGCCTGTGGGTCCCGACCAAGACGCGCATCTACGCCATCGACCGCGCCACGGGCATCGCCAAGATGGAGCTTCTGCGCGAGGAAGAGGACCAGGATTACGACATGGTCGTGCACCTCACGGTCGCGGACGGCGTGCTGATCACGGCGGGGCGCGACGTGATTTGCGCGCGCTTCCTGCCGGAGGAAGTGCGACACCTCGCCAAGACGCGCGTGCGCGAGGCGCAGGGCCGCACGGAACCGCTGATCGGCGCGGCCGACATCTACCTGGCCAACGGGGATCTGCCGCAGGCGATCAAGTACTACCGGCAGGCGCGGCGCCGCGCCACGAAGCGCGGCGAGCCGCTGCTGGAGTCGCGGGCGGGCCGTGGCCTGCACCGCGCGCTGGTCCTGTTGGCGGAGACGGTCGTGATCGAAGATGCGGTGCGCGGACTGAGCGCGTTCCGTTCCGCCATCGCGGCGGCGCCGGACGACGACGCGCGCGGCCGGACGCGTGTGAAGATGGACGGCGCGCTGGCACGCGTCGACGGGGAGACGTTCGCGGAGGCGCGCCTGGCCAACCTCGCCGCGTTGGAGAACGAGCACGCCCACTTGCTGCTCGAGGGGGACGTAGCCGCGCCGGTCTGGGCGCTGGAGCGCACGACCGCGTTGCACCTGCAGCGCAAGCGGCCGCGCCTCGCGCTCGCGGCGCTGCAGCGGCTGCTCGAGGTCGGCGGTGCGGAGTCCGTACGCCCCACGCGGCGCAAGATCGACGGCATTCTCTCCCGTTGGGGACGCGGGCTCTACGCTCCCTACGAGGCGCGCGCCCGCGAGCTGTTCGCGCGCGCCCTGCAAAGCCGCGACCCCGCCACCCTGGAACGCGCGCTGTCGCTCTACCCCAACTCCGAAGTGGCCGTCGAAGCCTCCTTGGACCTGGCGCGGCGCAGCCTTGGCGCGGGCGAGCCCGAGGACGCGATGCGTATCCTGCACCGCATCCTGGCCGACCGTCCCGACAGCAAGCGCACGGCCGAAGCGCTGGTGCTGCTCACGTTCGCGCAACACGCCAGCCGCTCGCATCTCCTGGCCTTCGCCACCTTGCGTCGGCTCGCGGAACGCCACGCGGCAGAGAGGGCCGACGGACCCGACGGCAAGCCCGTGCTGGTCGAGGCCTTCGTAAGCGAGTGGATGGCCAAAGAGCCCTATCCGGCCTTGCGCCGACGCGCCGCCGTGCACGTCCTGCGCCCCCCGCTGCAGCACCTCTTCAGCTACACGGAGGACATCGAGGAGGGCCAACCCGACGTGGCCGAAGTCGCAGGACTGCGGCCGGACGCGTTGCAGGACGCGGCCTTCCTGCGCTCCGGCTCGCGCTTGCACGTGGTCGACACGCGCACGACAGAGACCCTGTACGAGCTGGACACGGACGACTACCCACCCTCCTATCCGATCGTGCTGGCCGGCGAGCGCATCCACATCGTCACTTCGCAGAGCCTGTTCGTCTTCGACGCACTCAACGGCAAGCTCGTAAGGCGCCGCGCGATTCCGCGGCAGGCGGATACGCCGCGCCTGCTCGAGCATGAAGGGCAGGTGTTCCTGATCTACTCCGTGCGCGGCGGGCAGGGCAAGCTGTCGCTGACGAAGTTGCATCCCATCACCGGAAAGGACCTGTGGCGCCGTCGGCTCAGCCTGGAGGGCCAGTTCGTCGAGCGCTTCGTCCTTGCCTGGGGGGGCCGCCTGGTGCTCTTCGCAGAGAGCCCGGCCCGCATGCTGACGGTCTCCACGATGACGGGCGAGGTGAGCGAACCGATCCCGCTGCCCGGCGACCGGCTGCCGCACGAGCCGCAGCTCCTGCCCAGCGGGCGCGTGCTCGTCCCGGTGCAACGCGAGGTGCGCGCGCAGGGGCGCAGCGCGCGCAAGTGGGTCTACGAGCTGCTGCTCGCGGACCCCGCGCTGCCCCCGGAGGAGGCCGTGCTGGAGTCCTATCGCGAACCGGGCCAAAGCACGCGGCCGTTCTTCATGCGCACGCTGCACGTCGGGGCGCGCTACCTCGTGATCCACGACGAGCGCGGCGCCGCGGTCGTGCTGCAGCGCGACGACCTGCGCGTGCACCGCCGCGTCGACAAGTTGGACCTGGGCGAGCCCGGAAGACAGGGCACCTACCTCGCCGCCTCGGGTCTGATCGGCGAACGGCTGATCGTCGTCACCGCCAAGGGGCGCCGCTTACCGGCCCAGCTCGCGGCCTTCTCGCTGCCCGATCTCGAGCGGGAATACATGGTGCCCGCCGCCGACACCGTGTGCGAGCACGTGGAGCTGGTTGAGCTCAGCCCCGGGCTGATCGTGCTCTCCCTCGGACCCGTGGGCGCAGCCCCACGCGCCTCGCACGCCGGCCGCGTGCGCTTGTTCGACGTGCACGGCCGCGCCATCCAGGACGTGGGCCCGAGCTCGGCGACGGACCGCCTGCTGCACGCACAGGCCCAAGACGGGTTGCTGTTCCTGGTCACGCGCGGCAGCATCGACGTGTTCGGGACGAAGTAGCAAGGCGCAGCTGTCCGCCCGTCTCGAAGGCTCCCCTTCTAGAGCTCAGCGGATCCATGCCGGCGAGCCGCAGGCCCGGCCGGCCTCCACCAGTTGAGTGCTGATGGCCAAGCGCCAACAGGACCATTTCCGTCGCTCCGATGTCGTAAATGGTGTAATAGTCCGGCGTTGGGAGCCTTGAGGCGAATTCCGTATGTCCGGCCGGGCAACGCACGGCGTATATACTTGGGACAGACGATGCGGCGACGATGGGCAACCCTCCTGGCGCTCTGCGCAGTCCTGGCACCCGCCGGCTTCGCCCAGGAGTCGGTCCCGGATCGGAGCCGCCGGTCCCCGCTCCTGACCCGCGCGGCCTCGGAGGCGGTCGAGGGCGCGCTGCGCTGGCTGGCCGCCCATCAGAACGAGGACGGCTCCTGGAACGCCAACGTCGGCTTCAAGATCAACGACGGCTACCGCCAGCAGCCCCGGCGCCAGTACGGCGGCCTGCCGCACCTCGGCGTGACCTCGCTGGCGGGCATGGCCTTCATGAGCGGCGGCCATTTGCCCGGCCGCGGCCCCTACGGAGACGTGCTCCACAAGGCGCTCGACTTCGTGCTCAAGAGCGTGAAGAAGAACGGCTACGTCACGCGCAACGGCACCCGCATGTACAGCCACGCCTTCAGCGTGCTGTTCCTGGCCGAAGCCTACGGGATGACCAGCAACCGCAAGCTGCGCGAGAAGCTCGAGCGGGCGGTCGAGTTCACCTACAAGTCGCAGAACGAGCAGGGCGGCTGGCGCTACGCGCCGCTGGCGCGCGACTCGGACATGTCCATCACGGTCTGTCAGGTCGTGGCGCTGCGTGAGGCGCGCAACGTCGGCATCCGCGTGCCGAAGAAGGTCATCGACGCCGCGCTGAAGTACGTGATGGAGTCCGCGGTGTTTCACGGCACCGATAGCGGCGGCTTCCTCTACCAGCACGACGAGGTGCCCTTCAACCGCAACAGCTTCGCACTGACCGCCGCGGGGCTGACGACCATGTACCAGGCCGGGCTGTACACCAACCGCCAGGTGCAGAACTTCTGTCGCGAGCACGGGATCGACCCGGCCCGCGCGCCGCGCATCAACGACTGCCTGGACTACCTGCGCAACACCTATGCCGAGACGGTGCGGAACTACCCGAACCACTACTTCTACTTCTACGGCAACTACTACGCGATGCAGGCCTGGTACACGCGCGGCGGCAGAGAGTGGCGCGCGTGGTACCGCAAGGTGCGCGACGACCTGCTCGACATGGCCCGCGAGCAGCGGACCGAGGATGGCCAGACGCATGTCTACTGGGGCTCGCGCTACGTCGGCAGAGCCTTCAGCACGGCGGTGTCCGCCATCATCCTGCAGGTCCCGCAGCACTACCTGCCGATCTTCCAGCGCTGAGCATCGCGAAGCGCCCCGTGCCC
>JAPUHK010000190.1 GCA_027297745.1 Planctomycetota bacterium | reverse complement strand
GGCGCGGCCCAGGTCGCCGGGGTCCGGGTCGTCGCCCACGATCGAGAAGGGGGCGACCGGCGGCGCCTCGGCGAGTTGCTGCGGCGCCGTCGAGGCGCACGCCGCGAGGAGCAAGAGCGCCGCGTACCGGACGAGGCGCATTGTAGTGAGTCCGGCTTTGCGGCACGCGTGCCGCACTCGATTCGCGGCAAGCTCAGCCATGCGAAGGAGTTGCGACTGTTACAACCGGTAACAGTTACTTCCCGCGAGTCCGCGAGCGGACGGGCCGGGACTACCGCGAGCGGTCTTGCTGCGAGCGGAGCGCTTCGCGCCCGCGTGACGAGCGGGTGGAGAGGAGGGCGTCCAGCGCGAGGGTGGTGGCGATCAGGGGGTCGTCTTCCTTCATGAGCACGGAGTCGTTCTTGAAGCTCCCGTCCTCGCGCTGCCTGGCGACGATGGCGGCGATCATTTCCCTGCGCCAATCGTGGCGCGGCGGCGCGCGGATCACGCCGATGCGGTCGAAGACGCGTGCGCTGGCGGCCCAGTAGTAGTGGATCATCGCCTCGCGCCAGCGCGACGGCTCCCCGTCGGGAAGTCCGGGGACGCGGTCTACACGGTGGTGCTCGATGAGCCACGTCAACGCGGTCTGCACGCTCGAGTGCTCCTTCGACACCCCCATCGCCAACAGCGACAGGATGCCGTCCGCCGTCGTCGTGCCGTAGCTGCGGTAGACGTCTCCCATCGGCCCAGCCTTGTTGGCGCCGAGCACGACCGTCGAGAAGTGGTAGCCGTTGTCGCGGTTGCGACAGCGCTCCACGTACACGGCCGCCCTGCGGAACGCCTCGTCGTCGTTCGAGACGCCCGCCGCCGCCAGCGCCTGCAGAACGTGGCGCGTCATCGACAGATCGAGATGGCCCGCACGCGGCGGCTTGCGCGGTTCTCCGCCCAGGCCCCACGCTCCGTACGGCGGATCGTCCGGCTTCCAGCCCAGGTGTTCGGCGAACTGCTGACCGCGCAGCCACGCCAGCAGGGGCGGACGCTCCCCCGACTTCAGGAACATCACAGCACACGCCGTCGCGTAGTTGGGGTATTCCTCCAGCTCGGGATCGGAGCGGCCGAGCGCGCCCGACCTGAGGTGCCTGTGCACGAACTCACGCGCACGCAGGAAGCCGCCGGAGGGCGCCTTCCTGATCTCCGGCGGAACCTTCAGCAGGACCCGCCCGACGAACGGCGTCAACGCCTGGCCGGAACGCAACAAACCGTACGTCTCGCTGTGCCACCCACCGTCCTCGGCTTGCTGCGCCCAGAGCCACTCGGCGGCGCGCCGGATGGCTTCGTCGCGTTCTTGCGCGGGCGTGGGCGTTCCCGCGCCGCACGCAGCCGCCCCCAGGAGGATCAACAGCCACGCGCGGAGCATGCCGCGAACCACTCTAACTGCGGTGGCCCCTCCGGGCGCACCGCGCCCTCTCGGAATCCGGGGCTGGTTCCGGGGCCGCCCCATGGCAGGATGGAGCCAGGTGGGAACTTGCTGATCTCGGTTCGCAAAGCCGGGGAGCGCGGTCGTACGAAGCTGGACTGGCTGGAAAGCCGACACTCCTTCGCGTTCGGCGGCTACGTCGACGGGGAGCACATGGGCTTCCGCACGCTGCGCGTGATCAACGAGGACCGCGTAGCCGGCGGGGGCGGGTTCCCCACCCACCCCCACCGCGACATGGAGATCCTCACCTACGTCGTGGAAGGCGCGCTCGAGCACGAGGACAGCATGGGCACCGCCTCCGTGATCCCTGCCGGGGAGCTGCAGCGCATGAGCGCTGGGACCGGCGTCACACACAGCGAATACAACCACTCGGGCCAAAACCCGGTGCACTTCCTGCAGATCTGGATCCTGCCCGACCGGGACGGCCTCGCGCCGAGCTACGAGCAGATGAAGTTGCCCGCCGACCGGGAGGCCGGGTTTCTGCTGGTCGGGTCGCGCGACGGCCGGGACGGCTCCTTGACGATCCACCAGGACGTCGACCTGTACTCCGTACTGCTCGAGCCGGGCGCGACGCTGCGCCATTCGCCGGACGCAGGAAGGCACGTATGGGTGCAACACATCTCCGGGCGCTCCTCCGTGAACGGTGAACGGCTCGTTCCGGGAGACGGCATAGCGCTCAGCGAGGTGGCGGACGTCGAGATGACCGGCGAGGAGCGTACGGAAATGCTGCTTTTCGACCTCGCCTGACGACAATTCCGCCCCATTGATCACAAAACCCGGCCGTGCGGGCCCGGCGAAAGCGTTTGCCCGGGCCCCTACCCCCGGAGTATCCTCGGGCCCCTGAGGGCGGGGCAGTGCCTGGGCGGGCGCGGCTCCACAACAACTATGGAGGCTCCCATGAGGAAGAGCATGCGCGGAGCGCTTTTCGGCGCTCTCCTGGTGGCATTGATAGTGACCGCCGGCTGCAGCAGCGGCGACGATTTCCCGCTAGTCATCGACGCTCAATACGTCTGGACTATCGGCTCCTTCGGGTGCCCGATCCTGGTCGGCATCCTGACTACGCAGCAGACGTTCACCGTGAACCAGAACGGTACCGACGTCACCTGGAGCTTCACCGATACCAACGGCAGCCAGGTCACGTTTACGGGCACGTATGAAGTCGACCGCCTGACCGGCGTGCTCGACGTGCTCGACGTCGGCAACCGCAGCATCCAGGCGCGCATCACGATGGTGGCCAAG
>JAPUHK010000019.1 GCA_027297745.1 Planctomycetota bacterium | reverse complement strand
AGGCCAGCGACCGGCGGCTCGTATCCGAGGCTCCTGTGGGGCGCAGCGCTACGAGAAGTGTTTCACGAGCCGGGGTCCCATGAACCGCGTCACGGCCAGGGGGAGCTTGCGCCACACGCGCGCCGCGGGCTCGAGCCTCGCGCTCTGCTTCACGTCCTCGGGCGGCGGCCCCCCGCTGGTCGCGGCGCGGTACCAGTGCAGCGGCTGCGCAGCGCCCCCCCATTGCAGCTTGAATCTGAGATGCGCGCTGTCCGCGTCCGTGCGCCCGAAGTCGAAACGCGTGGCCCCACGGTCCACAGCCCGACCGAGCGCCTCGAAGTAGAGCAGCATGTTGAGGCTGAGCGGATTGACCTCGCTCAGGGTGGCGGCCCAGGGGATCACGACCGTGTCCCGGTCCTGCAACAGGACAGCCCCGGAGACGCACCGACCGCCCAGCCGCACAACGAGTACGTCCGCCTCGTCGGGGAACAGGCCCACCAGGCGGCGGAACAGGCGCAGCGAGTGGCCGGGGGAACCCAGGTCGCGCATCTTGCGCGTGTAGACCTCCCAAAACTCCGGCACCAGCTCCGCGCCGGCGCACTCGACGACGACGTCCTCGCGCCGGGCGCGGTTCACCTGGCTGCGCAACTTGGCCTTGAACGACTGCAGCACCGCTTCGCGCGTACCCGGGAGATCCAGGACCACGCGCACCTTGTGCGTGCGGCAGGCCCACTCCCAGGGGCGCGCCGCGTGGCAGCGCACTTCCACGTACTCGTCGCCGCACTCCCGGGCCAACTGCAGCGAGCCCTCGAGCAACGGCAGGGATGCGCTCGCGGATCCGGCCGCCGCACATGCGTCGAAGTACGGCATGGAGACCCAGTAACGTCCGAAGAGACGGCTCTTCTTACGCACCAGCGGCAGGAGGCCGCACACCGCCCCGCCCCGGCGCGCCACGAGACCGACGCTGCGCTGGCCGTAGACCTCGCGCCAAAGCTGCAGCCAACCCGCACGGTGAAACAGACCGGCGCCCTCGAGTCCCGCGGCCTGCAGATCCCATTCGGTCCCCGGGGCTTCCACCAACTCGATCTCGAAGGGGCCGTCGTCGCTCATCGCTACCGCTCTATCGGTCCCGCGCCGGCGGCGCCCGGAACGCCGCCTTGATTGGACGCGGGCTGTGGCCGACCATGTTAGGGGTAAGGGCGGAGCAACGAAACGCATGCCGCCCGCCCCGGTCCGGCCATGGCCCGCATCACACCGATCACTGTCTTCAACCGCATCGTCCTGCCCATCCTGGGCCGGTACGGCGGGACCACGTTCTGGAAGCAGAACCTGGCGCTCAGGCGCGCTGCTCGGCTGCCGCTGGAGGAGCGGAGGCGGATGCAGCTCGAGCGCCTGAACGCGCTCCTGAAGGAAGCCGCCGTCTCCGTGCCGCTGTACCGCGATCGCCTCGCCGGCACGCGAGCGGCGCAGGGCCTGGCCGACCTGGAGCAACTGCGGGAGCTCCCGATCACCACGAAGGAAGACTTGCAGTCGGGGTTCCCGGATCGCGTCGTCCACGCGCAAGCGGACCGCCGCACCTGGCAGTACGTCTCTTCGTCGGGCACGGTGAGCCGTGTCGTCACCGTCAAGGACTTCGACCGGCGCGATCAGGAGCGCGCTTCCCTACTGCACACACTCCGCGCAGGCAGCGGGTACCGACCGGGCCTGCCGATCGTCCAGATCCCGGCCAACATCTGCAACCTGATGTGCGGCGTGGACGCGACGAACGAAGACGAGAGCTTCCGCCGCGAAATGGGGCGTTACGTCTGGGGCAAGCTGCGCCGCTCGTCGCCCGACATCAGCAACCTGCGCGGCGCCTTCGACCGCCGCTTGATCTTCCGCTCGCGCATGCTCAACCCGCTCTGCACCGTCGGCACGCAGGTCGAAGCGGACCGCTTGCGGGAATACTGGGAGCGCATCCGCGCTGAGCGCCCCTACCTCGTGCAGGCGCTGCCGGAGTACCTCTACCTGCTGGCCGAATGGGCCCGGGCGGAGGGCAAGCCCCCGCTGGGCGCGTCCTGCTACCTGCCCATGGGTGCAGGGGCCTGCGGGTACGTGCGCCGCCGCATTGAGCGGGGTCTGGGGGGACGCTTCCTCGACTACTACGGGACGGCCGAGCTGGGCCCGGTCGCCTTCGAGTCCGCGCCCGGCGAGGGCATGCGCCCGGTGCTGGAACACTTCGTGTTGGAGATCGAGCGCGACGGCCGGCCGTGCGCGCCCGGCGAGATGGGCATGCTGCTGATCACCGACCTCAACAACCGTGCTATGCCCTTCATCCGCTACGAGGTGGGTGACTTGGCGATGGGGGCGGACGCCCCGCCGGGCGCCCAGGACGCCTCGCCGCGCCTCAGGGTCGTGGGCCGCCCGGACCAGGTGCTGCCCGGGCGGGACGGGGACCTGATCCGGCCCGACGCCTTGCAGGACCACCTCGTGGAACAGGCCGGGCTGCTGGCCTTCAGCCTGCGCGAGCGCCGCAGCGGGCGGCTCCAGATCGACTACGTGCCCGCCGCGGCGTCGGTCGACGGAGCCAGGGTCGTGGAGACCCTGCGAGCACTGGTGGGCGACGGGCCGGTGATCAAAGCGCGGCAGGTTCGCAACATCGCTCCGGAAACCTCCGGCAAGTTCCGATTCATCCAGTGTGAGCGGAGACTCTGGAGCGGGCGTGCCGAACCCGTCGATGGAAGGGCTGCGGGATGAGTACCCGGCCCTGCAGCGCACGATTCGCGGCCAGCCGCTGATCTACTTCGACAGCGCCGCGACGGCCTTGAAGCCGCGGGCCGTGATCCACGCCATCACGAGCTTTCTCAGCAGCAGCGGTGCCAGCGTCCACCGGGCCGTCCATCAGCTCGGCGTGGAGGCCTCGGAGGCCTATGAGGGCGCGCGCGACATCATCGCGTCCTTTCTCGGCGCCGACGTGGACGAGGTCGTCTACGTGCGCAATACGACCGAGGGCATCAACCTCGTGGCGCGGTCGCTGAAGCCCTCCTCGAGCGTGCTGATCACTGGCATGGAGCACCACTCGAACGTGCTCCCCTGGCGGAAGTTGCACCGCCCCACGGTCGTCCCGGTGCTCCCCGACGGCACGGTAGACGAGCAACAAATACTCGCTGAGATTCGCAAGGGGCACGACCTGGTCGCCATCTGTCAGGTCTCGAACGTGTTGGGCGTGCTCAACCCGGTGGAGCGCATCGTCGAGGCGGCGCACGCGGCGGGCTCCAAGGTGCTTGTCGACGGCGCACAAGGCGCCCCGCATCTCGAGGTCGACGTGCATGCTCTGGGCTGCGACTACTACGCCATGAGCGGGCACAAGCTCGGCGGACCGACCGGCATCGGCGTGCTCTACGCCAAGCGGGAGCACCTGCAGGAGATGCAACCCTTGCTGTGGGGCGGCGACATGGTCAGCGCCGTGCACATCGAGGGAGAGCAGTTGCAAGAGCCGCCGTTGCGTTTCGAAGCGGGGACTCCTGCGGTGGAGGCCGCCATCGGGCTCGGGGCCGCCTGCGAGTTCCTGGAGGACGTCGGCCGCGACCGCATCCTGGAGCACGACCGCGCCCTGGCCTCGCACGCCCGCAAGGGCCTGGCCGCCCTGGAGCGCGTCGTCGTCCACGGCCCCGCGGACTCCTCCCGCAGCGCCGGTACCGTTGCGTTTACCATCGACGGTATCGGCTCCAACATGGTCGCCAAAGTCCTGTCCGACCGCATCAACGCCTGCGTGCGCTCCGGCTGGCTGTGCGCGCAGCCGCTGCACGAGGCGCTCGAGCTGGAGCCGACCGTGCGCGCCTCGTTCTACCTCTACAACACCGAGGACGAGGTGGACCGCATGCTCTCCGTGCTCGAGGACCTGATCGCTACGGCGTAGCTGCATCCATGACCATCCCCGGCCTGCGCTTCATCTTCATGGTAGCCGGCTTCACACTGCTTGCGTTCCGGGACCCCATCTGGGCCATGGCCTCGGTGCTCTTCGAGTACCACAACCACCCCAGTCTCTCGTGGTGGGGGAAGTCCCTGCCCGATCTGAGGTGGACGCTCATCGTCTCGCTGATCGCGCTGGGCGCCTTCTTTCTGCATTGGGAGCGCCTCAAGCACCTGCCGAAG
>JAPUHK010000189.1 GCA_027297745.1 Planctomycetota bacterium | reverse complement strand
GCCCGGCCGTCGACCACGCTCTCGATGTGCACCGGGCGCGTCCACAGCCGGTACAGGTGCTTGAGCGTCTCCGTTGCGTAGTGCACGTGCAGATCCTGCCCGCCGTGCCGGTGCTGCAAAAGCAGCTCGCCGCGGTTGGCGTGGTTGGCGTCCTGGACCTCGACCACCGGGTGGCCGCCGTTGGCGAGGCTGCGCAACAGCTGCTCCTTCACGGCCGCGAACTCCCGCGTGACGATCTCCGAACGCTCGCGTTTGGCGTTGTGCTTGTAGACGAACAGCTTCTGCCGTTCACAGAAGTCCTCGGTCAGAAACTCGTCCACGAACGTGACGTCGTTGTAGATGCGCCGCACCTCGAAGATCTTCTGGCGCCCGGCGCCGAGGCCCGTGTCCCAGCGGCGCTTGGCGTCCAGGTCGTCGCACTGGTCGAACTCCTTGCCGAAGCGCCCCTTGTCCCAGCGCTCCTCGATGTCGCGGAAGAGCTCGAGGCCGAGCTTGTAGGGATTGATCTGCCCCGGCTGCATGCCCATCGTGCCGGCGTGGCGGTCGGCGTAGTCGATGATCTCGCTGTCGTTGAGCACGTTCTGCGTCATCATCGTCGAGTGCCAATAGCTGTTGTGGTGGATCAACCCCTCCGCCGCATAGCGATGGCTCTGTGCGACCGACATGTCATAGACCGTGGCCCGTCCCCGCTCGACGGAGACGATTTCGTCGGCGACGGGCTCGACCTTGTACCAGCGGTGGCCGTCGATGTAGCTCCGCAGCGCGGCCTGCTTGCGGGCGAGATGGAAACCGATCTCGTTGGCGAAGCGCTGCGCGGACCTACCGGTGAGGTGCAGCCGGAAGCATCCATCCGACTGCAGGCTGCGGGTGGACAAGATCCCGAAGTTGGCAAGCAGGAGTTGCACCAGGGAAGCCATGCGCTCGCTCGCGCTGACGAGGATCACTCCCACATCGCCGGCATAGCCGTCACCGTCGAAATAGGCGCGCAGGAATGCGGCTACGACCCGCTTCGGCGAACGAAGGACGGCCTCCGGCGGAACTTTGCGCGCTGCCGACCGGCCTGTGGGGCAGCCGAGGTGGACGAGGAAGTCGATCAGGTGTCTGGAATAGGCGTGCACGCGCAGGCGCCGCCCGTCCCGCTGCACACGGGGCTCGAGGCCGAAGAGGTCCCGGACAAGGCCTGTGTACAGCTCAGCCAGCTCGGCGTCGCCAGTGGTGAACGACACCACGCGCTTGACGTCGCTGATGTTGCCGTCCGAGAGTTGGTAGCCGAGGAACGCAGCCAGCCGTTCGTCCACGAGGCGCGGTACGCGGAGGGTCTTGCGCAGGACGTCGGTACAGCGCGGGCCCGGCTCGGCCTCGTACCGGCCCAGCAACGGCTCCAGAGCGGCCGCCTTGCGGCTGCGGTGACTCCCCCGCTTGTGTCGCGCCACGGTGCTCACGCTCACGCCGGCCTCTGCTGCAACGCCCGCAAGCGTGAGTCCCTGCCTGGGTTCCCATCTCAGCTCGACTTCGCTGCTCGGCCACAAGTCCGCTCCGATCCCGAGCGCAACGTCGTCTCCGACCCGCAACTCATCCAGCCGGCGCCAGGTTCCGTCCGGGAGCAGCACACGGTGGGTGACCGAGCCCTCGACCGTGAAGCCCCTGCGCGTGAGAATGCACACCGTCTCACGGTCCTCGAAACACGCCCAGTCGTAGACGCTCCGTTCCTGCTCCCCGTCGCTGACGTTCACGGGAAGCCGACCCTCCACGAGCTCGCGGATGGGGATCAGCCCCCGGTCCGTGAACACGCGGGAGTGCGCCCCAAGGCAGGCCCATCCTTCATTTAATACCTTGGTGAGCGCCTGCGGGGCGAAGTAGTGGGCCTCGTTGCGGATCATGGCCAGCAGGTCGCGCTGCCAGCGCTTGAGCGGCGCGTTCCACATCAGGAAACCCAGCACGTCGCGCTCGGGTCGCTCCGGGAAGCGGGGCGCCTTGCGCCGCTCCTCCTCGATCCGGAGGCGCTCCGCCTCCATCACCTCCGGCGGGTTGATGAAGGGGTCCATGTACGACTTGGCTTCGAAGCGCAGCGGCGTTCGGCGCCCGCTGTCGCCGTTGTCGTCTTCCCTCTTCGCGGTCACGTAGGGCGCGTAGACGTCGATCAGGTTCTCGAGGCTCAAGCAGGAGTCCAGGAACGGCTCGATCTCGGCCTGCCCCTCCTCGTCGATGTAGCGCGAGACGCGCGTGGCGTGGCTGGCCAGCTCGTCCACCATGTGGCGGTTCGTAGGGGCGAACCACAGGTTGTTCTTGAAGAAGTCACAGTGGGCGTACACGTGGGCCATGATCATCTTCTGATCGACCACCGTGTTGCCGTTCAGCAGGTAGGCGTAGCAGGGATCGTTGTTGATCACGAGCTCGTAGATCTTCTGCAGCCCGTAGGCGTACCCCTTTACCATCTGCTCGTAGAGCATGCCGAAACGCCAGTGCGGGTAGCGCACGGGGAACCCGCCGTAGGCCGCAACCGCGTTCATCGCGCCCCAGGGCACCATCTCGAACACGGTCTCGAAGAAGTCGAGGCCGTACCCCTCCGCGATCTCGCGGATGCGGAGGCGTTCCCGGTCGAGCTCCGGGGGCAACATCATCGGCCCGTCCCCAGGAAGTCCCGGATGGAGTCCATGATGCCGTCCTTGTCCGGGATATCCGACGTCAGCACCTTGGGATCCTGCTCGAAGGCCTGGTCGAGGTCGCTCTTGAACTGGCCCGACCCGTAGGTGGAGCGCACCTGCCCGTAGCAGAAGACGTTGCTGAACGGCAGCACGCGGCTGCGCAACAGCTGCAGGCAGCGGGCGGTATCGCCCCCCGACCAGTTGTCCCCGTCGCTGAAGTGGAAGGGATAGATGTTCCACTCTTCCGGCGGGTACTCCTTCTCCACGATGCGCGTGCAAAGCTCGTAGGCGCTCGAGATCTTCGTGCCGCCGGACTCGCGCAGGTGGAAGAACGTGTGTTCGTCCACCTCCTTGGCCTCGGCGTCGTGCACGATGTAGCGCGTCGCAATGTTGCGGTACTGGCTCTTCAGCCAGGTGTCGATCCAGAAGGCCTCGATGCGCACGATCTCCTTCTGCTCGTCGCCCATGCTGCCGCTGACGTCCATCATGTAGATGATCACGGCATTGGATTGCGGCAGGACGCGCGGCTTCCAGGCACGGTAGCGCTTGTCGTCGCGGATCGGGACGACCACGCCGCCGTCCGGTCCGAAGTTGCCCAGCACTATCTCGCGCTTGAGCGCACGGCGGAAGGTGCGCTTGACGTGGCGCAGCGACTCGGGGCCGACCCGCCGCACGCCCGTGTAGCGGGACGCTTCGGTCAGGACGGTCCTGCGACCCTTGGGCAGGATGTTGGGCAGCCCGAGCTCCTCGCCGAGGATCTGCGCCAACTCCTCCAGCGTGACCTCGACCTCCAGCGCGTGCTCGCCCGCCTGGTCCCCCGCTCCGGCGCGGCCCGCGCCTTGGATGCCCGGCACCGGATCGCCCGGATCGCCCTCCCCCTGGCCGACACCGGCCCCCTCGTTGTTGCCGAAGGTGAAGTGCGGCAGCCGAATCTGGGGCAGCGGAATGGACACGGCGCGCCGGCCGCGGCGGGCCAGGATCTCTCCGTTCGCGATGAAGCGCTTCAGATCCTTGCGGATCGTGCCGTGCACGATCTGCTTGAAGCGCGTGTGGTCCAGACGGATCCGCTCGACCAACTTCTCACTCCTTGGACTCGGCCTTTACGTCGCCGCGCGCAAAGATCGACGAGACGAAGTTCAGCGCGTCCGTCGCGGACTCCTCGTTGTAGCCGTAGTTCTTGATCAGGCGCGCCTTGATGATGTCGATCTTCTCCTGGGTCTCGCGGTCCACGACGGCGGTCACCAGGCTGGTCAGCTTGATCGAGTCCTTCTGGTCCTCGAACAGCTTCAGCTCCAGGGCACGTTCGAGACGCGGGTTCGCGCGGTAGTCGAACTGCCGCCCCTCGACCGCCAGCGCGCCGATGTAGTTCATGATCTCGCGGCGGAAGTCGTCCTTGCGGCTGTCCGGAATCTCGATCTTCTCCTCGACCGAGCGCATCAGCCGCTCGTCGGCCTCTTCCTCCTCCCCCGTGTAGGCGTTGCGCACCTTCTCCTTCTGAGTGTAGGCCTTCACGTTGTCGATGTAGTTCGAGCACAGCCGGCTGATCTGCTCCTCGTCCGCCGAGATCGCGCGCTGAACCTCGTTCTTCACGATCTCCGCGTACTCCTCCTTGACCACGGCCAGCAGGTCGCGGTAGCGCTTGCGCGTGTCATCCGAGGTGATCAGGGAGTGGTGGTCGAGCCCGTCCTCCAGCTCCTTGAGCACCATGAAGGGGTTGACGCACGTGGCGGAGTACTCGCGCACGAGCGCGTTCGAGATCTTGTCCTGAACGTAGCGCGGCGAGATGCCGTCCATGCCTTCGCGCGGGTTCTCCTCGCGCAGTTCCTTGACGTTCTCCTCGGTGTAGCCGGGCAGCGTCTTGCCGTTATAGAGCTTGAGCTTCTGGATCAGCGTCAGGTCGCCCTTGCGGGGCTCCGTGAGGCGCGTCAACACCGCCCACATGGAGGCCACCTCCACCGTGTGCGGGGCGATGTGCTTGCCGAGCTTGTCCTGCGTGAAGTCCTTCTCGTAGATGTTGATCTCGTTGTTGAGCCGCACGTTGTAGGGGATGTCGATCTTGACCGTGCGGTCGCGGAAGGCCTCCATCAGCTCGTTGTTCTGCAGCTTGCGGTACTCGGGCTCGTTCGTGTGCCCGAGGATCACCTCGTCGATCGAGGTCTGCGCGAAGCGCTTCGGCTTGATCGTGTTCTCCTGCGAGGCGCCGAGCAGCTCGTACAGGAAGGCGACGTCCAGCTTGAGCACCTCGATGAACTCGATCAGCCCGCGGTTGGCGACGTTGAACTCGCCGTCGAAATTGAAGGCGCGCGGGTCCGACTCGCTGCCGAACTCCGCCAGCTTGCGGTAGTTGATGTCGCCGGTCAGCTCGGTCGAGTCCTGGTTCTTCTCGTCCTTGGGCTGAAACGTACCGATGCCCACGCGGTCCCGCTCGCTGAGCACGATGCGCCGCACCTGGACGTGGTCCAGTACCTTGCTGAAGTCGCCGTCGTAGCGCTGCATGAGCGCGCTGATGTAGTGGCGGCTGACCGGATCCGGATCGCCGTCGAGCCGCAACTTGTACATGTCCTTGCGCTCGGCGTTCAAGCGCTCGAGGACCTGCTGTCGCGCCTACTGCGGCAGCAGCATCAGGGGGTCCTGGTTCATCGGCGAGGGCACCAGGGCCTCCTTGCCGCTCTCCTCGACCCTCCAGGAGAAGGAGTACAACGCGCCTTCGGGTTGGCGGCTGTAAGCCTCGAGGCCGCGCTTCAACAGACGCGCGATCGTCGACTTGCTCGAACCGACGGGGCCGTGCAGCAGCAGCACGCGCCGCTCCGTGCCGTAGCCGTAGGCGGCGGACTTGAAGTGCGCCACCAGCGTCGCCAGCGGATTCTCCAATCCGAAGATGGCGTCGCGGCCTCCCCCCAGCACGTCGGAGAAGAACGGGTAGCGGATGATCTTCTCCTTGACCAGCTCGATCTCCTCCGCTCCGAAGCTGACGATCATGTCGTAGATGCGCTGGTGCGCACTGCGGATCACGTCCGGCTGGCGCAGCACGATGTCGACGTACTCGCCGAACGTTCCCGTCCAGTTCAGCTCACGAAACCCCTCGGGGTCGTGCGTGGTCTTGATCGCGTCGAGCAGTTCGGTCTTCTTGAGCATGGCCGGTCTCCATCAGCGCACGAAAAAAGCCTCGGGGCCGGGGCCGATGCCGTCGCACCCACCCCGGCCCCGAGACTCCTCCCGAACGCCAGTCGTGACATAGAACAGAGGAACGCGTCCTGCGCTCCTGCGCTTGCAACTCGCGGCATTTGTCTGCGCACATCGCGTGCCACAAGGGCGTTTCCTCCATGGTACCCCGGAACACGGCCTGTACCACGGGCGTTCCAGCCCGCTTGTCGCTTCCGGAGGGCGTACGGTCCCCATTGGTGCACAGAGGTCACCTATATGAGGTTTATCGGACGGGGCCCACAATCCCGGCCACCGATTCCCGGCGGCCGGCTACTTCGCCCTGGTCTCGTGGTAGCGCCCCCCCGTCGAGGAGGCCAGTTGCTGCAGCAGGGACGTGCCGTGCTTGCCGAGTTGCACCACATGGATGAGGCAGCGCTTCTTCGGCAACCGGTCGAATTGAGAGCGCACGGCGGCGAAGGGCATGGTCTTCACGGTCTCGCGGCCGTCGGTCAGCACGAACAACTCCGCCTCGGACTTCGGGTTCTGCTCGAGCGCCTCGCGCAGCATGGCCAGCCCGCTCGCCATGGAACGGTTGAGGTCGGTGTGCTGCCCGGCCGGGAGCCCGTCCAGCCAGCGCTGCACCTCCGCCTTGGCCGCAGGGGTGGCGGCCACGAGCCCCTTGGCACGCCCGAAGAAGAACAGCCGCTGGTCGAATACGAGCACGTTGAAGCGCACGTCCGACGGTAGCAGGAACAACGCCCGCTTGAGCTCGTCGAAGTGCACCGTGCGCGATCCGGAACGCAAGCTGCTCGACATGTCGACCACGAACAACACCAGCTTGCTGCGGATGGGGATCGTGTACAGCGTCGGAACGAGCCCGCGGATGGGACCCTCGTACAGCGTCACCTTGCGCACTCCCTGGTCGGTCGTGCGCGACTCGTGCGGCGCGACCGGTTCCGGGGCCTCGAGCGAGCCGAAGTACTTGCGCCAGGCCGCGGCGTCGAGGCCGTGCGCCTGGCCGGTCATGCGCTCGAGCGCCTCCGCCGCGGCGGCTGCCACCGCGGGATGCTCGTCCCCGAGCGCCGCCACCAGCGGCTGGCGCCCGCGCTCACGCGCCCCCGAGAGGAGCAACTGCACCATGGCCACGCGGAAGCGCCAGCTCGCGTCCTCCTTCAGGGCCCGCCGCACGGCGCGGAAAAACGCAGGGTCGGCGCGGTCGCGGATCAACTCCCTGAGGTACCTCTGCATCTCGGGGTCGGGATCCAGCGCGGCCAGGATCAAGCGGTCCAGGGCGCGCTCGGTGCGCAGCGCCAACAGGAAGTCCATGAGCCCGCGCTTGACGTCCGGGTGCACCTCGCTCTTCAGCGCACGGCCGAGCTTGGACGCGGCCCGGTTGCGCTCTCGTTTGTCGGCCTGCCCTAGCCCGCTCTTGGCCAGCTCGAGGCCGGCCAGGCGCTGCTGATGATCCTCTTTGCGCAGCGCGCGCTGGATCTGCTCCGCCATGCCCGCCGCGGCCGGGGCGGCCGACAGCACGAGGAGTACGACGCATCCGAGCGAGCGCATCACCGGCGGTTCTGCGGCCGCCTCTCCAACATCTCCAGCTGGCGCTCGAAGCGCTTGCACTGGGCCTCGCGCGCGGGCTTGCGCAGATTGTCCAGGTTGCGAAGGGCCTCCTGCGCCGCCCTGCGGGTCTCGATCTTGTAGAGCGCGTTCAGCGCCGGTGTCTGCTCCCGCTGCGCCTTGTGGCGGTACATGTAGTTGGTCAGGAGGTCGATGCTCTCCTCGCGGCCGCGGCGCCCGAGCGCCCGGGCGGCGCTGGAGCGCACGCGCCACTCGGAGTCCTGCAGCGCCCGCTCGGCCAGCTCGGCGACGGGCTTCGTCAGCGTGACCCGGCCCGCAGCGTACATCACGGCGTTGCGGCCGCGCTGACCCAGCGTGTCCCAACTGTCTGCCACTTGCTCGATGGCTCCCACGTTTCGTACCTGTTGAAACGCACGCTGGGCCCGGGGTGCAAGACCGTCCTCGCGCTTCATGTAGGTCAGCAGCAGCTCCACGGACTTCTTGTCTCCGATCAGCCCCAGGGATTTCAGGGCCTCGCGGGTCACACGCTCGTCGGTCTCGTCCTGCAGCAGCTCGCGGATGGCCTTGCCGTGCTCTGGGTCCCGCGTGCGGCCCAGGATGCGCACGTAGCTCAGGCGTTCGCCGGCCTCGGCGTCGGGGAGCTCTTTCTTGATCTGCTTGATCAGCTCCGGGTCCGCCCTCAGCGCCAGGACCCGTTCGATCTCGCGCCGCGTCTCGGGGCGCACGACGTCCGGCAGCTTGTCGAGCAGGGCCTTGCGCGAGTTCTCGTCGCCGATCGCGCCGATCGTTTTCACGATGTTGAACTCCTCCTCGTCGCCGGCGTTGATCGAGGCCAACAGATCGCCGATGATCTCGGGCGCCCGGATGCCACGCAGCGCAATGTGAATCGCATGCCGGGTGCGCCGGTCCGGGGCCGTCTTGTAGAACTCGAGCAACTTCTGGGCTGTTTCCGCGTCCCCTACGAGCGCGCCCAGCGTCTTGCCGGCCAACTGCTTCCACTCGTAGCGCTCGTCGTCGACCAGCATCCGGAACAGGTGTTCCTTGACCGCGGGGTCGACGTTCTTCCCTTGGGCGCGCACGAGCCGCGCCAGCTCCATCCCCAGCTTCTGCCGTGTGGTGGCGTCCTTGGTTTCGGGGAAGGCGTCCAGGATCGCGATGATGCGGAGCGCGCGCTCCTCCAGAAGCTTCGGGCCGCTCGGCCCGTCGTGGGGCGTGCGCGAGCGGACCAGACTCCTCCCACTGCCGGGCCGGCCGGATTGCGTGTTCGTGCCTCCGCCCTGGCGGGTCGGGTAGACCTTGGGCGCTGTGCGTCCGCCGGGGCGCGCGGGGGTCCCGCCCAGGGTCCCGTTCGCCAGGCGCGGATCGTTGGGGCTCGTCCGCACCGGCCCGCCCTCCTCGGGCCCCAGCAGCCCGAACAGCAGGACGCAGGTGGCCCCGGCGCCGAGCAGGAAGCCGACGATCAACAGCGGGGTGGAATGCCGTTTCATGATGCGGAACCGGGTGGGGGGAGGCCCCCCTTCTTATTATGGCGCGATTGGGCTGAGGGTTCTGACGCTATTACGCGGTTCTGGCCGCTACTGCTCGGTTTTGGCGCTATTACGCGGAGGGCGCCGGGCGCGGGAGCTTAGACGCCGCCCCGCTGCTCTTTCTTACGGCCGCCACGAAGGCCTGGAACAAGGCTTTCGAGGGGGCGTCCCCCACGTGGGCGGTAACCTCCGTGTGCCACTGGACCCCCACGCAGAAGGCCCGGCTGGGGTCTTCGAGCGCCTCGATCACGCCGTCCGGCGTGCGGGCGGTGGCCTGGAGCTCGGGGGGCAGGTCCCGGCAGGCCTGGTGGTGAAAGGAGTTCACCTCGAGGCGCTCCGTACCCAGGATCTCCGCCAGGCGTGAGCCAGGCTCCACTTCAACCGTGTGCCACGTGCCGTCCCCGTCCCCCTTCTGCTCGTGGTCGACGGCCCCCTGCACCTGGCTGGGAACGTCCTGATGCAGTTCACCGCCGAGCGCCACGTTGAGGATCTGGATGCCACGGCAGATGGCCAGGATGGGCAGGTTGCGCTCCCAGGCCACGCGCGTGAGCTCGAGCTCGAAGGCGTCCCGCTCGTCATCGACCAGCGTCGACGGGTGGGGCTGCTGGCCGAAAAAGCGCGGATGGATGTCGGCGCCCCCGGTGAGCAACAGGCCGTCCAGCGGCTCGATGTAGGCGGCGGCCGCGGCGGCCGGCATGGAAACGGGAAGGATGATCGGGTGGGCGCCCTCTTGCGCCACGCAGACCATGTAGCTGCGGGGGACGGCATCCCAGGGCCGCTCCTTCAGCGCTGCCCTCCTCGTGATCGTGCGTGCGGTCACACCAATCAGCGGCTTATAGTGCGGGCTGTGGGGCATCCAGGCAGTATGCACGCCCCAGCGACCTTTGTGATGCCCATTCAGGCTTCTGCCCCGTGCCGTGTCGACCTGGCGGGTGGCACCCTCGACATCTGGCCCCTCTGCCACCTGCTCGAGGCTCCCGCCGTGACCGTGAATCTGGCGCTTTCGCTGCGCGCCCACGCCTACGTCGTGGCACGCTACGACGGGAAGGTGGAGATCGTGTCCGAGGACCAGGGGCAGCGCATCGTGCTCGATGCGGCCGATTTGCGGCACGACCGGCTGCCGCTGGCCACACGGCTGGTGGAGTGGCTGGGTCCCGGCGAGGGGCTCAGCCTGACGCTCCGCTCCGAGGTTCCGCAGGGCTCCGGCCTGGGAGGTTCCAGTGCCCTCGCGATTGCCTGCGCCGGGGCGCTGGCGGCCCTGCACCGCCGCGCATGGACTCCCGAGCAGCTGCGCACCGGCGTTCAAAACGTCGAGACCTCGGTGCTGCAGACCCCAACGGGCTACCAGGACTACGTGCCGGCGCTGCACGGCGGGGTCAACGTGATCACGGCCACGCCCGCCCGCATCGAGGTGGAGCCGGTCCCCGGCGGGCACGAGCTGTTCCGGGGGCGGCTACTGCTGGTCGACACCGGCGTCCCCCACCACAGCGGCCTTACTAACTGGGAGGTCGTGCGACGTTTCATCGACCGCGACGCACAGGTACGCGATGCGCTCGAGCAGATCGCCGGCGCGGCGGCGCAGATGCGCGACGCCGTGCGCGCCGGGGACATGGCCGGCGTTGCGCAAGCGCTGGACCGCGAGTGGAAGGAACGGCGCCGGCTCGCGCCGGAGGTGTCCACGCCGCAGATCGAGCGCATTGAGGCTGCGGCGCGCGCGGCGGGCGCCACGGGCGCCAAGATCTGCGGAGCGGGGGGCGGCGGCTGCCTCGCGATTCTCATCGAGCCGGACCGGCGCGCGGCGGTCGAGCAAGCCGTCGTGACGGCAGGCGGACAGTTGCAGCCGTTCGAGCCGGACGCCGACGGCCTGTTGGTCGAGGAGGGCGGCGACCGCCCGGCGGCATGACGGTCAAGAGGCTGTTGTGGACCTGGTTCGGCTGCGGATTCAGCCCGGTCGCACCCGGCACCGCCGGGACAGCGGGGGCTCTGGCCGTAGCGGGGTTGGTGCTCCTGCTCCCCGTCGGCCAAGCACACGCCGCTCTGGCAGCCGGGATCCTTGCGACAACCGCGCTGAGCGTAGCCCTGGGACCCGCGGCCGAGCGCGCGCGCGGCAAGAAGGATCCGGGGGAGTTCGTGATCGACGAGGTTGCCGGCGCGTGGCTGACGCTACTCGGTCAGCCCATCCACGACCGGCCGGCGCTGGTGTTCGTGGCTGCGTTCTTCCTGTTCCGCTTGACGGACATCGTCAAGCCCTGGCCCGCAGGGCGGCTGGAGCGCCTGCCGGGCGGCTGGGGCATCACGGTGGACGACCTGGTCGCCGCCGTCTATGCGAACCTGCTGCTGCGCGGCATGCTCGCGATCGTGTAGCAACGAACCGTGCGGGTCCGGCGGGAAGCCGGAACGCCGACCGATCAGTTCAGCCCGATGACGCGACCGGCTTCGATGTCCGCGAAGCGCACGGCGACGCGGCGGCTCACCCCCGCCTCGGGCATGGTCACGCCGTATAGCGTGTCGGCGACGGTCATCGTGGGCCGCGCGTGCGTGATGATGAGGAACTGCCCCGTGTCCGCGTATTCCTTGAGCATCGCGCACATGCGTACGGTGTTCGACTCGTCCAGCGCGGCGTCGATCTCGTCCAGCACGCAAAACGGCGTGGGGCGCGCCTGATAGATGGCGAACAGCAGCGCGACCGTGGTCATGGACTTCTCACCGCCACTCAGAAGCGCCATGTTGCGCAGCTCCTTGCCCGGTGGGCGCACTATGATCTCGACGCCGCTGTTGAGCACGTCCTCCGGGTCCTGCAGCATGATCTCGGCGCGGCCGCCGCCGAACAGCTTGCGGAAGACCTCCCTGAAGTTCTGGCGCACGGTTTCGAAGGTCTTCGTGAAGTCATCGCGGCAGATGGCGTCGATGCGGTCGATGGTCTGCTGGAGCTGGCGGTCGGCCACCACCAGGTCGGCCTCCTGGTCGCGCAGGAACTGCAGACGCTCCTGAACCGCGCCGAGCTCCTCGAGCGCGGCGTGGTTCACGTTGCCGAGCTTCTCCAGTGCCTGGCGCAGCTCCTGGATCTCCGCCTCGAGTTGCTCGGGGTCCTGCTCTTCGGGCGACTCGTCCTCACCGCGCAGCTGAGCGAGGTCCAGCCCGTACTCCTGACGCACCTGGGAGAGCAGCGCCTCGGTCTTGAGCCGGTACTCGCTCTCGCGCAGGCGGTGGGTCTCCAGCTCCTCCCGGTGGCGCTCGTGCGCGCGGCGCAGCTGCTCCATCTCGCCGCTGCCGCGCTCGAGTGCCGCCTGCAGCTCGTCGGCTGCCCGGCGCCGCGCATCCTGCTCCGCACCGTGGCGCCGGAGCGCCTCCTTGCGCTCGACGCTCTGCCGCTCAAGGGTGGCGGCCTCTTCGAGACACTCCTCACGCCGGCGGCGGCATTCCTGCTCCTCCGCGTGGCGCAACTCGGCCTCCCGCTCGGCCACCCCGATGGTCTCCTCCAAAGCGGCGCAGCGCTGCCCGACGGCGCGCGCCTTCTCGATCCAGCGGACGGCCTCCACGCGCACCTCGATGCGGGCGGAGGCGGCTTCGTCGCGGGCGCGCTCGGCTTGCTCCAGCCCCCGGCGCAGCGCTTCGCGCTCCCGCTCGAGCGTATCGCGCCCGGTGGAGACCTGCGCACGGGCTGCGCATGCCTGTGCCACCTTCCGGCGGCACTGATCGAGTAATCCTTGGAGCTCTTCCCGTTCCGCCCTCTCGAGCGCGACGTCCTCGCTGCGCGCGGCGGCCTCCTGGTCGGCCGCGGCGCAGCGCGCACCCTCGTCCTGCAGGCGCTTGCGCGCCTGCTGCAGCTCCGGCCCCAAGCGGGCCAGGGTCTCCTGCCAGCGGTCGGTGTTCTTGCGCGCTTCTTCGAGCCGCTGGGCCGCCTCCGCCTCGCCGCGGCGGACGGTGCTGAGCCGGCTCTGCAGCTCGGCGATCTCCGCACGGCGCTGCAGGTGACCGGCGCCGGCCTCGCCGGAGCCGCCAATCAGCGCGCCGCAGGCTTCGACCACTTCGCCCGAGCGCGCAACGACGCGGCGGCCGGGCTCCTGCTCCAGCGCCAACGCGTCCTGCAGCGTGTCGACGACGGTCGTCCCACGCAAGAGCGCGCCCACGATGCGCCGCGCCTCGGGCTCCAGGCCGTCCAGCGGCAGCGGCAGGTCGCGCGTGGACGGCACGGGCACGCGGTCCAGCGGCAAGATCCGCGCACGGCCGCGCCGGCCCTCCTGCAGCCAGCGCAGCGCGTTGCGGGCGTCGTCGACGGTCTCCACGACCACGGCGCCCGCCAGGTCGCCGAGCGCCTGGTCGAGCGTCAGGGCCTGCTCGCCGGCGTCGCCCACGAGGTCGGCAACCAGGCCTCTCACGCCCTTCAGCGCGCCGGCCCGCGCCGCGGCCAGCAGGGCGCGGGCACCGGGGCCGAGCCCCTCGCCCTCGGCCACGAGGCGCGTGAGCACCTCGCGACGCGCATCCAGTGCCGCGGTCAGCTGCGTGGCGGCGGCGGCGGATTCGCGCGCGGCGTCCTTCTGGTCGTGCGCGTCGCGCACCTCTTCCTCGGCGGCCGTGTGCCGCGCCTCGAGCGAGCGCAGCTCCTCCTCGGTCTTGCGCAAGCGCAGGCGCGCCTCGTCGCGCGCAGCTTTTGCCTCCGCAAGCGCCCTCTGGCTGGAGATTTCCTTTTCGCCGAGGCGGTCCAGGCGCGACTGCAACGAGCGCTGCTCGGCCTCGTACGTGATCTCCTCGTTGCGCGCCGCGGTCTCCTCCGACAGCGATTGCGCGCGCCGGCGGTCCAGCTCTTCCAGCTGTTCCGTGAGCTCCCGTGCCCGCTCGCCGAGCACGGCGAGGTTCTGCTCCGCGGAGCGCAATGCCTCGTTGACGCCGTCGCGTTCCCTTTCGGCGCGCGCAAGCGCGCCCGACGCTTCCTCCAGATCGCTGCGTGAGGCCGCGGAACGCGCGTGCACCTCTTCGGCTTCGCCCGCCGCGCGATCGGCGCGCAGGGCCAGCTCGTCGGCCTCGCGCAAGCGCGCCGCCCGCTTCTCCTCGGCGGCACTCTCCTCGCCCATCAAACCGGCGATCTCCGCCTCCCGTTCGGCGACCGCACGGCGCAGCGCGTCCAGGCGGCGGCGCTCGTCCTCGGTCGCGCGCATGGCTTGCTCGAGCTGCGCGCGCGCTTCCTTCTCGGCGCGCGCGATGGCTTGCAACTCCTCGTCGGCGGTGTCGCGCCGGCGCGCGAGCTCGGCGTAGCGCGCCAGCGCGCCGGTTACGCGCTTGCGCTTGAGCTCGTCCGTGAACTCGCGGTAGCGGCGCGCCTTGCCCGCCTGGATCTTCAAGCTGCGCTCGCGCGTCTCGGTCTCGGAGATCAGGCCGCGCAGGCGCTCGAGGTTCTCGGCGGTGCGCTCCCGTTTGCGGGCCGCCTCGCGCCGCCGCGCCCGGTACTTGGCGATGCCGGCCGCCTCCTCGAAGATCACGCGGCGCTCCTGCGGGTCGGCCCGCAGCAGGAAGTCGATGTTGCCCTGCTCGATGACGCTGAAGGAGCCGAGCCCCCCACCGGCGTCCATCATCAACTCGCGCACGTCCCGTAGGCGCACGCTGTTGCCGTTGATCTGGTACTCGCTCTCGCCGGACCTGTAGAGGCGCCGGGTCAGGACCACCTCCTCGTAATCGATGGGCAGCTCGCGGTCCGGGTTGTCGAGAACGAGCGAGACCTCGGCGAAACCCATCCCGCGGCGCGAGTCGGTGCCCGAGAAGATGACGTCCTGCATCTCCTTGGCGCGCAGGCTGCTGGGCCGCTGGTCGCCCATCACCCACTTGACCGCGTCGACCAGGTTGGACTTGCCGCAGCCGTTGGGCCCCACGATGACGGTGATGCCGTCGGGGATCTCGAACTCCGTCCGGTCGGCGAAGCTCTTGAAGCCTTGCAGGATGAGTTTCTTGAGTTTCACGGTCCGTCGTGCAGAGGGTCTTAAGGTACTTAGATCGGCCGCAAGACCCTGCGGTCCGGCCATGGAACCGGACGAAATGCACAAATCTGGGGGTCCCGCGCGCACGCGAGCAACGCATCGTACAGGGCCGGCGGCGGCGGCGCCTCGTCCCGCGGGAAGCGCAGTTCCAAAGCGCGACTCGCAGGCTCCAGGAGCGCCTCGGCTGCGCCGCCCAGACCCGCCGCCGGGAGGCTGTGCGGTACGCGGTCCGCATAGCCATCGCGTCCGTCCGCGACGCTGGAGTAGCGCTCGCGGTCGGCCTCCCAAAAGCGTCCCGACGCCTCTCCGGCGGGGTCGGGCGCCATGCGCACGCGCAGCCGCACACGCGCCCCCTCCTCTGCGGCCCACACGGCAGCATAGGAGCGCAGACGTCCGGCCATGCGGGCCACCTCTTCAGGGCCGGCAGACCCGGCGCACAGCTCGGCCGCACACCGTACGCCCACCAGGTGGATCAGGTCCCATCCACGGCTCCCGGCCAGGAGCGGACGCGCGCCCGAGCAGATCCTGTAGAGCGGTGACGAGGGCCCCGAGGCCTGCGCGGCCATGAAGGCGCGCTTCTGTCTGAGCGCCTTGATGGCCAGCTCCAGGCCTGACTCCAACCCCTCCAGCAGGACCTCTTCGCGGGCGCTGGTCAATGACCCGGCCAGGGCGCCGACGTTGACGGCCACGGCCCCGCACACCCCGGCCGCGACGCCCGGCTCCGTGCGCTCCTCGGCGGCGTCGGCGCTGCTGAAGCTGAACCAGGGCGTGTGCAGCGGCGCGCCCGCCTTGCCGGCCGGTACGAAGCTCACACGTCCGGTCTCGGCGGCGGCCGCCAACGCGGGCAGAAGCGCGGCGCGCGTAACGTCATCCGCCAACTCCGCGGCCGCCACGTGCACCACGATCTGCGGCAGGTGCTCGGGACCGCTCTCGCGGAAGCGGGCTCGCTGCTCGCGCAGAAGCGCGGCGCCGAGGCTCTCGGGACCCCCGTGCGCGACGCCGCCGGGGACCTCCAGGCTCACGCCGAAGCGCCCGCCGCGCCGGTCGAGGCTGCGCAGCCCCGGGTGGCGTAGCAGGCGGTGCGCCGCCTCCACCGGCGGCAGCTGTCCCGCCGCACCGACCCACTCCTGGGACCGTTCCGCAAGTCCGCCGAGATGCACCTGTCGCAGCGTGATCTCGGACAGCCGGCCTACCAGGTGCACCGTGGAGTCGATCCAGCTGTCCGCGCTGGGCGACGGCGGGGCGACGGCCGCCGCGCCGGCCCATTCGCTGAGCGCGCCCGCGTCCAGGATGTGGATGCGCGCGTCGAGGTGCGCCTCGACCACTTCGCCGCTGTACACCTCTTCCATGGCGTACTGCGTCAAAGCCGCGTCCGCCACGAACCCGCGCACGTCGCGCGGCCCCTCCGGGCGCGCGCCGGGGGCCCCGCTGCCGCCGCGCAGCAGGCGGTCCACGTCGTAGCGCGGCAAACCCACCAGCGACTGGCGCGCTACTCGATCCGAGTACCCGAGCTCGAACAGCTTGGCCTCTACCAGCGCGCGGATCGTGGAAGTCGAGATGCGCGTCGTCCCGCGCCGGTACGCGGCCAGCACGACTCCCTCCACGGCGGCGGCGACGTCGGTGGCCTTGCGTTCGTCCAGGTCCGCCTCGCGCACCAGCGCGTCGGTGATGCGGCTCTTGGTCCACGGAGTCAGGAGCGCTTTCGTAGCGTTGCCGACCAGCGGCCCCCTCACGCCGACCCCCGTACCGGCGGACCGCACGGCGATCGCCGCGCGCACGCGCCCGCGCTTGTCGCGGTAGAGGATGTAGGCCTTGGCGGTGCGCGCGTGGCCGGTCTCGATCAACACCTTCTCGACCATGTCCTGGACCTGCTCGATCCCCGGCACGCCGCCGCCGAAGCGCTTCTCCAGGAACAGGGTCACGACGCCGGCCAGCTCCTCCGCCAAGAAACGGTCGTCGCCACCCATCGCACAGGCCGCCTTGTAGACGGCGTCGGCGATCTTCGACTCGTCGAAATCGACCAGCCGGCCGTCGCGCTTGCGGACCTTCGAGAGCCGTCCGATCACCGGCTCTTCTTGCGGCCCTTCTTGAGCATCGGGCGGATCTCGTCGAGGAACTCCTCGACATCCTTGAAGTCGCGGTAGACGGAGGCGAAGCGCACGTAGGCCACCTGGTCCAGCTTCTTGAGCTCGTCCATGACCATTCCGCCGATCACCTCGCTCGTGACCTCCCGGTCGAACTGCTCCGTCATCAGGCGCTCGAGCCGGCCGACCACCTCATCCAGCGTATCGATCGACACCGGACGTTTTTCGGCGGCCTTCATCAGCCCTGCGAGGACCTTGCGGCGCTCGAAGGGCTCGCGGGCACCGTCCTTCTTGATCACGCGCATCGGGGACTCCTCGATGCGCTCGTAGGTCGTGTAGCGCCGCCCGCAGGCCAAGCACTCCCGGCGCCGGCGGATGGCAAAGCCATCCGCGCTGGCCCTGGAATCCACAACCCGGTCGCGGTCCTCTTTGCAGAAGGGACAGTTCATGGGCCGCTGCGCTCAAAACCACAAGATCGAGGCACCGCGGGACGCTAGCACGCTACCCCTGGGGTGTCAAACCAGAGCCGGGAGGCCGGGCGCACTCCTTGACTGCCCCTGGTACGGTTCCCATACTCTAACGCTCGCCGTTTCCAAGGAAGCGGCGCAACAGGGGCCGCCCTTTCCGTGCAGATCGCCATCATCTCGGACATTCACGCCAACATCGAGGCGCTGACTGTAGTGCTCGCAGACATCAAGAGGCGTGGCATCAAGGACATCGTCTGTCTCGGCGACATCATCGGGTACGGACCCAACCCGCGCGAGTGCCTGCTCGAGCTCATGGATTGCAAGGCCGTCACCATGGGCAACCACGAGGAAGCGGTCCTCTACTACGGCGAGGACTTCAACCCCAAGGCGCGTGAGGCAATCGACTGGACGCGCGACCAGCTCAACCGCTCCGACTGTCCCAAGGAGGAAAACTACGACCTGTGGAACTTCCTCGGGGTCATGGAGCAGATGATCGTCACGGACGAGGCCATGTTCGTGCACGCCTCGCCGCGCGACCCCACGAAGGAATATGTGACGCCGGACGACACGCAGAAGGACCGCGAGAAGCTCGAGGAGATCTTCACGCATTTCGAGCGGGTCTGCTTTATCGGACACAGCCACATCCCGGGGATTTACACGCAGGAGCTACGCTACATCGATCCCAAGACGATCGGCGGCGAGTACAAGCTGGAGGAAGGACGCAAGGCACTCATCAACACCGGCGCGGTCGGCCAGCCGCGGGACGGGGATCCGCGCGCCTCGTACGTCACGTTCGACGGCGCCACTGTTCGCTTCCACCGCCTCGACTATGATTTCAAGGCGACGATGGAAAAGATCATCAAGGAGGAGCGCCTCCCCAACTACCTCGCCGACCGCCTGGCCGTCGGGCGCTGAGCGCTCCACTTCATGCCGCGTATCTTGCTTTGGATCATGATCCTCCTGGGCGTTTTCATGCTCATGAGGGGGTGTCAGAAGCCGCCGCAGCTGCCTTCGGCGGTCAGCATCGAGCGAGTGCCGCTGGGCGATGAAGGCTCGGAGTACCGGGACGGCAACATCAGCCTGTGGTTGGACGCCGACGGCAACGTCGTTTCGCTCACGCAAGGCGATGAGCTGATCCTCGCGCCGGTGCCGCCGTGGCGGCGCATGCTGCGCGTGCGGCTGTTGAGCGGTGGCGTGGTCTTGCCGATGCGCGGAGGATGGAAAGGGCAAGATGGCGAGGGCGGCGTCGACTTCGTATGGGAGGGCGAAGACGGCACCATCATCCAGAAGCATATTCGCGTGGCCGACGACCGCCGGGGACTGCGCATCTCGCTCGTGATCACCCGCGGTGAGGGCGGCCCCGAGGCGGCGACGTTCACCGTGCTTTCCGGCTTGAGCCCCGGCGAGGAGGACGGCGGCAACCCGGGCGGGGCGATCACCGCCTTCGGGGGCGGTACGGAGCTGATCTCGTTCCTGAGCCTCGAGCGCAGGCAAGCCGCCGCGCGCCTCCTGGGCGACCCGCTGCCCATCGGCTCGACGCGCGACCTCCGGGCCGGGCAGAAGGCCGCGCGCATCGGGCTGTTGGGCCCGAGCAGTGCGATCGAGGTCCAGGGCCTGGAGGGCCCGCTGACACTGACGCTGGAGGCGTACCGCACGCAGCGCAGCGACCGCCTGCAGAACGAGATCGAGGGCTGGTTGACGCTGCCGTGCAAGCCGAACGCCCCGAGCCGCTGGGAATACGAGCTGCGCTGGTCCACGCGCGAGGAGATGCTGGTCAAGGAGCCGACGCTGCGCGACCGGTCGGAGTTCCAGCCGTCCTCCACGCACACGCTCGAAAACGGCACCCTGATCGTGCGCCTCACGGACCGCGGCGCCGCGATCCTCGATGCCACGCTCAAGGGGTTCACGCAGCGTCCGAACCAGGAGCCGGGTCCCGACACGTGGATTCCGATCCTGCGCGGGGGCGTGCCGCGGGGTCTTCGCAGCCTGACGCTCATCATCCAGGACCGGGAGCGCTTCCCGGGACTGCAGGCCACCGAGGAGGCGCTTTGGACGCTGACCGACAGCGGCGCCACGTGGGCCGTGTACGAGCTGGCGGCGCCCAGCGGCTGGCGCGTGCGCAAGACGATCGCGCTGCCGCCGGAGGGCAATTACGCGCTGCAGGTCACGATCACCGTGATCGCGCCGGAGGGCGCCGAGGAGGACACGGTCACCTACGAGCTGATAGGACCGGCGGGTAGCTACATCGCCGACGCCTACAGCGGCATCACGATGCAGGATCCTCCGCTGGGCGTGCGTCTGGAGCGCAGAGGCGGCGAGGACGACGAT
>JAPUHK010000188.1 GCA_027297745.1 Planctomycetota bacterium | reverse complement strand
GCGCCGGACCGGGCCGTGTCGGCCTATCTGGCAAGCTCCATGCGGATGCGCTGCAGCATCCTTCGCGCGTCCGCAGCTCGAGGCGCGAGCTTTGAGAGCCTCTCCGCATACGGGAGAGCACGCTTCCATTGGCCCTGCTGCATGCAGAGAATGACCAGGGCGTTCAGTGCGTCCCTGTCACGCGGCGTGAGCCGCACCGCTTCCAGCAACGCCGCCTCCGCTTCCTCGAGCCTGCGGAGTTGCTGGAGGAGCAGGCCGTAGTTGTAAAGAACCCTGGCGCGGCCGGGCAGCCGGTCGACCGCCAGTTGCAGGTAGCGCGCGGCCTCGTCGGGACGCCGCATCTCGGCCAGCAGCAGCCCGAGTGAGTAGCAGGCCTCGCCGTCGTCAGGGGCACGTTTCAGGATCGCCCGCAACTGTGCCTCCGCATCGGTGTTGCGCCCCTGGGCGTTGTAGAGGTTGCTGAGGTTGAAGCGGACCGGCAAGAAGCTGTCATCGATATCCAGAGCGGTCAGGTACGCCTGCTCCGCCGCACGCGCATCTCCCAGGTCGGTGTGCATGACGCCGAGGTTGAGGTGCGCCTCGGGTCGCTCGGCTTGCACCTCCTGGCGCTGCTTGAACTCCTCCAGTGCTGCCCGAAACGCCTCGTTGTCGTGAAGAGCGCGGACGCCGGCCAGAACCCGTGCCGCCTCGACGCGTACGGCTCGCACCGGATCTTTCAGCAGGGGCGTGAGCAGCACGGGATCCGCGCGCCCGTAGAAGCCGCGGACGGCCGCCATGCGTACCAGCGCATCGCTGTCCTTGAGGGCTGCGGCCAGCGGTCGGGGTAGGAGCGTGATCGCCGTTGCGCGGGCGATGGCGGGCTGCTCCTTGTCGTCGGCCAATTGCGCGAGCGCGTCCGGATTGCGCGTGGCCAGTGCTTGTGCGAAGTGATACCCGCGCTTGTCGCTTTGCGGATACCACTTCTCGACGGCATCCACCGCCCACTGCGCGCTCTTGTCCTCATGGCACAGGCTGCACGCGTTCGGCGTGCCCAGCTTCACGGTCAGGTCCGGCCGGGGCACCCGGAAGCTGTGGTCACGGCGCGGGTCCACGACCATGTACGTGCGCGCCGGCATGTGGCAATCGACGCACAGGATGGGTTCCTTGTGGAAGTGGTGCTCAGGGGTGTCGTAGAGCCTGGCCGTCAGGGTGTCGAACTCGGCAGGCGGCGTCGGTTGGTGGCACTGCTGGCAGAGAGCGTTCCCGGGCAGCCGCAGACGCGCCGTGTGGGCATCGTGGCAGTGCGTGCAGCGCACGCCGCTCTTGGACTTCTTGGTCTGGAGGAACGAGCCGTAAACGTATACCTCGTCCAGGATCTGGCCGTCGGAGTGATAGAGCCGGCGCTCCAGCAGGGAGGGCGCGTAATGGTCCAGGAACGGCTGGCCATGCTCGTAGTCGCCGCTGACGAGCGTGCGGCGCGAGTGGCAGCGTGCGCAAGCCTCTACTTGTGCCTTGCCCTTGAGCGAGACCAAGAGCCCCTTGGCCGGATCAGGCCCCTGCTCCCGCGCCCACTCCAGGTGATTCGAGCAGGGGCCGTGGCACGCCTCGCAGCTCACGTCGATCTCGGACCAGGCGGTCGTGTAGCTGCGCGTCTTCGCGTCGTAGTTTTTCTGCTGGTTCGTGGAGTGGCACTCGGCGCACATGAAGTTCCAGTTGAACTGCAGACCGGTCCAGTGCAGCGGATCGTCGTGCGTGATCCGCTCATCGTGGATGTGAAACCAGCGTTTCCTCTGCGTGTCCCACGAGATCTGCAGGGTCTGCAGGCGTCCGCGGTCGAGCTCGATCAGGTATTGCTGCAGCGGCTCGACGCCGAAGACGTACTTGATCTCGAAGTCGGCCAGCTTTCCATCCGGCCCGTCCGTGTGAACAAGATAGCGGCCGTCCTGCCTGAAGAAGCGCGAGGTCACGCCGTAGTGCTCGAAGGTCGCGTCCGCAAAATCGCCGAGCACGGTCTGCTCGTTGGCGACGTCCATCGCGAGGTCGTGGTGGGACCCGGACCACGCCTCGTTCTGCTCCGCATGGCACTCGATGCATGAAGCCCGGCCGACGAACTCGACCTGTGCGGGCTTTGTGCCACCCGGAACGGGCCAGACCGTCAAGGCCACGACCGCGGCAACGACTGCCAGTCCAAGGGGCACGAGTGCGCGCGGTTTCTCAGGCCGGACGAGTTTCTTGGCCATACGGGAGCTCTAGGGTCACCTGCGTGCCCTGGTCGGGCGCTGAGCGAATCGAGAGCGTTCCCTCGATCAGCCGGGCTCGCTCTTGCATGCTGACCAGGCCCAGCCCGCCGGTGTTCGCCCGCGGGATGCCGCACCCCTCGTCGCGCACCGTGAGCCGTACGCCGCCGGGCATGCCATCCAGCGTGACCACTGCCCCGTCGGCGTCGCTGTGACGCATCGCGTTACGCAGCGCTTCCTGCGCGACGCGATAGACGCACAGTGAAACGTCGTCGGGGATCTGTTTTGGCATCCGGCTCACCTCGTAAGAGACGTCGAACCCGATCAGATCACGGCACAGCGAACCGAGGGTCGAGACCAGGCCGAGCGTCCTGAGACGCGACGGGTGCAGCTCGTGCGCGATCTCATGGATCCGCGTCGCGACTTCCAGGGCCGTCGACTGCGGTGGCGTGACGGCGTCAGCGAGCTCGGGATGATCGCGTGCCAGCAGGTCGAGCTGGATCGACAGCAGCGCCATACGCTGGCTCAGGTCGTCGTGCAGCTCGCGGCCGATCTTGCGCCGCTCAGCCTCCTGCGCGTTGATCAGCCGGCCGCTGAAGCCGCGCAGGCCCTCCAACGTTTCGATGTTGTCCAGGGCAAGTTGCAGATCGCGGTTGGCCTGCTCCAACTCTGCTGTTCTCGCCTTCAATCGGACCTCCGCCTGCCTGCGCGCCGTAACGTCCTGAACGAGACAGGTCACGCCGATGACTTGTCCACTGTCAGCGACAACAGGGAGATAATTGTGCATGAACGTCCGCACGCCCGGTCCCGCCGGGGTCTCCGCCTCGACCATTCCTTCGATGATGGGTGTGTTCGTCTCCATCACCTGACGCAGTTGGGCCGCGATTCCAGCCGCAACATCCGGGATCACTTCGTGGACTGTTCGCCCCAGGTGCTTCTCGACCGGAAGACCGTTCAGCTGAGCCAGCCATCTGTTGATGTGCCTGTAGCGCAGGTCCCTATCGAAATAGCACAGGCCGACTGCCGCTTCGTCATAGGCGTGACGAAGGGTCTGCTGGGAAGCGTGCTTCACGGGCTCGTTCATTGTTTTCCTCGTGGGAACGTCGCGCGGACCGTACTGAGCCGAGGGCGGCGGTGCATCCTAGAGTTCTGATCGGGGCGCGTCGATACTCCGTCCCGCCACCTGCAAACGGTCGCTGACTGGACGCACCTGTGGCGAGGGGCCGGACGACACAGGTTCGTCCGCCAAGTGGCAGACTCGGGTGGTGGCGAAACAAGCTCAGCGAGATGCGTACGACGCCACGGCGGGCAGGCCGGCAGCCGCGCGCGCTTGGGCGTGACGGCTAGTCGAGGACAGGACCGCGACCACCCCCAAGGCCCATACCCGCTCTACTCGCTGAGTGCTACCTCGAACTCCACCTCGCTCGCAATGATGGCGAGGGGATCCGTGCTCTCCACCACTCCCTCCGCCTCGGCCTCAACGGTCAGCCCGGAATCGAGAGCCTGCGCAACAGCGACGAGCGAGCCCAGCTCATCGTCTT
>JAPUHK010000187.1 GCA_027297745.1 Planctomycetota bacterium | reverse complement strand
ACGCTCAGGTCCGCAACAGGTGATGCGCACCGGAGGGCGGCCACATAGGGCCGCCCCTACAAGGGTGGCGGACGGTACGGGAGTCCGAACACCGCTCGCATGCCGAATGTGCACCCAGCCCTTGTAGGGGCGCACCTATGTGTGCGCCCAACCGTTCTCCTACCGGTTGATTGCGAGCACGAGAACGAGAACGTGTGTTGCGGACTAAGTCCCCAACAGCACGATGTAGGCGACCGGGGCGGCGAAGAGCACGCCGTCCACCAGGTCCAGGAACCCTCCGAACTCCTTGATCAAGGAGGCGGAGTCCTTCACGCCGGCCCAGCGCTTGAAGGACGACGCGATCAGGTCGCCCAGGAACGTGGCCGCGCCGAGCAGCAGGCCGATCACGCCGCCGAGCGTCTGCGGCATGTCTATGTTGGGTCCGCCGAGCGGTCCTACGAGCAGGTAGCCCGCCGCACCGGAGGCCAGGATGCCGAGGATGGTTCCCGTCCACGTCTTGTTGGGGCTGATGGCCGGGACGATCTTCTTGCGCCCGAGCAACGTGCCGCCGAAGTAGCCGAACACGTCGCACAGCTTGGAGATGACCACGACCGTGTACGCGGACTCGAGGCTCACGTTCACCGCGATCTGATCCAGGAAGGCGAGCAGCCCACCGGCGTACAGGATCGCCCCGCCGATCAGCGCGCTTTCCGGAAACGCACCGGCGGCGGTCTTCAGCGGCGCCATGGCCAAGAGCCGCATGCTGGTCGCCAGCAACGCCGCGACGACGATCATGTGCAAGGGCACGCCCACGCCGCCGAGCACGTGCGGCACGTAGATCACGGTCAACGCAACGCCCCCGGTCAAGAACAGGCCGGGGCCCGTGTCCAGCTTGCGGCCGGCCATGGCCACCAACTCCTGCACGACGCCAAGCGCTATGACCAGCAGGACCGTGCGGGTCAACAGGGGTCGCTCGAGCACGTCCCGGTCGAGCAGGAAGATCCCCGTCACCAACGCGCACAGCAGGGCCCCGATCAGAATCCGGGTGGCCATCAGGAGCTTTGCGGCACCAGCCCGCCGAAGGTGCGCACACGGCTGGCGTAGGCCCTCAGCGCATCGTCCAGCTCATCCTCGCGGAACCCGGGCCAGCAAACCGGCGTCACGACGAGCTCGGTGTAGGACATCTGCCACAGCAGGAAGTTGGAGATGCGCATCTCGCCCGCGGTGCGGATCAGGAGATCCGGGGGAGGCATCTTCGGCTGGTAGAGGTGTGCTGTGATCACCTCCTCGGTGATGTCCTCGGGCTCCAGCTCTCCCGCGCGCACGCGGCCACAGACCGCGCGCACGGCATCCACGATCTCCTGCCGGCCGCCGTAGCTCAGCGCCAGGCACAAGACCATGCCGGTGTTTTGGGCCGACATGTCGCGCGATTCGTCGAGCGCCTTGCGCACGTCGGCCGGAAGCCGGTCGAGACGCCCGATGGCCGTGAGGCGGATGCCGTTCTGCATGATCTCGCCGCGCTCGGAGATCAGGAAGCGGCGCAAGAGCCGCATCAGCACGCGTACCTCGCGGCGCGGTCGCTTCCAGTTCTCTTCGCTGAACGCGTACAGGGTCAACTGCCCGACACCCCTGCGCGCGCAGGCGCGGGTCACGGTGCGCACGGACTCGACGCCCATGTAGTGGCCGCGCGTGCGCGGCTGCTTGTGCTCGCGCGCCCAGCGCCCGTTCCCGTCCATGATGATCGCGACGTGCCGCGGCGTGACATCCCCGGAAGCCGTGCGCCGCGGATCGCGCACATCACTCACGCGCCCGGCGCCCCCATCGCGACGGTCTCGGTTCGTTCGGGTCCGACCGACAGGATCTCGACGCGCGCGCCGACCTGCTGCTCGAGCGCCGCGACGTAGGCGCGCGCCCGCTCGGGCAGGTCGTCCACGGAACGAGCGTCGGTCAGGCTTTCCATGAAGCCGGGCACATCCTGGTAAATCGGCTCACAGCGCCCCAGCACGTCGGGGTCGGCGGGGAAGTCCTCAATCACGCGGCCATCGACCTGATAGGCCACGCAGATGCGCAGGGGATCGATCCCGCTCAGCACATCGATCTTGGTCAGCGCGATCCCGTCCACGCCGTTGAGGCGGCAGACGTGGCGTACGCCCACCGCATCGAACCACCCGCAGCGCCGCGGGCGGCCCGTCACGGTCCCGAACTCGCACCCGTATTCCTGCAGGCGCCGCCCCACCTCGCCCTTCTCCTCGGTCGGGAACGGGCCGCGTCCTACACGCGTGGTGTAGGCCTTCGCCACGGCCAGCACGCGATCCACCGCGCGTGCCGGAAGGCCCGTGCCGGAGGCCACGCCCGCCACGCCGGTGTTGCTGGACGTGGTGAACGGATAGGTCCCGAAGTCCACGTCGAGCAGCGACGCTTGTGCCCCCTCGAGCAGCACCGTGCGGTCCTCCTCGCGGGCGCGGTGCAACAGCGCCACGGTATCGCACACCATCGGCCGCAGGCGCGGGACCCAACTCTCGATTTCCGCCAGCGTCGCGGTCAGGTCGAGCGGTTCCGCCCCCGCGGTCCGCAGCCGCTCGTTGCCGCGCTCCAGAAGATAAGGAAGGCGCTCGGCCCGCATGCGCTCGGACATCAGGTCGATCACGCGGAAGCCGTCGTAGGAGTGCTTGTCGGCAATGGCGGTCGAGACGCCCCGCCCGGTCGTGCCCACGCGCCACGCGTCGGAGCGCGCCGCGTCGAGCGCGCGGTCCAGGGGCGGATGGAACGGCAACACCAGGTGCGCGCGGTCGGAGATGCGCAGGCTGTCCTCGGGGCGGATGCCCCGCGCCGCCACGAGCTCCATCTCCTCGAGCAGCACGCGGGGATCGATGACCACGCCGTTCGCGATCACGCCGATGCTGCCGCGCAGCACGCCGGACGGCGTCAACCTCAGCGCGAAGCTCTCGTCCCCGACGCGGATCGTGTGGCCGGCGTTCGCGCCCCCCTGGTAGCGCACGACATAGTCCGCGCCGTCGGCGAGGTAGTCGACGACCTTGCCCTTGCCCTCGTCTCCCCACTGTGCGCCGAACACGCAGGTTACGGGCATGGCGTCGAGCTCTCTCGCCTCGAGACGATCATCTCCCGGAAACGGGCGAACAGGTAGCGCGAGTCGTGCGGCCCCGGGCTCGCCTCGGGATGGTATTGCACCGCGAAGGCGGGATGCACCGTGTGCCTGAAGCCCTCCACGGTCCGGTCGTTGAGGTTGACGTGCGTGAGCTCCAGATCACCGCCCTCGAGATCCTCGGGCCGCACCGCGAAGCCGTGGTTTTGGCTCGTGATCTCCACGACGTCCGCGCCCACGCGCCGCACGGGGTGGTTCGTGCCGTGGTGCCCGAACTTCAGCTTGTAGGTGCGCGCGCCGCAAGCCAGCGCGAGGATCTGGTGGCCGAGGCAGATGCCGAAGATGGGCAGCTCGCCTAGCAGCTCCTTGACCGTGGCCGCGAGGTAGTCGACCGGCGCCGGGTCGCCGGGCCCGTTGGACAGGAACAGCCCGTCCGGCGCGAAGTCGCGGATCTCCTGCGCGGTCGTGCGCGCCGGAAAGACGCGTACCTGAAAGCCGGCATCGACCAGCAGGCGCAAGATGCTGCGCTTCACGCCGCAGTCGATCACGGCCACGCGGTAGCGGGGCTCCGGCGCGGGCGCGGGATCGGGCCCGATGCCACGCAGCCCCCCCTCGGTCCAGTCGTAGGCTTCGGCGCAGGTCACGCCCTCGACCAGGTCGCAGCCCTCCATCCCGGGGGCGGCCGCCGCCTTGCGGCGCAGGGACTCGTCGTCCAGGTCGAGCGAGCTGAGCACAGCCGGCATGGCGCCGTGGACGCGCACGCGCCGTACGAGCGCGCGCGTATCGATGCCTTCGATGCCCGGGATCCCGTGCCCCGCCAGGTAGGCGTCCAGGTCCCCGGTGCTGAGGTGGTTGGAAGCGATGCGCGACCGCTCGCGCACCACGAAGCCGGCCAGCCAGAGGCGTGCGGACTCGGAATCGGTGGGGTTGACCCCGTAGTTCCCGATGTGGGGGTAGGTCATGACCACCAGCTGGCCCGAGTAGGAGGGGTCGGTGAGCACCTCCTGATAGCCGGTCATGGCGGTGTTGAAGACCACCTCGCCGACCGCCTCGGCCTTCGCTCCGAAGGCCTTGCCGGTGAAGACGGTTCCATCCTGCAGAACGAGTTTCGCCATGCCCATGGCAAGCCGCGCGATTCTAACTGCCCCGTCCCCAAAGACTAGGGAAACGGGGTGGCGCAAGCGCGAGCACGGCGAGTAAGAGCCCTGTGGCCCGCGCGCGGTCAGTCACTGGCGCGGTTGATCAGACAGGCCACTACGGCGGCACCGAACCCGTCATCGATGTTCACGCAGCAGACGTTGGCCGCGCACGAGTTGAGCATGGACAGCAAGGCCGCCAGACCCCCGCTGCCGGTGCCGTACCCGACCGAGGTCGGCAGGCCGACGACGGGTGCGCCGACCAGGCCGCCCACCACGCTCGCGAGCGCGCCCTCCATTCCGGCCACGGCGATGACTACACGCGCGCGCTGCAGGGCATCGGTGCGCGCCAGCAGGCGGTGCAACCCCGCTACGCCGACGTCGTAAACGGCCTCGGGCTCGTGCCCCAGGAAACGGCAGGTCACGCGCGCCTCCTCGGCGACGGGCAGGTCCGCCGTGCCGGCCGCGACCAGGGCGATGCCCGGGCGCAGGCTCCGCTTCTTGCGCGCGGGCTGCACCGTCACCGCGCGCGCGTCCTTGTGGTGCACCGCCCGTGCGTAGGCGCGGCGCAGCGCCCGGACGTGCACGGGGTCCGCGCGCGTCACGAGCACGGACCCCGTGCGCTTCACGATCTGCCGCGCGATCGCGACGACCTGGCGCGGCGTCTTGCCGGCGGCGTAGATCACCTCCGCGTGGCCTTGCCGCAGCTCGCGGTGGTGGTCGACGGTGGCGAAGCCGAGGTCCACGAAGGCCGGACTGGCGCGTAGCTTGCGCTCGGCCTGAGCGACCGAGAGCCGGCCCTCTCGCACGTGCTTGAGAAGATCCCGAATCGCCTCGGCGTCCATACCGGGGGCATTATTGCCTAGGGCACGCCGCAAAGGCGAGGGCAACGGGTCGGCGCACCGGAGGGCGGCCACACAGGGCCGCCCCTACAAGGGGATGCGGACCTTGCCCGTGTAGGGGCGGGCCTATGTGCCCGCCCTACCGTCCACACTCCTGTTGGACCCCCTACTCCGCGTACGGGCTCACGTCGAGGTCGAGCCCGTCGCGCACGCCGGATGCGAGCAGCTCCTCCCCGCGCACCGCGACCATCGCCGCGTTGTCCGTGCACAACTCGCGCGGCGGAAAGCGCACCTCGATGCCGACCGCCGCCGCCCGCTCCACGCAGAGCTCGCGCACGCGCGCGTTGGCCGCCACGCCGCCCCCGAGCACCAGCCGCCGGACGCCACGCCGGCGTGCCGCCTTGACGGCCTTGTGCGAGAGCACGTCGGCGATCGCCTCCTGCGCACTGGCCGCCAGATCGGCGGTCTCGGGCACGCGGACGTCCGGATCGGAGCGGCGCCGGTTCTGCCCCTTCAGCTTGTAGAGCACGGCCGTCTTGAGGCCGGAGAAGCTGAAGTCGTAGCCGGGAGCATCCCGCAGCGGGCGCGGTAACTCGACGGCGTGCGGGTCCCCGTCGCGCGCGGCCTTCTCGATCGCGGGCCCGCCGGGATACCCGAGCCCCAAGAGCGCCGCCACCTTGTCGAAGCACTCGCCCGCTGCGTCGTCCTGCGTCTGCCCGAGCAGCTCGTAACGCCCACGCTCCGGTACCTCGTACAGCACCGTGTGCCCGCCCGACGCGACCAACGCCACGAACGGCGGCTGCGGGGGATCCGGCAGCAGGTAGGCGGAAGCCACGTGCGCTTCCAGGTGGTGCACGCCGACGAGCGGCAGGCCATGCACGAGCGCGAGGGCCTTGGCCGCGCTCAGCCCGACCAACAGCGGACCCACCAGACCCGGACGTGTAGTCACCGCGATCGCGTCCAGGGCGTCTTTGCCACCCGACTGCTCGAGCGTCTCGCTCAAGGCGGGGAGCAGGCGCTCGACGTGCGCGCGCGCGGCAATCTCCGGTACGACCCCGCCGTAGGGTTCGTGCAGCACGCTTTGTCCACGCACGACGTGCGCCAGGATGCGTCCGGACTCCACTACCGCGACGGAGGTCTCGTCGCAGGAGGTGTCGATCCCCAGCACCCTCACGAATCGGAGATCAGGCGCGACGTGACCCCCTCGCCGCGCAGCAGCTTCACGGCCGCCATCAAGGGACGATCGACGAAGTCGCCTTTCACGGGCGGCTGTTCGGGATTCCAGTCCGCCAGGCGCTCGTTCTCGAAGATCGTGTCGAGGCGCCGCCGCTCGTCGTCGGTGACCGGCACCGGCACCTCGGGCTGGATGCCGCCGAGGCTGCGGTCGTCCCGCGACCGGCGCGGGAGATAGCGGCCGTTGGGCGTCAGATAGACGGCCGTCGTGATCTTGAGCACGCCCAGGCCCAGCTTGGTGCGCACGTCGCGCACGGTCTGTACCTGGAACTTGCCGTACGTGCGCTCGCCCACGAGGACGGCGCGGCGGCGGTCCTGGAGCGCCCCGGCAACGACTTCGCTGGCGCTGGCCGAGCCGCGGTCCACGAGCACCGCCAGCGGCATATCGGGCGGCACGGCCGTCTCCTTCGTGGCGCGGTAGATGTCCTTGCTGCCGCGGCTCACCACGCACACGATGTCATCGCTGCTCAGGAGCGCGTCCACGACATCGACCGCGCGATCGAGCATGCCGCCGCGGTTGCCGCGCAGATCCAGCACGAGCGCGCGCAGCCCGCGGGCGCTCAACTCCTTCAGGCGCGCGCGGAAGTCGCGCGCGGTAGCATCCTGGAAGGCCTCGATGCGCACGTAGCCGATGCCGCGCTCCTCGTCGATCATGCGCAGCCCGAAGACCGAGCCCCGGTCGACCCAGGCCCGGGTCACGGTGACCTCGAGGCGCGCCTCGCCGCGCATCAGCGTGAGCGGCAACTTGCTGTCCAGCTTGCCGCGGATCGCCGTCTGCGCCTGCACTAGCGTCCCGTCGGCGCACAACTCCTTGATCGAGGCGCCGTCCACGCTCACGATGCGATCGAGGCGGCGGATGCCCGCCTGGTCGGCGGGTCCGTCCGGCTTGAGACCGGTCACCTCCAGGTACTCGATCGGGCCGCCCTCCGGGCCCGGATCGATGCGAATGCCGACGCCTCCGTAGCGCCCCTCGGACATCTCGCGCTCATGCGCCCGGTCCCACGGCGGCACCAGCTCGGCGTAGGGGTCGATCTCCTTCAGGTAGGCGTCGAGCGCCCTGAAGTAGGCCCTCTGCTGTTGCTTTTCGTTGAAGGTGCCCGCGAAGTCCCGCGCGACCGTGCGCAGGACGGTTCGCTCCAGCGCTTCGTCCCAGTAGACCCCGGGCCCCCCCACGGTGACCTCCACGAACAGCAGGACCCCGAAGCCGATGAGCACGCTCACGAGGGGGATGATGAGCAGGAGGAACTGACGGCGGGACACCGCGAGCGATGCTACCACGGGAATCGGGGCCTTCCGTGCACCCTGTTGACCCTGGCGAGAGCGGGGCCGTACGATGTACCCGGCATCATGAAGGTAGTCAGGGAGGATCGGGACGGGATCGCTGTCCTACGGCTCGAGGGTGAGTTCGACACCCTCGACACGGAGCTGATCGCGGTCGAGTTCGAGGCTTGCCTACGCGAGGAGCGCTACCGCATCCTGATGGACTTCGAGGCGCTGACCTTCATCAACTCCTCCACGATCGCCTGGCTGATCAGCGCCCAGAAGACGCTGCGGGGCCACAACGGGGAGATGGCCTTCGCGGCGCCGCCGCCCTTCATCCGCAACGTGCTGTCCACGCTCGGCCTGCACCAGATCTTCCAGATCTGCGACACGGTGGAGGCGGCGGCCGAGTCACTGCGCAAAGGCATGTAGCGGGGCCGCCTTCAGCGGCCCGGACAGCGCTAGTTGAAATCGCCCCGGCCGAACTCGTAGCTCGGACGTGCGGCCACGTTGCAGACCAGCGCGACCGCGGCCAGCGAGACCAGCAGGCTGGAGCGGCCGTAGCTGATGAAGGGCAACGTCAGACCGGCGATCGGCATCAGGCCCATGGTCATGGCGATGTTGATGAAGGCCTGCGCGCCCAGCATGGCGAAGACGCCGACGCACAACAAGCGGCCCGCCGGGTCGCGCTGGCGTCGCGCGGCCTGCAGGATGGAGGCCAGCAGCAACGCCCACAACACGAGCAACAAGAGCCCACCGAACAGGCCCCACTCGTTGGCCAACACCGCGAAGATGAAGTCCGTGTGGCGCTCGGGCACGCGGCCCGCCGCGCTCTGCCCCCCTTCGCCGAACCCGAGCCCTGTGAGCCCCCCTGAGCCGATGGCCGCCTTGGAGCGGTTGAGCTGATAGTCGCTGGCCGTGCCGTATTGGCGGTGTGCGCCCCGCGCATGCGCGGCTTCTGCTGCCGTGAACTGCGCCAAGAAGCCGAGGATTCGGTCCTGCTGGTACTCCTTCAGGCCGAACTTCCAGATCGGAACCATGGCCAGCGCGCCTATCAGGACGATCGTGATCAGGTGGCGCAGCCGCGCCCCCGCGACAAACAGCATCGTGAACAGG
>JAPUHK010000186.1 GCA_027297745.1 Planctomycetota bacterium | reverse complement strand
GATGCAGAACCGCGGGACGATGCTGCACGAGGGCGGGCACGCGTTGTTCGGCGGTGCCGACGAATACGGGAGCGGCGTCCACTGGCAGGCCCCCGAGTTGCCGAACAACTGGGATACGCTCGCCGGCGCCCAGGCGGACGCGCCGGGCCGCCACAAGACGGCCGCAGACGCTGTTCAGATGGGTACTTCGGGCTCGTACAAGATCTGTGTGGACACATGCCAGCTCAAGATCAGCGGGCTTGTCGCGGGAGTCTACGACGACCCCTGCCGCGACCGTGTGAGCTTTACCGTGCTCGACAACGCGCTCCACCCGTAGAGGGACGAAACCATGACGAGAAACCTCACTCTTCCTCTTCTCTTCACGGCCCTCGCGTTCTCGGGGTGCGCCGGCACGAAGTCCGAGCGCAAGCAGGCGGCGGATCGCGACCGCGTTGAGAGCGCAACCGCTCCGTTCGATGCCACCTACTTCAGAGACCGGGAGCACATGCATTTGGCTCTGGTCTTCGAGATCGTGGACGGGCAGCTGAGGTTCGGCGACGGCGTGCCGGGCAGACGGCCCGGGTCCCCGCCCTACCGGGCTCCCGGTGCAGGCTCGGTCCGCATCACCTACCGCGATTCCTCTGGCAAGGAGCTCGGGAACTACTCCATTGAGGATCCAGTGCTGGCACGCAGCTGCGACTTCGACCAGGAACGGGAGGGCGAGCTCAAGCTGATCGCGCGCGGGACCGCTGAGATCATCGTGCCGGCCAATCCGGCGATCGCAACCGTCGAGATCAGCACCGGCAAGGACCGGGTCCTGCGCTTCGACGTAAGCGCGCAGATCAAGAAGGCCCTGGGGGACAAGGACTGACCGGTTCGAGGACGAGGACCAGCTAGCGCTACCGCGCCGTCGCGACGACAGCGGCGATTTCGGCCCTGCCCCTCACACGACCGGAGTTCCCTCCGCGGCCGTGCGGGCGCGGAAGAGCTCGGAAAGGCGCGCCGTCATGGGGCCGGGCTCGCCGGAACCGATCGCGCGGCCGTCGATCTCCAGTACCGGCACCAACTCCCCCATCGTGCCCGTGCAAAAGACCTCGTCCGCGGCGTAGAACTCATCCGGCGGGAGATCGCGCTCCGCGTGGGGGATATCGTGCGCCGCGCAGATCTCGAGCACGGTGGCGCGCGTGATGCCCTCCACGCAAGAGACGCAGTGGCCCGTCGTCACCGTCCCGTCCGCGACCAGGAACAGATGGGTCGCATTCGTCTCGGCCACGAAGCCGCGCGTGTCCAGCATCAGCGCGTCGTCGACGCCGGCCTGGTTGGCTTCGATCTTGGCGAGGATCGATTGCATCAGGTTGGCGTGGTGGATCCTCGCGTCCAGACACTCCGGCGGAAAGCGGCGCACCGAGCTCGTGACCAGCCGGAGGCCGCTCTTGTCGTAGACCGGCCGTTTGTGTTCGGCGAGCACGATCAGCGTGGGCCCGGCGGTGTTGAGGCGCGGGTCCATGCCGCTCGTGAGCTTGACCCCGCGCGTGAGCGTCAGGCGGATGTGCACGCCGTCGCGCATCCCGTTCGCCGTGAGCGTCTTGCGGATCTGTGCCACGATGCTCTCGCGCGTCGGGATCTCCGTGAAACCCGCCGCGACGGCCGAGGCGTGCAGCCGGTCGAGGTGCGCCTCCAGCTTGAAGATGCGGCCGTCGTACAGACGCAGGCCCTCCCACACGGCGTCGCCGCCCTGCACGGCCGAGTCGAAGGGGCTGATGCGCGCCTCGTCGCGGTGCACGATCTCCCCGTTGATGTTGACCAGCAGGTTGCGATTGCGCTCGTCGAACGTCTGCAGCATGTCAGGGCCGGATGCGGACCTCGCGGAAACGGCGATAGTACTGCTCACACTCCGCATGCAGGTCGCGAAGATGCGCGGGGATCTCGACCTCACGCGGTCGGGTCGGCCTGAAGCCGGTCGAGCGCTCGACGCCCGAGTACCAGTGTTTCGCCCACACGCCGTCCCATTCGCGGGGCCCTGCCGCCCAGGAGAGCATGCGCTCATCGAAGTCCAGCCCAAAGCGCTCGCACACGCTGGTCAGCATGCCGCGCGGATCCTGCAGCAGGTCGCAGGCGTCGATCACGGGCGGGTCCTGGTCGCGCACCTGCTCGAAGATCTCGAACATCTGCGGCTGGCCCAGGTCCTCGACGGTTACATCGGAGCGTACGGCGACGTACGAGGCGATCATCTGCGCGGGGTCGCGGATGAGAAAGCCGTGGCGCATCTCCCGCATCCAACCGCGTTCGATGCCGGGCACCATGTGGTGCGCCATCTGCTTTTGGAAGAGCACGCGCTTGCCGGCGGGTAGCGGCGCGCGCAGGCTGTCGATCACCACCTGCGGGTCGGTGACGTGCCGCGCGAGTGTCTCGTCCCGGCCGGGATGGTCGATGCCAGTAAGCTTCAGGAACGCGGCGTAGAACGGCTCGTCGAGCGGCACCGTGTCCTGACGGTTGCCCCACGCGCGCAGGAGCGCCGTCGAGACGTTGCGCGGGCCGGACCAGAACGCGATGCGTACCGACACCCCGCGAGCATACGACGCCGGGTCCGCGGCGTCCCGTCTTGCCTGGATACGCGCGTCCGGGTAGCCTCTCCGTCGAGGGGGACCCATGCCTGATCTCACGCGTACCGCTCCGTGGGCGCTCGTCCTTTGCGCGGTCCTGGCCGGATGCACGACCACGAAGGAGGATCAACTCCAGAACGTCGCACGCGACTGGGCGCTGGTCATCCGCGCCAGCCAGGTGATTCCCGTCTATCCGTTGACGGAAGACCTGCGTCCGGGCGACATCTTCCTGGTGGAGACGCCGCTGCAGGAGAAAAAGCAGTACGAAGGCAACGGCTTCCTACGCCTGGACCAGCACCTCCACCGCCTGCACGGTCTCGACTTCTACGACTTCTACCAGGGGTCGCACGGCATCAAGGACGCTAGCGTCAAGCCGCCCATACACTGGCAGTTCCCGGACGCGAACGAGGACGCAGACGAGGAAGAGGGGGTAGCGACGGGATGGGCCATCGCGCCGCGCGCGGCGTTCCCGACGTACACCTTCAACGTCAACAGGGGCGCCGGCGCAAACATAGCCCTGCCCGTCTCGGGGGTGCCGGTCGGCCTGTCGCTGATGCAAACCGACTCCGCCTCCGGCACGATCACGCTGGCCGACGTCTACACGTACGGCATCTCTCTGCACGAGTTGAGCGACATGGTCAAGACCTGGGCCGAGGGTCATCGGATACTGCTCCGCCAAATCAGGACGGCGGCGGGCCGAGAGGTCTACATCCGCGTGGTCAGCAGGGTCTACCTGACCGGCCGTGTGGTGGTGAACATGTCCAATACGCGCGCCTTCGAGGCTGCGGGGAAGGCCGGCGCGGCGGAGGACGTGACGCTGCCGCCGCACCAGCCGCCGGCGGGTGTGCCGGGCGCCACGCCGGAGCGTGCTGTGGCACCGAGTGCGGCCGAAAACGCGGCCCGGATCGTTGAGGTCGAGAAGGCCAGGACCAAGGCTATCCAGGATGTCCTGGACAAAATGCCCGGCGGAGCGGTGAAGATCGTGCAAGCCAGCGCGCGCACCGTGACGTTGAACGAGACCTTCGAGCGGCCCCTCGTCGTGGGCTTCCTGGGGTTCGACTTCCCCGTGCGCGAGAGCGGAGACTTGGGCCCCCCCCTGTCGACGCGCGCGCGATTGGGGGGGGCCGCCGCCCGTGTTGGCGCACTGACCGACGCCCAGGAGGAATATGTCATCCTGCGCCAAGCGGTGGAGGGCAGCGACGTCAACGCCAAGGAGGCGATCTACGACGCGGTGGCCAAGGAGATCGGGGACACGTTCCTCACCGAGTATGAGAAGTCCAAGACCGCGGGCGACGGCACCACGATCGCGTTCACCTCAGCAAAGACGGGCTGGCTGGTCGGCAAGAGCCCGCAGCATGTCCATGAGTTCGAGTTGTACAACGCGCTGCTGAAGGCGTGGAGGGAGGCCCAATAAGATGCCGACGCCTTTCAAGGAATTCGACATCCCGGACGATTGGCCCCCCGACGACGTCGTCCAGTGGATGAACGCGACCCTGCGGGAGCCGGGCGTGAAGTCGATCGAGTTCTACCGCGAGCCCGGCAACTTGGTCGTGCGTATCTGGTTCGTCAAGACCGCGCCGGCGTCGTAGGCTGCTAACCGCGCCAGCGCGGCACGCGGCCGAGCGAGCCGGACATGCCGAGGCGCTCTAGCAGCGCCTGCATCGCTTCGCGGTCGGCGCCCACGTAGCGCAGCGCCGCCAGACCCTCGTCCGTTCCGGGTGCATCCGCGGCCACCGTGGCCAACTCACGTGACAGGAACGCATCCGCGCGCGCCGCCTCGAGCCTGGCCGGCAGCCCGCGTGCACCCCGCAGCGCCAGCGACGGCACCTCGTCCAGCCGCGCGTAAAGCGTATCGATGTCCCCGAAGTGCTGGATCAGCACCTTGGCCGTCTTGGGACCGATGCCGCGCACACCCGGGATGTTGTCGACCGAGTCCCCCATCAGCCCGAACAGGTCCGGGATCTGGCCGGGCCGCACGCCGAACTTCCGGCGCACGTCCTCCGGACCGAGGCGCAGCCCCTTGGCGAAGTCCAGGAAGCTCGTGCGCTCGTCCACGAGCTGGGTCATGTCCTTGTCGTTGGTGACCACGACGGCGCCATGCCCCGCCTTGCGCAGCGGCGCCAACGCGGACGCCAGCAGGTCGTCCGCCTCGTAGCGTTCGGAGGCCCAGGTACGCGCCCCGAACGCGTCCGCCAGCTCGCGGCAGAACCCGAGCTGCGCCTCCAGCTCGGCAGGCGGCGAGTCGCGCTGGGCCTTGTATTCCGGGTAGATCTCGTTGCGGAAGCTGGTCGTCAGGCTCTGGTCGAATGCGACGCCGAGGTGCGTCGGCTGCTCCTCTTCGACCAGCCGCACCAGGAACCCGAAGAACCCGTGGATGGCGTTCGTGGGTTGGCCGTCGGGGGCCACGAGCGAGTCCGGGAGCGCGAAGTAGGCGCGGAAGATGTACGGGCTCGCGTCGACCAGGTGCACCGTGGCCATGGGCCGCAGACCGTACCAGTTCCGACGGGGCGGCGAAGCTTCGTCGGGGAGCGCGCTACGATACCGGGATGCCCGAACAGCGCAGTCCCGCACGGACGCAGGGCGTCGCGATGCAGCTCGTGGCGGTAGCGCTGATCACCACTCCCCTGCTGTTCCTCGGCGTGGTCCTGTTCCTGCGCGCGCGTGGCACCATGCCGGAAGCGACGACCAGTATCCTGACGCCCATCTCGGGCGCGCTCGGACTCAGCGCGCTGGTCACCGGCGTCGTCTTCTCGCGCCTGCTCGCCGCCGGCGGCCGCAGCCCCGCCGTCTTGCTGCGTCTCATCATCGTGCAACTGGCCATCACCGAGGGGGCCGCCCTGTTCGCGTGCGTCGCGCACCTGATCGAGGGAGAGGCCGCGTCCGCCGTGGTCGCGGTCGTGCTCGTGGGCTGGATGGCCGTGATGCAGTTTCCGACAGGGGCGCGGATGGAGCGCTGGCAGGGAGGCAGGGGCGAAGACGCGCTCTGACGCCTACTCGCGCGCCACGGGGATGAAGCAGGCGGAGTCGGACCACTCCCCCTTCTCGTAGCGGTAGGTCTTGCGCGTATCCACGCTGATGCGCCCGGTGCGCTTATCCAGCGCAATGCCGTAGCGCCACAGCGACTCCGGCGCGGGCCCCTTGCGCAGCTTGCCCGAAAGCTCGAAGCGGCTGCCGAAGCAGGGGCAGGATACGAAGCCCTCGGCCACGAGCACGTGCGGCGTGCATCCGCGGTAGGTGCAGATGGCGCGCACGGCCACCACGGCGGCCCGGTCCCCGACTACATCGCGCCGCAGCCTCACCAGATAGAACCCGGCCCAGTTCTTCTGGCTCTCGTCGGGCTCGTCCCAGCCCAGGTCTTGGACCCGGGTTTGCAACTCCACCACGGGCACAGGCTGGTAGCGCGCCTTGGGAACGCCCCGCGCAGCGGCCGGTTCCTGCTTGGAGCCGCCCCCTCCGCAGCCGAGCGCACCCACGAGCATCAGCCCCGAGAGCGGCCCGGCCCAGCGTGTCATCGCAAGAGCGATCATACGCCGAAACCCGGGAATCCGGCGGGCAAGGGGGCGTCGCGCGCCACCTACCCGGCGGGTCAGGCAGGTCTGGCTGCACTGGCGCGACAAGTCACACTGTGTCCTGCAGTTCCGCACGACGGGCTTCTACAAGCTCGTGCGGCACCCCATCCAGCTCGGTTTCGTGATCGGCTTCTGGGCCACGCCGCACATGACCGTCGGCCATCTGGTGTTCGCGGGCGTGACCACGGCCTACATCATCGTGGCGCTGAAGTTCTTCGAGGAGCGCGACCTGGTGCGCACGTTTGGCGACCGCTACCTCAACTACCGGGCACAGGTGCCCATGCTGATCCCGCGGGCACGCCTCGCGCTCGACGAGGGCCCGGCGGAACCGGCCGTTGCACCGCCTACCACATCTCGGTGATCAGCCAGCCGCGCGTGCTCTTGCGCAACTTCATCGGAGCAGGGCGACCGGGCAAGCTGACGGTCGCCTCGTGCCTGTCCGGGCTGATGACGACCTCGAGGTCGGTGCGGATGCGTTCCACCGCGCCCTCGTCCCCCTTGCGGCTGTTGCGCAACAGCTCGCGCTTCGCACCCTGGGCGAAGGCGCCCGGCGTCAGGCGTGCAAGCTGCGGCCTGAGCTTCACCGCCACGCTGCGGAGCGCTTCCCAGTCCATGACCCGGTCCAGCGCGTCGACCGGCACCAGCCGGGCCATCACGCGGATGTAGACGACTACCGCCTCTTCGGGCGTCTCGGCGCCACCGCCGTTGTTCTTCTCGATGTCGAGGCCGCACTGCTTCTCGGTCCCCGCCACCATGACCACGGGCAGCCCTTCCTGCCAGAATGCCAGCAGGTAACCGTCGAAGTCCAGCACGAAGGTCTGTCGGTCCCGCCCGCTGCGCTTGACGCGGGCCGTGAAGGCACCCACCTTCTCGCCCCGGTGCCAGTAGGGCGCGGGCGCGCTCATGTCGATGCGCACGTCCGTGACGGCCGGGCTCGCGCCCGGCTTCGCGGGCCACTCGAGCGCCTGCACGACATACGAGGTCTTGCGCAAGTCGAGCCGGCGCACGAGCAGCATCAGGTTGATCACGTCGGGGTAGTTGCGGATGTCCCCGCCCTTGGCGCGCACGCCCCGTGGTTCGCCGCGCCCGTCGCTGTGCACACGCACCCAGCCGTCCTCGGTACGCTCGACCTTGGTCTCCTGGCGCACCTGGGCCTCCCCTTTCGTGGTCGTCTCCGTCTGCACGAGGGAGCGCAGAGCCAGCGCACCGTCGAGCAACGCCTGCTCCTCGACCGCCACCGACTCGGCGCCCACGACCATCTTCGCGCTGCTGGTCACCTTGTAGACCGCCCCGTTGCCGGGGGGCGCCCTCTCGACCACGACTTTCATGGACCCGAGGTTGATCTTGCCGCGCAGGTAGATGCCGTAGTGGAAGACACCTTCGACCGCCTCGTCGTAGCCTTCGAGCCGGTCGAGCAGGCCTGAGGCGCGTGCTCGCGCCTCTTCGACGTCGTCCTGTGCCAGACAGATCCCCGAAGCGATCAGTAGTAGGAACAAGCCGGGTGCTGAAAAACGCGGCATGCGGGCCTCCGGGGACCTATCGGCGCGCCCGGACCGGGACTGTATTCAGGCCCGGGGGTGGCGACAGGCCGCGCCCCGGGTCGGTTTTGGGGGGACAAGCCCGCAAACAAATCGGGTCCCGGCACGGTGCGGTCTCTGGCCCCGTTGCCTAACCTGTTGCCGTTGCCATGCAGGACAGCGGTAGCGACTCAGACGTACGCGCCCCGCGCACGCTCGTCGTCGGCGCCGGCGCCGTCGGCTCCGTGCTGGCCGCAAGCTTGTGGCGCGCCGGCGTTCCTGTGGAAGTGCTGACAAAGCCGGCGCATGCCGCCGAAGCCGCGGCGCGCGACGGCTTCTCGGTGGGCGGTGTCGGTTTCGACGCGCGCTTCACCGCGCGGCCCACCGTGACGGCGGAAGCGAGGCACCTGCGCCGCCCGCAGTGCGTGTTCCTGGCTACCAAGGCGATCCACGTGGTGGACGCGCTCCAGGAGATCGGGCCCAAGCTCGGTACGCAGTCCACCGTGGTCGTGATGCAGAACGGCTATTGCGAGGAAGAGGTGGCCGAAATCGTCGGTCCCGAGCGCGTCGTGAGCTGCACGGTGCGCTGGGGCGCTACGCTGACGAGCCCGACGCACAGCGTGCGCACGTCGGCGGGCGGCTTCACGATCGGGCGACTGCGGCGGGAAGGCGACGGCGTGGACGAGACGCTGCTGACGGTGGCCGGCCTGCTGGAGACCTGCGCTCCCGTGCGCGTGACGCCCAACGTGCTCGGCGCGCGCTACGCCAAGCTGGTGCTGAACGCCTGCATGACGACCCTCGGCGCGGTTACGGGGCTCCGGCTGCGCGACATCCTGGGGCGACCGGCCGGGCGCGAGATGTTCATCCGTACCGCGACCGAGGGCGTGCGCGTGTTTCGGGCGCTGGGGGTGCGGCTCGAGCACGTGGACGGCCTCGACCTGCGCTGGCTGTGCGTGGAACCCGGCAGCAAGTGGCCCGAGATGCGCCGCGCCCGTGCGGAGTTCGCCTTGCGCGTGTTGCGCCTGATGCGCGGCGGGATCCTGTCCTCCAGCCTACAGTCCTTGCAACGCGGCGAGCTCACCGAGATCGACTACCTGAACGGCTACATCGTGCGCAAGGCCCGGGAGGTCGGGTTGGAGGCTCCGGTCAACGCCCTGCTCGTCGAGCGGGTGCGCGAGATCGAGCGCGGCGCGAGAGAGATCGGCCCCCACAACCTCGGGTTGCGGCGCTAGCCGCCGATTCCGAGGCACACCAACAGGCCGAGTTTCGCAAACCGTTTGCCGAACAGCCTCATGCAGTCCCATGGTGGCACGCTCAGATGACAGGGCGATGACGCACGCGCCGCGTCGCGGGCGGAGGTCCCCCTCTGAGACGAACTCGTTCCGGTTCCTTGTCCCGATGACCGCGAGGGCGGCTACGCAAAGGCATACGCGTCGGGTCTTCCACAGCGCACGGTTGGGCGATCGTGGAGGGAACTAGAATGAGATGGCTTTCGATATGCGCGGCTCTCGCGCTTTTGACCGCCTGCGGCGGTAGTGGGACGAGCGCGCTTCAGGGCGCCGCTGTCATGGGCGTCGTCTACGAGGTGGACGGCCAGAGCGCCGACCTCGGGGGCATCGAGGTCACCGTGCTCGAGACGGGCGAGCGGGTCGTCACCGAGACGGACGGTTCGTTCGAGTTCCGGGAGCTGGAGCCCGGCTTCTACACTCTCGACTTCGGCGGCGACGACTACGAGGCAGCACAGCCGGGCGAAGCGATCACCGAGGACGAGCTGGAAGACGGAGCAGGCCATCCTATCGTCGAGCTGACGGAGGACGGCGGCGATGTCGAGATCCACGTCGCCCTCGAGAACGGTGAGGTCAAAGAGTTCACCATCGGCGACTACGAAGGTCGGCACGCCGTGGCGCACCTGCATGCGCAGGACGAGCTCAGCGAGCTGGAAGGCAAGATCCGCCTGAGCGCCGAAGAGGGCGAGCACATCAAGCTCTCGATCGCGGGCCTGGACGCCGGCGAGTCGGTGGACCTGCTGATCTTCGACGCGGACGACGCGGGCGCCGGCAGCTCGCCGGTGGCCACCCTGACGGCGGACGCCGAAGGGGAGATCTGCTACAGCGTGGACACGGCCGAAGGGGACCTGCTGCCGCTGAACGCGGAGGACCTCGAGGACCTGGCCGGTTTGCGCATCGAGATCCGCGCCACCGACGACGGCGAGTTGCTGCTCAGCGGCGAGATCCCGGACCTGCCGGCCGAGCGCGAGGAGCCCGACGGCGAGGAGCCCGACGGTGAGGAGCCCAGCGGTGAGGAGCCCAACGGTGAGGAGCCCGACGGTGAGGAGCCTAACGGTGAAGAGCCCAACGGTGAGGAGCCCGACGGTGAAGAGCCCAACGGCGAAGAGTCCGAGGGCGAAGGCTCCAACAGCGAGGAGGGGGAAGAAGCCTAGCTCCCCACGCAAGACCAACCCATACCTAGGGGGGTCCGCGGCGGGCTCCCCGACGTTCGGGGGGCCCGCGGCGGGCCCCCCACTTTCGTGCAACTCCGCCCGCCCTGGGGCTGCTTCTGGATATCGCTGCTCGTGGCCGAGATGCTGGAGGTGCTGCAGATTCCCGTCGTCGGGCGCGTGTTCGACGTGACCGAGGGGATCTACGCGGGCTTCATGGGGCTCGTCGGCGCTTGGGCCGTCACCCGCTTGCGCGAGCTCGCAAACTCAAAGGCGCAAAGGCGCGAAGAGAACCCGGAGGGGCAGCGTTGACGACGGTCTAGCGCAAGGCCGGCGTCAGTTGGTGGTGGCGAAGAACAGCAGCGCGGCGGCCGCGGCCAGCACGACGATCACGCCGATCTTCTCGTCGTCGGAGAGCTCGAAGCCCTCTTCACCCTTGAACTGCATGTTCATGACGTTGACGTTCCAGGACTTGCATCCCCCGGCGGAAAGCAGGAGGACGCAGATGAGGAGGCCGACGACGAACCGTTTCATGGCGCGGATGGTAGCACTGTCCGGTCCCGCCGTTGACCTCACGACTTGCGGCGCCGAAAGAGCTTCCCGCCGCCGTTGCGGCGCAGCTCAGCAAGAGCCGTAGCGAAGCCCTCCGCTTGCCGAGCCAGGATCGGCACCAGCGCGCCCGGCTCGCCGGCGGTGTAGCGCAGCTCGAAGCCGCCGTCCGACAGCGGCACGGCGTCTTCGACCAGCGTTTGACGCTTCCAGACCGCCTCGTCCGTAGATGCGTAGCGCAAAGCCAACTCGCTGAGCTCCCGCGCGTCGACGGTCTGGCTCTCCACGAACCGGTCGTAGAGGCCTTTCCAGTGGTAGGTCTCGGTGGGTCCCCGGTCCGGCTTGGCCAACATGGACAACCATCCGACCAACGCCTTGGTCATCATCTGCGGCCCGCTACGCACCGGAAAATGAGCCAGGCGCAGGCCCTCCTCCGTCCGTACGGGGAACCGCCCACGGTCGCCGCGCGCCCAACGCTTCAGCTGATGGGCGCCCTGCTCGACGACGGCGCGCTTGCTGCGCGCGATCTTCCCCGGAATGGCGATCTTGAAGTACTGCGGCTCTTCGAGGCAGCGGCGGTGGCGGATCCGCTTCAGCACGTTGGCCTCGGCCGCGTCGTCCGCGGCGCGCGGAACGTACGTGCGCCACGGAAACCGGACCACGGCATCCTCGGAGCAGCGCTGCAGCACGGAGCGCACGTCGCCGCCGGGTGCGTGCAGGAACTCGTCCGCGTCGAGGGGCACGATCCAATCCGCGTCGCGGGCGGCGCGCTGCATGGCCTCCGTGGTCATGGCGCCCTGAACGAACCCGGCCGCGTCGGAGCGGGTGATCGCGACCGGCAGGCCCTCTTGGCGCAAGCGCTCCAGGATCGCAGGCGTCGCGTCGGCGCTCGCGTGGTCGATCATCAGCATGCGGTCGACCCACGGCGCGTGGAAACGCACGAGCGCTTCGATGATGTCGGCCTCGTTGCGCACGACGCTGATGGTGACGATCTTCACGGCGGACAGCTTACGGTCGCACCCTAGTACACGTCGAGGTCGCGGCCGGAGACGACGGGGCCGTCGTACTTGGTGGCGATCTCGCGCAGCAGGTCCTCTGCGGTCGCGCCCCAGAACAGCTGGTGCGTCAAGACCACGAGCTTCGGGCGCGTTTCGGCGGCGATCTCCCCGAGCTCCAGCGTCGACGTGTGGAAGGCGGCGTGATAACGCCGCCAGACGGGAACGCGCTTTTGAAAGCCTGCGTGCGAGTAGACCTCGTGGATCAGCAGGTCGGCCCCCCGCGCCTGCTCGACCAGGTTCGGGCTGGGGCGCGTATCCCCCGAGACAACGATCGTGCGGTCGGGCGTCTCGAACCGGAAGCCGAAAGCCTGTTTCCACGATCCGTGGTCGACCAGGAACGCTGTCACCGTGACGCGCTCGTCCTTGTAGACGACACCGGGCTCGATCTCGTGCGCCTGCACCTTGTAGCCCTCGGTGTTGGCGGGCTCGAGGCCGTCGAGACGGATGCGAATGTCCTGCGTGTAGGCCGCGACGAGATGCTCGGTCATGGCGCGCGTGCCCGACGGTCCGTACACCTGGAGCGGCTCCGCACGCTCGAGCACCCAAGGCGTGAAGATCAGATCCGCGAGGCCGAGCGTGTGATCGGTGTGCAGGTGCGTGATGAAGACGCGATTCAGCTTTGAAACCGCGAGACCCGCAACACCCTTGCGCTTGGCCGCAGCGGTCCGGCGCACTACGCCCGGACCGCAGTCGACGAGATACGGGTGGCCATCCACCACTACCGCCAGCGCGGGCCCTGCGCGATCGGGGTCGGCGTTGGGCGTACCCGTTCCCAACAGGACCACTTGCGTGCGCTGCGACGTCTGCCACCCGGGGGGCGCCGCGGGGCCGGCGGGCCTGACGGCCGGGTCGGCCGCGCACGCCGCGATCACGAGTACGCACAGAGCATGGAACATGCGCCCTACGGTCATGGAGACCTCCTGTGATCGCGCCTGCCGCGAGCGTGGCTCACGGTACGAGCAACGGAACAAAGAAGGCCAAGGAAAAGCCCACGTCGAACAGGGCGACGAACTCTTGGCCGCTTCTTCGAGCGCTTCGACGCGCAGGGCAAAGCCGCAGCACACCCATCAGCACGGCCTTGGCGGCATGGCCTCGTTCAGCATGCCCTCGAAGTTCTCGGGCGGCTGGCCGTCGAAGTCCTCAGGGTACTCCAGGATCTCGTCGCGCGTGAGCGACTGCTCCTTGATCCACTCGATTTCCATGCGGGCGATGCTGGCAACAGGGGGGCCGCCCGCGGGCGGGAACGGGCCGGCGTTGCCATCGTCCGCGCGGAACGGTTACAGTCCGTGGCAGGCGTGTGCACGCTCGGGAGGGATGGCATGTTCCGCTCGTGGATGGTAGGCCCTATGGCGCTGATGACGCTCCTGCTCTCGCCAGACGCCGAAGGCGGCGACCGCCTCACGGGGCGCGCGGTCGCGACGCGCTCGGAGGTCGTCGCGCAACACGGCATGGTGGCCACGAGCCAGCCGCTGGCGACTCAGATCGCGCTCGACATCCTGAAGCAGGGCGGGAGCGCGGTCGACGCAGCCATCGCCGCCAACGCGGCGCTCGGCCTGATGGAGCCGACCGGCAGCGGCGTCGGCGGTGACCTGTTCGCGATCGTCTGGGACCAGAAGAGCGGCAAGCTGTACGGCCTCAACGCCAGCGGCCGCTCGCCGCGGGGGCTCAGCCGCGACTACTTTGTCGAGCAGGGCCTGAAGCGCATCCCCAACTTCGGCCCCTTGCCGGTGTCGGTCCCCGGGTGCGTGGACGGTTGGTTCGAGCTGCACGGCAAGTTCGGCAAGCTGCCCATGAAGGACGTGCTGGCGCCGGCCATCCGCTACGCCCGCGAGGGCTTCCCCGTCTCCGAGTTGATCGCCTACTACTGGGGCCGCGGCGGGGCCTTCCTGCAAAAGTACCCGGGGTTCGCGGATACCTTTCTGCCGGGCGGCAAGGCGCCCGCGCACGGCGAGATCTTCCGCAACCCCGCGCTGGCGTACACGCTGCACAAGATCGCGGAGCAGGGCCGTGACGCCTTCTACAAGGGCGAGCTGGTGGACCGCATCGACGCCTTCTGCCGCCGCGTCGGCTGCTTCCTGCGCAAGAGCGACCTCGCGGAGCACACGTCCACCTGGGTCGACCCCGTCTCGACCGGCTACCGCGGCTACGACGTCTGGGAGCTGCCGCCGAACGGGCAAGGCATCGCCGCCCTGCAGATGCTGAACCTGCTCGAGGCCTACGACTTGAAGGCGCTCGGGCACAACAGCGCGCCGTATTTGCACCTGCACCTGGAAGCCAAGAAGCTGGCCTACGAGGACCGCGCGCGCTTCTACGCCGACATGGACTTCGCCAAAGTGCCCGTCGAGCGTTTGATCTCGAAGGAGTACGCCGCCGAGCGGCGCAAGTTGATCGACCCCGAACGTGCGGCGCGCGCCTACCCGCCCGGCAAGCTGGCCGAAGCCGACGCGCGGCTGCGGGAGGGCGACACGGTCTATCTGACGGTTGCGGACAAGGACCGCAACATGGTCTCCCTGATCCAGAGCAACTACCGCGGCTTCGGATCCGGGCTGTGTCCGGACGGGCTGGGCTTCTGTCTGCAGGACCGCGGCGCGCTGTTCGCGCTGGAAGAGGGCCACCCGAACGTGTACGCGCCGGGCAAGCGGCCGTTCCACACGATCATCCCCGCGTTCGTGACCCGGGACGGCAAGCCTTTCATGAGCTTCGGCGTGATGGGCGGCGACATGCAGCCGCAGGGCCACGTGCAGATCCTGTGCAACATCCTCGACTTCGGCATGAACCTGCAGGAGGCGGGCGACGCGGCGCGCTACCATCACATCGGCTCGTCGGAGCCGACCGGCACGCACATGACGGACGGCGGCTGGGTGTCGCTGGAGTCGGGGATCGGGCAGGAGGTGCGCCGCGAGCTGGCGCGCATGCGCCACCGCATCCACCACGCGGTGGGCGGTTTCGGCGGCTACCAGGCGATCCGCTACGACGCGGACCACAACGTCTATTACGGCGCGTCCGAGTCGCGCAAGGACGGCAACGCCGCGGGGTACTAGGAATGTCCAAAACGCCGCTCGAGCCGGAGTCACCGCTTTGGGAGGACGCGACCCCGCGGCCGCGCACGCCGTGGGTGACCTACGGTGTGCTCGTCGTCTGCGTCGCGGTCTGGGCCGGGATCTGGTACAGCGGCGACCCCGACTCGGAGGAGGTGCTGTACCGGCATGGCTACGCCGACGCGTGGGAGATCTGGGACGGCGCCTGGTGGTCCTTGATCACCTCCGCCTTCGTGCACGTGGACTTGATCCACGTGTTCTTCAACATGTACTGGCTATGGATCCTCGGCCGGGTTCTTGAGCGCTCGATCGGCCCCGCGCGCTCGCTGGGGTTGATCGTGCTCACGGCTTTCGTGAGCTCGGCCGCCCCGCTGTCGATCTCGGAAGACACCGGGCTCGGATTCTCGGGCGTCGGCTACGCCGTGTTCGGCTTCATGTGGCTGGCGCGACCGCGCTACCCATCTTTCGCGGTCGCTGTGGACTCGTGGGTGGTCTTGGTGTTCTTGGGCTGGCTCGTCTGGGGGTTCGCGGGCGGGCTTGGCGACATCGGAAATATCGCCCATTTGTGCGGTCTCCTGTGCGGCGGGCTATTAGCCCACGCAACATCGCGCACACCCAAGCGCACGCCCGCCATCGCCGCTATCACGCTCTTGACGCTGGCGTCCTTCGTGCCTCTGTTCTGGATGCCCTGGTCACCCTGGTGGACCACCTACAAGGGGGTCCAGGCCCACTACGACGAAGAGAATCTCGAGGAAGCGATCACCTGGTACCGCAAGGCTCTCGAACTGGGCCCCTACAA
>JAPUHK010000185.1 GCA_027297745.1 Planctomycetota bacterium | reverse complement strand
CGCTACCTACCTGGGAGGACGTGCGGCGCCAGTTGGGCGACGCGACGGACAAGCTCGTCGAGCGCATCGCAGAGAGGCGGAATGGGCGCGCGGAGCGGCACGAGTTCGAGGAGCTTGTGTTCGAGGAACTCCGCCGCAGGGGTCACGAGGACAAGGTAGACACCTTGAACGAGCGGTCGCTCCGCGCGCTCACGATCCGATACGTGCGCGACGTGACCGCGTTCGAGCACCCCGACCTCGCGCCGCTGGGCCCGGGAGAGATGGCTGAAGTCCTGATAGAGACCTGGTCGGAGGGCAAGTAGGGTCATCCGGGCTCGGCGCGCTGCTGCCTGGACGCCGGCGCCCGTAGCACCTTCCGTAGCACCTAGCGGTGTCGCAAGGGGGTGTTTTCTGTCGCGCGCTGTCGCGGGATGACGTTTGCCCTGCTCGGGTGCACGCCCGGGGCAGGTAGCGGGCCAGCCGACGCCCGCAGGAATCGGGAGGCGGGGTAGTGTCCTAATTTGCCCGGCACCCGGCCTACAGATCGCCAGGCTCAAGCCGCAACCCGAATCCTGACCTGTTGCCGCCCACGGACAAGTAGGCTGCCTCCCTGTGGGCCCTCTTGTGGTCCCTAGCGGTGTCGCAAGGGGGTGTTTTCTGTCGCGCGCTGTCGCGCGCTGACGTTTGCCCTGCTCGGGTGCACGCACGAGAAAACCCGCGCGGCTCCTGGCTTTCCAGCAACCGCGCGGGCCCCTCAGTTGAAAGGGACGCAGGTGTCCCTGGTGGAGGCGCCGGGAATCGAACCCGGGTCCCGAGACGCTCCGCATGCGCTTCTACGTGCGTATCCATCCAACTTGAAACATCCGCCCGGGAGCCGTGATGGCCCGGCCGACCCGGGGTTCACCGGGGAAGTCTTAGCGCCGCATTACCCGGCGGTAGGGCGGCGAGCATCCCGTCGAAGGGTGGCCCTTGGAAGCGATACGGGCGGAACGCTTTCCGGACCAGGTCGCCTAATTAGGCGGCCAGTGCGTAGTTGGTGTTGCCAACTGTTGTTGTCCCGGGTTTTACGAGGCCACCGGGAACCTCGGCACGCAACGTCATGCGGGTCACATCCGGTCGAAGCCTGTCGCCCCCGCATAAACACGTATTGTAGCCGCAGTCGCGGCTCCAGGCGGGAGACGGGGGGGCGATAATGCCCGGATGCCCGACGCCCACCGCCTGGCCGCCGAGACCGCAAGAGACCTCGTCCGCTCCGCGGCGACGCTCGCGTTGGAGTTTGCGGGCAAGGTGGCCGGGCGCGAGAAGGAGGACGGCTCCGGCCCGGTGACCGAAGCCGACCTGGCGGTGCAGGCGCAGATCGTGGCCGGGCTGCAGGCGGCCTTTCCAGAAGACGAGATCCTCGGTGAGGAGAGCACGGAGCAAGTGGATCTCGCGGCCGCGCGGCTGTGGTGCGTCGACCCGCTGGACGGGACCAAGGAGTTCATCGAGGGGCGCCACGACTACGCCAGCATGATCGGCCTGCTACACAACGGAGAGCCTGTGGCGGGTGCCTTCGCGCTGCCCGCCTGCGGCTTGCTGTTCTGGGGCTGGCGCGACGGCGGCGCCTTCGTCGAGGAGCACGGGGAGACGCGTGCGCTTGCTTTGGACGTGAGCGAGGACCCCTCCGCGGCGATCGTAGTCCACACGCGCAGCCACCCTAGCGAGGCGCTCGAGCGGGCGCTGCAGCGCATTGGCCCCAAGCAGACGGTGGCCGCGGGCAGCGTCGGCTACAAGGTGGGCCAGATCCTGCTCGGCAAGGCGCAGATCTATGTGCATCCCGGGCCCGGGACGAAGTGGTGGGACAGCGTCGGGCCCGGCGGCGTGCTGCTGGGGCTCGGCGGCGCCCTGGCGGACGCCGGCGGCGATCCGCTGATCTACCGGGACTCCGTTCATCACGGACGCGGTCTGCTGTTTACGGCGCCGGGGTTGCACGCGCCGGTCGTGGACCTTTTGCGCGCGTAGCTACCTCAGTGCCGGCGGTGGATGTGCGGCTCACCGGCCTGCTCCAGCAGCCGGTCCAGCACCTCGGCACGCAGATGCGCGGTGTCCTTGGTGCCGTCGACGTCCAGTCGCTGGAACTCCGGGATCTCGTCCGGCGGCTCGAAAGCGGCGCGTAGCTTCACGAACGTTCCCCAATCCGCGTCGGAGGCCCCAGCCTGATCCCGCTTGCGGGCCGCCATGCGCTCGCGCGTGACTTGCTCCGGCACTTCGACGTGCACCCAAACCGCGGGCGATGGCGCGGAGCCGGAGAGCGCCAGGAAGGGGACACGCTGGTCGCGGCGGGGAAAACCCGCGTCCACGACCACGGAGCGTCCCGAACGCAGCGCCGTCCCCGCGGCCTGGCGCAGCGCGTCGTACGTCATACGCGTGCCCTTTTCGCTGTAGGGCCCCTCGTTGAAGCCGCCCGTCCAGTGTTCGTCCGGCCGCATGCCGTGCAGCTCCTTGCGCAACACGTCGCTGCGCACGAGCTCCGCACCCAGCAGATCGGCCACCTTGCGCGCCACCGAGCTCTTGCCCGCGGCCGGCAGGCCGCACAACATCACCAGGGCGGGGGGCAGCGTGTACGAGACGGCGAGCTCGAACAGCAACCGGGCGGCGGCGTGCGCTTCGACCCGTTCCGGGGGCGAAACCTCCATCCCGGCGGAACGCATGGCCTGCACCTTGCCGCGCGCGCAGGCAAAGTAGAGCTTGTAGTAGTCCACGAGCGAGCGCAGGTCCTCGTCACCCGTCCGCTCGACGTAGCGGTCGACCACGCGCCGCGCCCCTTCAGGCCAGCTCCGCCGGTCGAGGTCCATGGCCAGAAAACCGATGTCGGCCGCGACGTCGGCGCAGCGGAAGCGCGGCGTGAACTCGATGCAGTCGAAGACCACGATGCGGCGGTCCGGCAGCAGGAAGATGTTCTGCAGGTGCAGATCACCGTGCCCGTCGCGAATGCGTCCGGTAGCCATGCGCATGCCGAGCAATTCCGCGTTGTGGGCCAGGAAAAGGCGCGACGCCGCTTCCAGGCGGTTGTGTACCGACGGGAGCAGCACGTACGGTCCGCCGCTGCCGCTGTAGGGCTTGATCTGCGCGAGATTCTCCTCCATCAGCGTCAACAGCGCCTCGGGGCGCGCGTAACGCTCCACTTCGGGACCGGTGTCCGCCGTGGCGTGGAAGTCGACGAGGATCTCCACGAGCCGGTCGAGGTCTTCGAGCGTCATCTCGCCGCGGTCGTAGACGCGGTCCATGCGCGCCTCGTCGGGCAGGCGCAGCATCTGCACCGCCCAGTCGATCGTCTCGCCCTCGCCGGCCAGACGCACGACGCCGGCCTCGTCGCGCGTCACCGGGATCACGGCCTGGTAGACGTCCGGCGCGAGCCGCCGGTTGAGGCGCAGCTCCTCTTCGCAGAAGTGCCGCCGCCGCTCCAGCGAGGAGAAGTCCAAGAAGCCGAGGTCGAGCGGCTTCTTGACTTTGTAGGCGTGCTCGCCCGCGAAGAACAAGAGCGAGATGTGCGTCTGCAGGAAACCGACCTCGTCCACCCCGGGCGGGTAGGCCTCCGGACGTCGCAGGTGCTCGATCAGCTGCGCCGTCTTCACCGGCCGCGCGACCCCCTGCGCCGGGCCCGCTCCATGTCGCGCTTCGCTTCTCCCTCCCGGATCGACTGCCGCTTGTCGTGACGCCGGCGCCCACGTGCGAGGCCCAACTCGAGCTTGCAGTTGCCCTCCTTGAAGTACAGCCTCAAGGGGATCAGCGTCAGGCCTTTCTCGGACAGCGTGGACTCGAGCTTGCGCAGCTCGCGGCGGTGCATGAGCAGCTTCCGTTGCCTGTGCGGGTCGTGGGGGGCGTAGCCGATGTTGCGGTACTCGGGGACGTGCATGTCCTTGATCCACAGCTCGCCGTCGCGGAAGTGGGCGAACGCTTCCGCGATCGAGGCACGGCCCTCCCGAATCGACTTCACCTCCGGGCCCAACAGCACGATGCCCGCCTCGAAGGTCTCGACGATCTGGTAGGTGTGCCGCGCCTTCTTGTTCTGCGCGACGACCTTTTCACCGCTCACGGTCTTAGCATAAGGAACCCCCTCCCGGGGCCCTAGCTACCCGCGTAGCAGGCCATGCTGGTGGGAGTCTCCCAGAAGCGGATGGCTGAAACCGGCAGGCCCGCGTCGCGGGCGACGTGGAACAAGTGCGCCGCGAGGTTTTCGGCGGTAGGCGGGCCGTCCAACTCGTAGACCGGCTCTTGCAACTCCGTGAGCGCCGCGACGAGGGGATCCCCGGTCTGCAGGATCATGCGGTGGTCCCAGTTCTCCCGGATCCAGCCGCCAAGCACCCGCTGAATGGCCTTGAAGTCGACCACCATGCCCTGGGCGTCGAGGTCGCCGGCGCACTCGACCTCCACGTGCGCGTTGTGTCCGTGCGCATGCCGGCACGGCCCGTCATGGCTGCGCAGGCGGTGCCCGTAGGCGAAGGTGAGCGATTTCGCGACGCGATACGGCGCCATGGCGCGTTGC
>JAPUHK010000184.1 GCA_027297745.1 Planctomycetota bacterium | reverse complement strand
TGGTCGGGGCGAGAAGATTCGAACTTCCGACCTCTTGACCCCCAGTCAAGCGCGCTAACCAGGCTGCGCTACGCCCCGGAAGTGGAGTGAGTGTAACTCCCGGTGGGGGCGGTTCAAAGGCGCTACGCGCCCGGGAGCGGGAGGGGGAGCGGGAGCGATAGGCCAACCGAAAAGCCGCTCGAGTGATCCCGCGTAGAATCGTCCCCATGCCCAAGGTCGGGATGCGGCGCGTCCGCGAGCCCCGCAAGCCGCGCGACGGTAAGCGCGTGCTGGTGATGCGCTACTGGCCGCGCGGCGTCAAGAAGGACCAGGTCGACGACTGGTGGTGCGACCTGGCGCCCACCAAGGAGCTGATCCACGGCTACAAGCAGGGTGCGATTCCCTGGGCCGACTTCGCGCGTTCCTATGTGAAGCAAATGCGCAGCGCCGTGCCCAAGCAGAAGATCTCCGAGCTGGCTGCCCAGGCCCGCAAGCGCAAGATCTCCGTGCTGTGCGACTGCGCCGACGAGACGCGCTGCCACCGGTCGCTGCTGAAGAAGATGTTGGAGGCGTGATGCGGCTGGGGTTGCTGGCGCTTTGCTGCATCGGGCTTCAGGCTGCACCAGCCATCGCCGCCCCCGGCGCCATCGAGCAGCGCCTGAGCAAGCTCTTGCGCTGGTATCTGGGCGAGGAGAGCCCCGCGCGCCGCGAGGACTATCTCGAGGCCATCGAGCTGCTCACCGGCGGCAAGACGGAGCCGGTCGTGCGCGCCCTGCGGGCGGGCCGGCACCGCCCGCGCATCGGCCGGCCGGCGCTCTCGAAGCGGCTGCCGGCGCCGGTCTTCGACCAGAAAGACGTGCGCCTCCAGGACGTCTCGCAGAGCGCGGGTCATCTCGCGCAGCTGTTGCCGCCGGACGACTACGACCCCGAGAAGATCTATCCGCTCACGATCGACCTCGGCTCGACCGTGCGTAGGCATCGCGACCCCGGCGCATTCTCGCTGCACGTGAACCACCGGCGCTATCCGCGCACGGCGCAAGGCGTCGAGTCGCTGATCCTCAGTCTGCAGCGTCACATGCTCGGCACGTACCCGATCGACCCGGCGCGCGTCACTCTGCAGGGTGAGAAGGCTACCGCGCGCCTGGCCTGGTACATCGCGCTGCACAACCCCGATCGCTTCGGGGGGGTGATGGCGGCCTTCGAGACGTGGAAGGGGGCGGCCCCCTTGGCGCCCAACGCGGCCACGTTCTATGCGCTCGGCATCGACAAGCGCGAGCCGAGCACAGCCATGAAGCAGCTGATGAGCGCCTTGCGCAAGCACAATGAGCTGCACCGGCTGCTTGACCGCAACGACGAAAGCAGCCTCCTGTCGGACATCCGCCATTGGCGCAGCTACGCCAAGCGCGAGGATGCGCCGCGCAAGCTGACGCTGGTACTGGACCGGCCGGAGCCGATGCGCGCCTTCTGGCTGCGTGCGCACCCCGCGGGGCTCTCCAAGTACCGTGCCAAGGTGGGCACCCGCACGGCCGTGGCCATGCGCAAGCCCGGCAAGATCGAGGCGGAGATCCTCGAGGGCAACCTGGTGGTCGTGCGCTGCGAGCGCGTGGTCGCCTTCGACCTCTACATCGATCCGCGGCTGATCGACGTGGACAAGCCGGTGCGCGTGGCGATCAACGGCCCCTACCCGCAGGCGCAGGCGGTCTTCCCGAACGTCGCCGACCTGCTCGAAGACTTCGTCGAGCGCCGGGACACCCGCCTCTTGTACGTCTGCAAGCTGACGTTCGGAGTGCGGTAGGTTTCTCGGGCGCGGGCTCGGGGGTCGGGCTCGCACTCGGACTCGGGCTCGGGCTCGGGCTCGCAAACAAGAAAAGAGAACCGACGCGGAAGGCGGACCGGTTCCCGCGACCGTGAACCTGCCACGCCCGCTTGTTTTGTTTGTATTGCCTGTTGAGCCGCCTTTGTTTCCGCGTCGGCTTGCACTAGAGAACGGACGAAAGGGCGCGTGGTTCGATCCGCGGGGATCCCGCTAGCGAGCCGTCCTGTACTGGAGACGTTGCCGTAAACGGAACGATACGGTCCTTGACTGCGGCACGCGTGCCGCAGTGAAATGCGCGCAACTTGTCGTTACAACCGGCAACAGTTACTCCGGGCGGAGGGTGCGGGTCATGAGGGCGTTCACGCCCGAGCGCGGGTCGAGGCCGTCGAACACGATGCGGTAGATCACCTCGGTGATCGGCATCTCGATCCCCTTCTTCTTGGCCATCTCCATGACCGCCTTCGTGGTCGGCACGCCTTCGGTCACCGACGCGCGGCTGTTCAGGATCTCCTCGACGCTCTCCCCGCGGCCGAGCCGCTCGCCGAAGCTCCGGTTGCGCCCATGCGGGCTCACGCACGTGGTCAGCAGGTCGCCGAACCCGGCCAACCCGTTGAACGTCTCGGGCTGCGCCCCGAACGCCACGCCGAGCCGCGCCACCTCGACCACCGCGCGCGTCAGCAGCGCCGCCTTGGCGTTGTCGCCGAGCTCGAGGCCGTCCACGATGCCGGCGGCGATGCCCATGATGTTCTTGACCGCGCCGCTGAGCTCCGCCCCGACCAGGTCGTCGCTCGTGTAGACGCGGAACAGGTTGCTGTTGAACAGCGGCTGGAACTTGGCCACGGCCTTGCCCGCCAACACGGCGGCGGTCGGCAGCCCTTTGGCGATCTCGATCGCGATGCACGGCCCCGTGAGCACGCCGAGGCCGCGCTCCTGCCCCAGCACCTGCCCGAGCACTTCGGTCGGCCGCAGCCCGCTGCCGATCTCGATGCCCTTGCTGAGCGAGACCACGGGCGCATTGCCCGCGAGCTTGCCGCGCCAGTCGATCCAGGTGGGGCGGATGTACTGGGTCGGCACCGCGTTGACGATCACGTCGAACTCGCCGACGGGATCGTGCGTGATCACGACCTCTTTGGGAATCGGGAAGCCCGGCAGATAGCGCCTGTTTTCGCCGACCTCGACCATCTCGTGGGCCAGGTCGTTCTCGTAGACCCACAGCACAACGCGCGCACCCTTGCGCGCCAGGTGAATCGCCGTAGTGGTGCCCCACGCACCGGCGCCGAAGACCAGGACCTTCATGACTTCCCCAGCATCTTGCTAATGTTGTCGCGGTGGCGAACGACGATCAAGATTCCGAGCACGACCGCCAGATAGCCTACCGACTGGTGCGCTTCGCCGTGCACGAAGACCGCCACAGGCAGGGCAACGGCGAAGGCCAGGGAGCCGGCGCCCACCGCGCGCGTGATGGCGTAGACCATGAAGAAGACGCCTAGCGCAACCAGCGTCGCGACCGGCTCCAGCGCGATGAACACCCCGAAGGTCGTGGCCACCGCCTTCCCGCCCGAAAACCCGAGGTACGGGGTGAACGAATGGCCCAGCACTGCAGCGAGACCGGCCAACACCGGCACGTACTCGACGGCCGGGGCGGGTTTGATCAGCGGCGCGAGCAACTCCACCGCCGCGTAGCCCTTGCCGGCATCCAGGGTGAACACGATCAGGAACACCAGAATGCCGGCGCGGGGGGGATACAGGCGCGCAACGTTGGTGGCGCCGACGTTGCCGCTGCCGATGGTGCGGATGTCGACGCCCTTCACAAAGCGGGCGTACAGGTACCCGAAGGGAATTCCGCCCAACAGATAGGAAGCGACCAACAGGCCCAGGAGCCCCAGCACCTCGGATACCATACCGCACCGTGCTTTCGGTCGGAGTGGACACGGGCGGCACCTTCACGGACTTCGTCGTCGCGGGGCGCGTCTTCAAGCTGCGCTCGACGCCGGACGATCCCGCGCAGGCTGTGCTGGCCGGCATACGCGATCTCGGCGGCGGCGATCCGCAGGACGATCTGCGCATCGTGCACGGCACGACCGTCGGCACGAACGCGCTGTTGACCGGAAGCGTCGCGCGCACGGCGTTCGTCACGACGCGCGGGCTCGAGGACCTGTTGGAGATCGGGCGGCAGGATCGGCCCGAGGTCTACGCGTTGCATCCCCGAAAGCGCGCGCCGCTCGTCGCGCCCGAAGACTGCTTCGGCGTGCTGGAGCGGCTGCACCCCGACGGTTCGGTCGAGATCCCCCTCGACGAAGAGGATCTGCTCGAGCGCATCCGTGCCGCCGGCGTGGAGGCCGTTGCGGTGTGCCTGTTGCACGCCTACCGCAACGCGCAGCACGAGCGCCGGCTCGGGAAATTGCTGCGGGGCGCAGGCCTGGCCGTGGCGTTGAGCCACGAGACGGCAAACGAGTTCCGCGAGGTGGAGCGCGCGGCCACCACCGCCGCGAACGCGGCGCTCATGCCCGTCATGGCGCCCTACTTGTCGAAGCTGCGCGAGGGCCTCCACACGCACCAGCTCGAGGTGCTGCAGTCCAACGGCGGAACGGCGAGCCCGGAGGCCGTCGCTGCACTGCCGGTGCGCACCGTGCTCAGCGGCCCCGCCGGCGGCGTCGTGGCCGCGGCCGACCTCGCGCGCAGGCACGGCATCGAGGCGGCGGTGAGCTTCGACATGGGCGGCACGTCGACCGACGTCGCGCTGCTGCGCGGAGCGCCTGAAGTGCTGCCGCAGGTATCGATCGCGGGGCTCGCGCTGCGCGTACCGGTGCTGGACGTGCATACCGTGGGCGCGGGCGGCGGTTCGATCGCCGCGCTGGATGCGCTCGGCGCGTTGCGCGTCGGTCCGGAGAGCGCCGGCGCCGATCCCGGCCCGGCCTGCTACGGCAGCGGTGAGCTGCCTACCGTGACCGACGCGCATCTGGTCGTGGGCCACCTGAGCGAGGACGATCGCCTGGCGGGCACGCTGCAGTTGCACGCCGACCGCGCCCACAAGGCGGTGGGCGATCGTGCGCACGATATCCTGCGCGTCGCGGACGCGGCCATGGAGCGCGCGATCCGCAACGTGACCGTGCGCCGTGGCATCGATCCGCGCCCGTGCACGCTGATCGCGTTCGGCGGCGCGGGCCCGTTGCACGCTTGCTCTTTGTGTGATGCGCTCGGCATGGTCGCGGTCTTGATCCCGCCCGCGCCCGGCACCTTCAGCGCGCTGGGCATGGTGCTGGCCGACCGGCGGCGCGACTTCGTGCGGACGGTGCTCCTGGACGTAGACGACTGCACGGCACGGATGCAGGAGCTGCTCGGGCCGCTGCGCGCGGAGGCGGGCGAGGGCTGGGCGCAGGAACGCGTCTACGCGGACGTGCGCTACAGAGGGCAGTCGCACGAGCTCGCGGTACGCGTTGACGGGGATCTGCGCGGCTCCTTCCACCGCGCGCACGAGCAGGCCTACGGCTACGCGGACACGGCGCGCGCGGTCGAGGTCGTGAATCTGCGGCTGGCCGTGATAGATCCGGCGGAGCGGCGCGAGCCGCTGGCTGCGCCGGTGCCGGTCGAAGCGACCGTGGGACCTGCGCGCATGGCGCGCGCCGAGCTGGAAGGCGCGATCCGCGGACCGACGGTGCTCACGGAGAGCACGGCGACGACCGCGGTGCAGGAAGGTTGGCAAGCGACCGTGCGGGCGGACGGCTCGCTGATGCTGGAGCGCTGCTGATGAGCACGGGCGCCGCCGACCTGGCCGTCTACGACGCCTTCTACCGCTCCGTGGCGGAGGAGATGGGTGCCGCGCTGGAGCGTGCGGCGACCTCGGTCAACATCAAGGAGCGTCGCGATCTGAGTTGCGCCGTCTTCGACGCTCAGGGCAACCTGATCGCGCAAGCCGCGCACATCCCCGTGCACCTGGGCGCCATGCCGCTCTCTGTGCGCGCCGTCTTGGAACGCCGGCCGCCGGGACCCGGCGACGTCGTCTTGCTCAACGATCCGTGGGCGGGCGGGACGCACCTGCCCGACCTGACGGCTGTGGCACACGCGGGCGACTTCATAGTGGCGAACCGCGCGCATCACGCGGACGTGGGCGGCGTCGCACCGGGCTCGCTCGGACTGGCCACAGACATTCACGGCGAGGGGCTGCGTATCCCGCCCGTACGCATCGTCAAGGCCGGCGTGTTGGACGAAGACCTGCTCGACCTGTTCTGCGCCAACGTGCGCTCTCCGCGCGCGGGGCGCGAGGATCTGGTCGCGCAGGTGGCGACCTTGAAGCGGGGCATCGCGCGCCTGGAAGAGCGCATGGCTCAAGACGGGCGCGAGACGCTCCTGCGGGCGGCGGGCGACCTCCGCGCGGCAGCCCGCAAGGCGGCCGTGGAGGTCTTGCGCTCGCTACCGCAGGGGACGGGCCGCATGCAGGACGCCATGGACGGCGGCTTCACGCTGTGTGCCACGCTGCAAGTGCGCGACGACAAGCTCGTCGTCGATTTCGAGGGCACGCACGAACAGGTCGACGCGCCCATCAACTGCAACCTGGCCGTGACCTGGAGCGCCGTGAGCTATGTGCTGGCGCTGCTGCTGCCTGCGGAGACCCCTCTGAACGAGGGGGTGCGCGACGTGCTCGACGTGCGCGCCCCGGAGGGCAGCCTCGTGAACGCCCGCTATCCGGCGGCGGTCGCGGGCGGCAACGTCGAGACCAGCCAGCGCATCGTGGACGTCGTGCTGGGAGCGCTGAGCGAGTTGGCGCCTGGGCTCATCCCGGCCGCGTCGCAGGGCACGATGAACAACGTGACCGTCGGCGGCCGCGGTTTCACCTACTACGAGACGATCGCGGGCGGCGCGGGTGGGGGGCCCGCGGGTCCCGGCGCGTCTGCGCTGCACACACACATGACGAACACGCGCAACACGCCCATCGAGGCGTTGGAGAACGAGACTCCGTTGCGCGTGCGCACGCTGCTGGTCGCGCGCGGCAGCGGTGGGGCGGGCCGCCATGCGGGCGGCGACGGTATCGTGCGCGAGATCGAGTTCACCGAGCCTTGCGTGGCGCACCTGCTCAGCGACCGCCGGGAGCAGGGACCGTACGGTCTGCAGGGGGGCGCGCGCGGACGGCCGGGCCGCAACACGCTGATCCGCGACGGGGAGGAGAGCCCGCTGGGAGGCCGTGCGCGCCTGGTAGCGCAGCCGGGCGATCGCCTGCGCATCGAAACCCCCGGCGGCGGTGGGTGGGGAGCGGTGGAACCTGCAGCCGGTTCCGGCCGTTCTTAGAGCGGCGGCGGGTCCGGCCAGGCGGTGAGCGGCGTTGCCCACTTGAGGCCGCTCTTGAACGCTCCGAACCCGCCGCCGATTCGTACGCGCTCGCGCCTGAGTCAGGCCGCGACGCTTGCCCCGCGGTCGCCGTAAGTCCCGTGCGGGGCGCGGTATACTACGCGGCTTCGATGAAGTGGTTGGTCTTCACCGCGGCCTGTGTGGTCGCTCTTGTCGCGCTGGGCGTGCTCGCCGTTGACGAGCGCAACGTCGTCTGGGAGGGGCGCGTGCCCCATTGCCCGTATTGCCGCGTGGACGTGGCTTTCTACGCGGTCACCTGCAAGGACTGCGGCAAGAACTTCGACTGGGAGCCGCGCACGGAGCCTTGCCGCTGGTGTCTCGAGCGGGACGAGGCCAGAGTGCTGCGCCAGCGCTACCGCACGCTGGCCAAGCCGGACAACCCGGCGTCCGCCTCCACGCCCCCGTACGCCGCGTTCGTGCTGAGCATCGAAGAGGGGGATTGCACCTTCTGCGGCGGGCTCGGGGCGGTCGTGGAGCGCGGCGAGGAGGGCCGGGAGTGCCCGGTCTGCTTCGGCGGCAAGCGCTGCATCGGCTGCAAGGGCGACCGCGACACCGTGGTCGGTCACCCGGCGGCGGAGCGTGCCCTGCAGGCGCGGTTGCAAGAACGCGAGCGCGCGCGGCGGCGTGAGAGTGCGACCGGGATCGCGACCAGGCTCGAAGATCTGCTGGCGGCCGATGTACGCGCGCTGGCAGGCTACGCGGAGGCCGAGGATCTGCGCGACGCGGGCAACCGACGTCTGCTGCAGCTCGGCATGGACCGCGTGCGGCGCGCGGCCGACGCCGTGTCGAAAGCCGCCCGCGAGGCCGCGGAGCGCTCGAAGCCGTCTCCCTCCGAAAGCGTGTCGGGCTCCTGATCCCGGCCTGAGCCCGCCCGACTCCACACGTCTCTTCTTGCCCTTTCTGCGGTTCTGCGGCAGATGAGAGGGTCCGACTAATCGAAGCGCAACGGCGGCGCAGTAGCCCCCGGAGGCGGATCAACGCCGAACAAGCGGCACACCGTCGGCGCGATGTTCTCGAGCCCGGGGGAAACGCCGTCTTTCAGCCGCCGGTTGCTGAGGAAGAAGCCCGCCGTTTCCGTCACGTCGTTGCTGCAGTGGTCGCCCGACCACGGGTAGTCGTTGACCTCGAACACCTCGGGGGGCACTCCCAGCAGCGCGGTCTGCCACGACACGCGGAAGCCGGTGGCGAAGGCGCATTGCAGGTCCGGCGCCTCATCGAAGCGGCTGCCCTTCCAGATCTTCTCCGAGCGGTAGATGCGCGTGAAGACGGGTTGTCCCTGCTCATCCTCCAAGGTCATCAGCTTCGAGCGGATCTCCTCCAGCAGCGCCTCCCGCTCCGCGGGCTCGACCACGCCGTCGGCCTCGCGGCCCTTCAGGTTCAGGTAGATCTGGCCCAGGCCGAGCCCGTAGGCACGCGTGCGCGACCAGTCGATGTGCGCGGTAGGCGAGCGGTCGCGGAAAAGATCCTCGACGCTCTTCGCGGAGTCCACGCCCTCGCCGGCCCGCACGAGATAGCCCTCGCGCGCGAGCCACGTGTTGAGGTTAATGCCCATGCGCCAGGAGTGGAAGCCGTGGTCCGAGACGGCGATCAGCACGTCCCCAGGCTTCATGCGCTCGGTGACCTTCGCCAGCGTGCGGTCCATCCAGCGGTAGCTCTCCAGGATCGGATCGTGGATGCCCGTGCGCTGGGCGAAGACCTTGCGCGCCTTCTCGTCATAGGCCGGGTGCTGCCGGTCGCGCCAGCGGAAGAAGAGGTGCGAGATGCGGTCCTGCGCCGTGAAGACCATGGAAACCAGATCGGCGTTCGCGTGGTCGATGCGGTCGAGCAGCAGCCGCTCCTGGTTCAGGTACGTGCCGCGCACGTCCTCGAACATGAGCACGTCGCTCAGCACGCGTTCGTTGGCGGCGAAGGTGTCCTCGGGCCAGCCCATCGTCTTCATGGGACCGAGCCGGTCGCGGATCAGCGACGCGAACGAGGCCGGCGCCGAGATGGGGATCGGCGCGGACCCGGGAGCAATCTGGATGGGTGAGGCGTAGACGGCGGGCGTGTCGCCGCCGTGCAGCAGGACGAAGCGGACCAGGCCGTCCAGACGCACGAAGGGTCCGGCCTTGAAGCGTACCCGCACCCAGTTGCTGAACAGACCGGTCTGCAAGGCTACGGGCGGTTCGTCGCCGACGGTGACGACCGCGCCGTCCCCGGCGAACTTGAACTCGATCGGGACCGACATGCGTCGCCCGGAGCGCGGCGCGCGCGGATCCGGCGGTCCGTCGAGCTCGGCCGTGGCGCGGCCGCCGCGCGGGTAGATCTTCACGCGCAGTCCGCCGAAGATCGTGTAGCCCGGGGAGACGTCGCGGCCCGCCTCGAAGACGGTGTAGGAGCTGACTGTTCCGCGCAGGTCGGGGACGCCGAGGCCGCACAGCACCTCTCCGCCGCGTGCGGGCACGGGCGGGAAGGTGAGCGGCATGCGCAGCACAGAAACGCGGTATCCCGCGTCGGCAACCGGCTCCCAGAAGCCGCGGCCGCCGCGCAGGTTGCGGGCGCCGGGCGGGCGCACCGGAATGCCCAGCGGGCCGAACTCGGGCAGGCGCTTGGCCACCATGCCGTTGAGCGGCCTGTACGGATGGGGGCCCTTCGGATCCCGGCGCAGGAAGTCGTAGATGCCGTGGTCGCCGGGGTTCAGGCCGGTGGCGAACGTGGCCCAGGCGACGGGCGACTCCGGCGGGTTGGTCGTCCGGCAGTCGCTGAGCGTGCCCTGGCGGGCCAGGGCCGCCACCGTGGGCAGCTCCACCATGAACTCCTTCAGGATGTCCGGGTCCACGCCGTCGAAGCCGAGCACGAATACCCGGCGGCCGGCCTGGGCGAACGAGTAGCGCTGTCCGCTGACCTCGCGTGCGGCGTCCAGCCAGGCGGTGGCGGTGGGCACCAGCAGCATGCCGGTGCCCAGCACCAGCAGCAGGGAGCGCAAGCGGCGCGGCATGTGCGGTCATCCTCCCACAAGCGAGCAGCCGAGAGAGCCAAGCAGGCCAAGGAAGCCAAGGGGCCAGGAGGCGTCGGTGCGGCGCCCCGTGAGGCGGCCGTTGGCTCTCTTGGCCATCTTGGCTTCCTTGGCTACTGCGGCGGAATTGCAGGTTTTTCACTCCCCGCGTCTGAATGTGACCGATTAACAGCCGCGCGGGGTCATCGTTACAAATGACGCTGCGGTCGCAACCCGCTGTTCGGAAACACGTTATGCGTTTGGTCGCGAAACGGCTGGCGAGCGCCCTACGGGCACGCCGATTGATAGAGGACCAGGGGCGCTAACAGATGAGAGTCACCAGGCGAATCAGCGGAGCAGGCATCCTTATGTGTCTGGCGCTCGCCGTCTTGCCGGCGCGGGGCGAGAAGGAAGACCACGACTACGAAGTGACCGACCCGTCGGCCGTCTACCTGGGGTCGGGCAAGCACCCGGGGAGCCCGGCCGTGATCTCCGCCGACAAGGTGTGGGCCGAGATCCCCGAGTACAAGACGGTCCTCGAAGAGGGGCTGACGGACGAGGACCCGCGCTACCACCTGCTCATGAAGAAGGCCACCAGGCGCTTCGAAGAGGCGCTGGTCAAGGAGGCCAAGCGCGAGAGCTACGACCTGATCGCCGAGCTGGGAGCGGTCAAGGCGCTCAAGAAGGGGAAGAAGATCCCCAGCGCCACGGCCGGCATGATCGAGCTCGTCTCGCGGGACTAGGTTCCGCGTCGCAAAGGAGGGAATGATGCGCGCGTTGATCCTGGCACTCTGCAGCGTGCTGTGGGCACCGGAGCTACAGGCCGCCGAAGCGGATGCGGCGCCGAAGGCCGCGGCCGGGCAAGCCGTCGAAGCGCCGCAGCCCACGCTGAAGCCGCGTGACCCCTTCGACGACGAGGCCTTCCTGCGCAACGCCGACGGGACCGTAACCTGGTTCTACCTGACCAACCACGTCGGCTCCTCGAACCTCAAGAAGGCCCTCGACAACCTGAAACTGACCTGGCTGCGCACGGCCGTGCGCGAGCGGCGCCGCGTCATCATCAACTACGTTTGGGACGCCAAGAAGAGCCGCAGCACGCCGAACCCGCCCACGGAGCAGACCGGCCCCGACGAGAACCTGCTGATCCTCAACTTCCCGCCGGAGTTCTACGAGGTCGTGGATCTCTACCTCGAGCGCTTCGACACGCCCGTGCCGCAGGTCTACATCAAGGCCATGGTGGTGGAGGTGACGCTGGACTCGAGCCTCGAATACGGCGTCTCGGCCTTCTTCGACAAGCAACCGGCGACGGGCTCCAACCCGAACACGTTCTTCCAGGCCTTCCGCAGCCAGTTCCGTCCCTCGAGCTTCACAGGCCCCTTCCTGTCGCCGACGAACACGGGCATCGGACTCAGCTTCGGCGGCTTTCCGATGGAGGAGGGCACGTTGGCCCTCGAGATCGAGGCGCTGCAGGAGAGGGGCCTCGCCAACATCCTGTCCGAGCCGAGCATCGTGGCCATGCAGGGGCAGTTGGCGACGATCATCACCGGTCAGGAGACCCCCATCCAGGACATCCAGCTCGTAGGCGTGGCGAGCACGGTGGTGACCCGATTCAAGGACACGGGCATCCGGCTCGATTTCACGCCGCTGCACATCGGGCGCGAGTTCGTGAAGCTGCGCGTGCGTCCGGAGGTGTCGTCGATCACCGGGTTCGTGGAAGTGCAGTCGGGCGAGGTGACGACCCAGACCCCCATCATCGCGCAGCGCAACGCGGAGACGGTAGTGATCATCCGTGACGGGATGACGCTCGTGATCGGCGGGCTCTACGCGACCTCCAACATCAACACCAAGTCTCAGGTGCCGCTGCTCGGAGACATCCCCGGGCTCGGGGTGCTGTTCAGCCGCACGCGCAAGTCGAAGGTCAGGACCGAACTCTCCTTCTTCATCACGCCGCACATCCTCCGCCAACGCTTGGACCAGGCGGTCTTCGCTCCGCCCATGGAGAAGCTGCGCCTCGCCAAGGCGAAGGAAGAGAAGAAGAAGCGGAGGGAGTAACCGGCCGCGCCGGGGCGGCCGGTTTCGTCGCTTGCGGGCTAGGTGACCGGCCGGACCTTTTCCGCGTACGGCCCCTTGTCGCCCTGGGCCAGCTCGAACTCGACTTCCTGTCCCTCTTCGAGCGAACGGAAGCCGTCACCGTCGAGGTTGCGGTAGTGGACGAATACGTCCTCACCGTCCTCCTGAGTGATGAAACCCCACCCCTTGCGGTTGTCGAACCACTTGACTCGCCCCTTGGCCATTGAGTTCTCTCCTCGTTGCTTCTGCGGCCGCCGAAGCGGCCCTTACGCGGTCCACCGCCGGATTCAGGACAGGCTGAAGCAGCCTATCTCCGGTCGCGGCCTCCCGTTCTTTCTCTGTCCCGGCCCCCGCGGCCCCTGCCGCGATCGCGTCCGCCGCGATCACGCCCGCCACGGCCTCCGCGCGGTGCCGGCACGTATGTCTCTCCGCGCTCTTCCATGATCACGGCCTTGCGGCTGAGCTTGACCTTGCCGCTGGTCGGATCCACGTCGATGCACTTGACCTTGAGCACCTCGCCCATCTTGACCACGTCCTGCGGCCGTTCGACGTAGCTGTCGTCCAGCTCGCTCACGTGCACCAGTCCGTCCAGGTTGGGCGTGATCTGCACGAACACGCCGAAGTCGAGCATGGAGACGATCGGCCCCTCGTAGTCGCGGCCGATCTCGGCCTCCTCGACCAGCCCCTCGATCCACTCGCGGGCCTTCTGGGCGCCCTCGCCTTCGGTGGCGAAGATCTTGACCGTGCCGTCGTTGACGACCTCGATCGTGGTGCCGGTCTCTTCCTGGATCTGCCGGATGATCTTGCCGCCCGGGCCGATGATCCCCCCGATCTTCTCGGGGTTGATCTTGATCACGGTCACCCGCGGTGCGAACGGCGAGTAGTCGTCGCGCGGGGTGTCGATGACCTTGTTCATGCAGTCCAGGATGTGCAGGCGACCTTCGCGCGCCTGCTCGAGCGCCGCCTCCAGGATCTCGCGGCTGAGGCCGGTCGCCTTGATGTCCATCTGCAGGGCGTTGATGCCCTCGCGGGTGCCGGCCACCTTGAAGTCCATGTCGCCCGAGTGGTCCTCATCGCCGAGGATGTCCGACAGCACCACGTGCTTGCCGTTCTCCTGGACGAGTCCCATGGCGATGCCCGCCACGGGGGCGCTGACCTGCACGCCCGCGTCCATGAGCGCCAGGCTGCTGCCGCAGACCGTGGCCATGGAGGACGAGCCGTTGCTCATGAGCACGTCGGAGACGATCCGCAGCGTGTACGGGAAGTCCTCTCCGAGCGGCACCACGGGCTTGAGCGCGCGCTCCGCCAGGTTGCCGTGGCCGACCTCACGCCGGCTGGTGCCGCGCATGGGGCGTACCTCGCCGACGCTCGAGGGCGGGAAGTTGTAGTGCAGCAGGAAGTTCTCGCGGTACTCGTCCTTGAGCCCGTCGATGATGGCCTCGTCGCGCGACGTGCCGAGCGTGGCGGACACGAGCGCCTGCGTCTCCCCGCGCGTGAACAGCGCCGAGCCGTGGGCGCGCGGCAAGAGCGCCACTTCGCTGGTGATCTCGCGGATGTCTTTCGGACCGCGTCCGTCGACCCGCTTGCCCTCCATGATCAGGGAGCGCAGAGCCACGTCCGACAGGTCGCGGATGCCCATTTTGACGGCCTTGAGGGGCCACTTGCCCTCGGCCTTGGTCTCCTCGAGGTCGCCGAACTCCTCGACCGCCTCGTCGCGCACACCCTTCAGGAACAGGGCGCGCTTCTGCTTGGAATCGGCAATGATCCCGTCGTGGATGCGCTGGTAGTACTTTTCGCGCAGCAGCGGCGCGAGGGCGGCGTTGGGGTCCTCGGGAGCCGTGTAGGTCTCGTGGGCCGGGGTGACGCCCAGCTCGGCCATGACCTCCTCCTGCAGCGCGCAGATCCTCTTGATCATCTCGTGGCCGACGTCGATGGCGTCCAGCGCATCCTTCTCGGACACGCAGTTCATGCCGGCCTCGACCATGGTGACGGCGTGCTTGGTGCCTGCCACGATGAGGTCGATGTCGGACTGTTCCCGCTGGCTCTCGGTGGGGAAAGCGACGAGCTTGCCGTCGACGCGGCCCACGCGGACCCAGGCGAGGGGACCCAGCAGCGGCATGTCGCTCAGCATGAGCGCCATGGAGCTGCCGATGCCGGCGAGCACGTCCATCTCGTTCTCGCCGTCGTAGCTCAGGACGTTACAGAGGACCTGAACCTCGTTCTTGTAGCCTTCGCTGAACAACGGGCGCAGGGGCCGGTCGATCAGGCGGCAGCTCAGGATCTCCTTGCCTGTGGGACGGCCTTCGCGCTTGAAAAAGCCGCCGGGGATCTTCCCCGCGGCGTACGTCTTTTCCCGGTAGTCGATGGTCAACGGAAAGAAATCGATCCCCGGACGGGGATCGGCCTCGCATGCCGTGCAGAGGACGATCGTGTCCTCGAGCCGCACGACTGCGGCGCCGGGGGCTAGGCGCGCCATGCGCCCGACCTCGATGGAGAGCGACCTTCCGTCGATCTCCGTGGTCTTTTTAACGAACAACTTTGACTCCTTACATCAGATCCGCCCTGTCTGCGGGCGGGGTCGCGCGGCCCTATGCCGCGCAGGTTCTATTTACAAATCCTTGTGAACGTTTCTCTTTGAGAAGCACCCGGGCCCCGGGACCGGGATCCGGATGCGTGGGTGGGATCTAGCGGCGGATTCCCAATCGCTGGATGAGCTGCTGATAGCGGGGCCAATCCTTGTTTCGCACGTACTTGAGCAGACTGGACCGCTTCCCCACCATTTGCAAGAGGCCGCGCCGCGAGGCGTGATCCTTCTTGTGCAGTTTGAGGTGCTCCGTGAGGTGGCGAATCTTCTCCGTGAGAATGGCCACTTGCACCTCGGGCGAGCCCGTGTCGCTGTCGTGCGTGCGGTACTCGCCGATGATCTTGTTCTTGCTCTCGATCGAAATGGACATGTCGCGGTTTCCTCAGCTATCCGCCCGGCCAAGTAGTCGAGGCCGCGACACCTCGAGCAACCGAGCCGGGGGAGGTCTTTGAATCGGCGGATTGTAACCCAGGGTGCTAGCGGGGCCTGCTTTCGAACAGGTTCGCGCCGATCACCGCTAAGTATTTATCGGACAGTTGGTTAGGGTTCGTTCAGAAATCCATGGTCAGACCGAGGCGGGGCACCTGCGGCTACCCAAGCGGCTCCATCTGGGTCCCGCCCTGCAGGACGTCCTGGAGCAGGATGCAGGCCGCCGCCGAGTCGCGCAACAGCTTCCGCTTGCGCGCGTCGACCTGGGCGTCGCGCAGCATCTCCTCCGCGGCTTCGGTGCTCAGCCGCTCGTCGACCCCGTAGACAGGCAGGTCTCCATGGCCGGCCAGGTGCTTGGCGAAGGCCCGCACCTCGACCTCCATCTCCGACTCGGACCCGTCCATGTTGTGGGGGAGGCCCAGCACGAAGGCGCGCGCGTGCACCTCCTGCGCGAAAGCGTAGAGCGCCTGCAGGTCCTCCGGCAGGGTGCTGCGCTCCAGCCGCGGCCGCGGGTGGACGCTGCCGATCTGCGTGCTGAAGGCCAGGCCCATCTTCTTGCGGCCGTAGTCCACACCGACGAGGATCCGCTGCATCCGAGCTCAGCCTCCGGCGCTTCCAACGGCCGGTCGAGCGGGAGGGCGCACGCATAGGTGCGCACCCGAGAGGATTCGGTCACTAGAGGTAGTCATCGAGGCCCAGCTCGCCCAGCCGGTCCACGAGCCGGCGTACGTCCTCGGCCCGGTCGCGCGGGCAGATCAGCGTCGCGTCCGGCGTGTGGATCACGATCATGTCCTCGAGCCCGACCGTCGTGACGAGGTGGTCCGCGTCGCCCACGACGATGCAGTTGTGCGTGTCGATTCCCGCGTGCTTGCCGCGCACGACGTTGCCCTCCTGGTCCGCGCGGTGGATGCGGCCGAGCGCCAGCCAGGAGCCCACGTCGTCCCACTCGAAGTCGGCGGGGATGACCTCCACGTTCTGCGCCTTCTCCACGATGCCTACGTCGAACGGGACGTTCTCGAAGGCCTCGTAGAGCTCCGCCGGGGGCGGGTCCCCCTTGGCCAGGCAGGCGTCGATCTCGCCCAGGATGCGCGCGTGGTCGGGAAGATGCTCCTCGAAGGCCGCGACCAGCGTCGCGGCGCGGCCCACGAAAGTGCCCGAGTTCCAAAACGTGCTGCTTTGCTCCAGGAGCGCGTGTGCGGTGGCGGCGTCCGGTTTCTCCTTGAAGCGCGACACGCGGTGCACGGTATAGCCGTCGATCTCGGTCGTGGCTTCGCCCGCCTCGATGTACCCGTATCCGGTGGCGGGACCCGTCGGCGGGATGCCGATGACGAGAATCGTGTCCGCCTCGCCGGCGCGCCGTGCGGCCGCCCGGAAGGTGGCCAGGAAGCGCTCACGCGGCTCGATGGCGTGGTCGGCGGCCAGGATCACCATGATCCCGTCCGGATCCGCGCGGCGCACGTGCAGCGCGGCCAGCCCGATCGCGGCCGCCGTATTGCGCATCGCCGGCTCGACGAGGACCTGGCCTTCGCCCATGTCCGGGCAGAGCTTGCGGACGGCCTCCGCCTGGGCGCTGTTGGTCACGATGAGGATCTGCGCGGGCGGAGCCAAGCCGGAGCAGCGGCTCAGCGTCTCCTCCAGCATGGTCCGCTCGGTTGTGATGGCAAGCAGCTGCTTGGGCCGGCTGTGGCGCCCGGCGGGCCAGAAGCGCTTGCCGCGCCCACCCGCCAACACGACCGCGAAGATGTTGGTTTCCGACACGCGTCGAGGATTATAGCGATCCGGAAGAGCGTGTAGCGAACGGCACGGAGGCGACGCAACGGGTCGTCGAGCGGGAGGGCGCCCATATTAGGGGCGCCCCTACAAGGATACGGGCCCGATTGCCTGTAGGGGCGGCCCTGTGTGGCCGCCCTCCGTTCCGGACGACGGTGGCGGCACAACGCCGGCTAAGGCAACAGCCCCAGCCCCATCCGTTGCGCTTTCAATGGATGGCTGGATTCCGTGTACTTCCTGCGCTCGCGCGCCATGAACGGCAGGCCGCGGGTGATCAGCTCGGGGTTGCTCAGCGTTCCCTCCAGGCGGATCTCGTACACGGCCTTGTTCCACAGCTTGCCGACCCATGCGAAGAGCGGCGTCTGCAAGAGCCCGGGCATATCGATGATGCGCGTGACCTGCGGCTTGATCTGCAGGTCGAGGTCGCCGTACACCGAGATCGTGCCGGAGGCCTTGATGTCGTTGACTCCGCTCGAGAGGTGCAGCCGGGTGATCTCGATCTGCTCCCCGGTCATGGTGAATTCCACTATGCCCTTGTTGAAGCGCGGGCGGCTCTTGATCGGCGTGACCCGCCTCAGGACCGCGAAGAGCGGGCGCAACAAGGGCACGTCGAGCAGCGCGCCGTCGCGCACGCTGATGTGTCCGCGCCCCGACAAGTGGCGCGGGTCGCCGCTGGGAGCCGCGAGCAGCAGGTCCGCGTCGAGCACGCCCGAGATGCGCTCGGTGCGCGGCATGTCCCCACGCGTCAGCAGGCCCAGGTCCACGTCGCGCAGCTGCACGTCCACCTCGTAGGCGAAGGGGTCCGCGATGTTCGCCTCGACGGTCCCCGTCAGCGTCCCGTCGTAGAAGCGGGCCTCGATGTCGTCCAGGCGGATGTAGTCTTTGTCGACCGTGAGGTCCAAGGATGCCTGCTCGATGCGCCGGCCGCGGAACAGCATGCTCGTCTCGCGCATCGCGCCTCGGATGTACACGCCCCCATCACCTACCGTCCCCTGGGCCACGAACATCAGGCCCGAGAGGTCGGTGAGCTCCAGAGTCGTGCGCGGCCGCACTCCGCGGAAACGGATCAGGCCGAAGAACTGAACGGGGTCGCCCGGCTGCTCCGGCAGCGCAATGGTGAGGGGAGACAGCTCGTAGGCGCCGGTCGGCTCGATCGCCTCGGGCTCGCCGCCCCGGGGGAGCCGGATCCGCCGCACGTCTATGCCGCCCGCCAGCACCAGGCGCCGCGACGCGGGGCGCATGCTGATCTCGAAGTCCTCGAGATCGACACGCACCTCGTCTCCGAGCGCCTCGCGGGCGCTGTCCGCGAAGATCTGGGAGAGGTGGCCCTCGGGTTTGAGGTCGCGGGCGTCCAGCAGCAGCTTTCCGCCCCGCCTCCACGGCAGGTTGAGCACGCCGTGCTCGATGCGCACCCAGGACTTGCCCTCGCGCAGGTCCAGGTCGTGCAGCGTTATGCGGTCCTGCGCGAAGTGGACGCTGCCCCCGCGCAAGACCACGCGCCGGTCCCCGATCCTCAGGCGTAGCAGGAGGTTTTGCGCGGTGGCGGTGTAGACCATGGGCTCGTCGGCGGTGGCGCGCTGCGCCTTGAAATCCAGGTCCACGCGCGACTCCGCGCCCGGCTCGAGCAACCCCAGCGCGGCGACATCCCCCGGAAAGAGCGCGCCCATCAGGTCGCGCACGGGCGGGTCGAACACGAGCCCGCGCACCGATGCCTCCATGCGGCTGGCCCCGTTCGGGTCCATCTCGCCCTTCAGGCTGAGGGAGGAGGAGCCGAGCTCCCCGCTCACGTCCTCGAGCACGAAGACGCCGTTCTGGAGCATGAGGCGTCCACGCAGCTTCTCGATCGGGCATTCCGCGTCGCCGTAGCCCGCGATCCGCACTTGGCCGCCCAGATCGATGTTCAGCTCCGGACTGCTCAGGTCGCGGATGCGCGCTTCGACGTAGACGCGCCCGGACGGCCGCAGCTGATTCCACAAGCGCGTGACCGTCGCGCCGGCGCCGGCCGTGCTGCGCAACGCGCGCCGCAGGTCCGCTCCGAGCTCCAGATCGTGGCCGGTGACGTGCAGGTCCGGCTCGGACGTGCCGTCCGGTTGCTCCAGCAGCACGCCGTGGGCCTCGAGCGTGCCGCCGTCCTGCAGCTCGCCGGTCATGTTCTTGATGACCAATCGGCTCAGGCGCTTGCCCTGCGGGTCCAGCGGCAGCGTGTCCTCGCGGACGTTGCCCGACACGCGCACCACATGAAGGGGGAAGGGCTTGTAGGCGATCGAGCAGTCCTTCAGCGTGATGTCGTAGTGCGCGTAGGTCGTGTCGTCCTCGTGCGCGCTGCGCAGGATGTGCACCCCGACCCGCGTCGCCATGCCCGAGAACTCGAAGTCCTCGTAAGGGACGCCGTTCACGTTCTTGGCGAACGCTGCGTGCAGGTCCTGGTCGATGGGGAGGTTGCGGCCCACGATCGTGAGGTCGACGGTCTCGGGCTCGGAGGGGTCGAACTGATACGTGGTGATGTGTCCGTTCATCACGAACAGCGCATCCTTGGGGCCGTCCGGCGCCGGGTCGCGGATGGCGTGATAGCCGCGGATGCCGGTGAAGATCAGCTCGCGCGCGGGTCCGTACTCGGTCGGCACGTTCGTGCGCACCTCGAGCTTTCCGCGGCAGCGGTCGAGGGGGTAGGGGAAGCCCTCGCGCTTGCCCGTGGCCGGGTCCAGCAGGCGGCCGTCGTAGCGCAAGTAGCCGTTGCGGAATTCCAGCACGGCCTCGAGCACCGCCTCGCCCTGCGGCGACTCACCCAATAGCAGGTCGAAGTCGAAGGTTCCGGCCGGGTTGTAGCGGTCGAGGATCTGCGGTCCGGACTCGGGCGCGAGCAGCAGCCTCAAATCGTCCGTAGTCGCGGTGATGTTCTTGCCGACAAAGTGCAACCGCTGCCGCCCTGCGCCGTCGCGCAGCGGGATGCGGCCGGTCTCCGGCTCCCCCTGTTCGTCCAGGGCGAGGCGCAATAGCCCGCGCTCTCCTCGCGGGCTTTCGTAGTCGGCCTCGAAGCGGTGCAGGAGCAGCATGCCCTCTTCGAGCACCAGGTGGGCCTTGCCGTTCTTGAGGCGCGGCAGGGCGTCCATGTTCGGGGCTCGCGAGGCGTCCCCGATGCGGCCCGCGATCCCGCTGAGGTCGGCCCAGGCGCGGAAACGGTCGTCGTCGTGGCTCTGCAACGCGAAGGTCCACTCGATCAGGCCCGTAGCCTGGCCCTCCTCCAGCTGGACGTCGACGGCCGGCGAGCGCAGCACGTCCACGCCGGCCAGCCTCAGGACGGTGGGGAGGTCCACGCCGTGCAACTGCGTGCGGCTGGCGATCGTGTCTTCCGCGTGGTCGTACGAGAGCGTGACGGAGATGTTGCCGAGGTTGGGCTCTTCGAGCTCCACGTAGACGATGTACTGCGCGCCGTCCTGCCGCCCCTCGAAGCTCTTGATGCGGAAGTCGAGCCGCCGCTGTGACTGCACAAAGGGCGCGTCCGTGATCTCGATGCGGCTGTGCTCGGTCCCTTTCCGGACGCGGATGATGGGCAGCTCGCTGCGTTTCATCGGTCCTTCCGGCGGACGCAGGATGCCCGGCAGGCCGGGCATGCCGTCCAGGTCAGGATCCGGGCGCAGGCGCACCGTCAGGCCGTACACGTCGACTTGCGGGATCTCGACCACGCCCTGCAGCAGCCGCTCCTTGTCCACGTACAAGACCGCGCGCTCGATCTCGATGGCAGGCTCGCCGTCCTTGTACAACACACGCAGCTTGCGCAGCTCGATGCCGCTCTCCAAGGCCAGCTCCACTTGCATGTTGATCTCGGCGCTGAACACCTGCCCGAGCGCGTCGCGCACCTGGCGTTGAAGATTGGCCGGGCTGAGATGGCGGGCCAGGAAGAGCGTCAGGCCGATCACGCCCCCCACGATCAGGAGCACGACGGCCCGGCCTAGGATCAGACGTTTGCGGCGCACAGGTTGACCTCAGCGGCCCCGACGCCGCAGCCGGAGTCCGGGGCTCCGTTCCCATTATCGGGTGGTTCGAGAAATCTCCTCAAGGTCCGGCCTGCGGAGGATGCCAAAGCCCCGTTCTTGGGGATCTGAGTGCTGGGAGGGCCCCGCGCCGCCGCGGTAGATGCGCTGCACCCGCTTGCCCAGCCGGGTCAGGATCTCGTAGACGATCGTCTCCGCGCGCCGCGCCAGATCGGGCGCGGTCACCTGCTCGTCGCCCGATCTCCCGATCAGCACGACCTCGTCTCCGACGCTGACGCCGGGAATACCGCCGACGTCGACCGTCAGGTAGTCCATGGATACGCGGCCGACGACGGGCGCACGGTGTCCGCGGATCAGCACGTCCGCGCGGCCACCGAGCCGGAACGCGTACCCGTCGTTGTAGCCGACGGGCAACGTGGCTATGCGCGTGCGCTTCGCGGTCGTGTGTTCGCGGCCATAGCCGATGGGGGTCCCGCGCGGCAGGTCTTTCAGGAAGATCACCTGGGTCTTCAGGCTCAAGGCGGGCCGGAGATCCTTCTCCGCCTCCCAACCGGGAGCATAGCCGTACAACACCAGTCCGGGGCGCACGTCGTCGAGGTGGTCGGCGATGCGCCCGAGGATCGCGCTCGACGCCGCCGCATGGCGCCGCGGCAGCGAGATGCCGGCGTCGCGGATCTCGCCGCAGACCCGGTCGAACAGCTTGACCTGCTGCTGCGTGAAGGCGTCGTTGCCGGCGTCCGGCGGACCCACGGAGCTGAAGTGCGAGCACAGGCCGTCGAGCCGCAGGTGCCCGGCCTCGTGGATCAGCCGCGCCAGGTCGAGAGCGCGGCTCGGGCGGCAGCCGAGGCGGGCCATGCCGGTGTCGATCTTCAGATGCACGGAGACCTGCCGCCCGATGCGGCGCGCCTCCCGCTCCAGCAGGCGGATGCGCTCCGCGCTGTGCACGGTCACGGCAATGTCGTGCGCCACCACGTCGCCGAGCTCGCCGCGCACGATGGCGCCCAGCACGAGCGTGGGGATGGAGATCCCCGCACGGCGCAGCTCGATGGCCTCCTGGGAGTCCCCGACGCCCAGCATGCTGGCCCCCAACGAGGCCAGGTGCCAGGCGACCGGCACCGCCCCGTGCCCGTAAGCGTTGGCCTTGACGATGGCGATCAGGCCTCGCTGCTGGCCGACGATGGAACGGATGTAGCTCAGGTTGTGCGTGATCGCGTCGAGATCGATCTCAGCCCAGACACGTTCGTGGGGCATTGTTCCCTCACCGTAAATGCGCAAGACCGTGCAGGTCGCATCTTAGATTAGGTCCGCGGACGGACGTGAATGGGTGCGTGGGCGGCGCGTGTGAATTATACGCGACCCTGAAGCTCGCGTGCGTTGCGTTCGGCTAGGACTCCCGCCCGCTCCGGCGCACTTCCGGATCGGACAGACGCAAGTACAGCGGGCGCAGATCGACCGGGTCCTCACGCTCGCCGGCTTCGAAACGCGCGGCCGCGACGCTGGCGATGACCCCCGGGCGGGGATGCGCTTCCGGCGTGCCGCCGAAGCCTCCGAACACCTCCGCATAGCGTGAGTACGCGTCGCCGACGATGAACGCGTCCCCGGGCAAGCCGGCCGCGGCTTCGGCGGCCGGGACGTGCCGGTAGTCGCCCTGCAGCTCGAGCCCTTCCGTTGTGCGCCGGAAAAGCGCGCAGAAAACGTGATCGCGGCGGGCGTCGAGCGCGGCGAGCACCCACTCGGCCTCCGCCGGCGCGTTTGTGGCCACCCCGTGCAGCGAGCCCACGCCGAGCACGGGCAGCTCCGCTGCGTAGGCCAGGGTGGCGACCGTAGAGACGGCGATACGAATCCCGGTGAAAGACCCGGGGCCGATGCCGCAGGCCACGAGGTCGAGGTCGTCCACGCCCTGTCCGCCGAGCAGGCCCTTCACCGCCAGCAGCAGGTCGCGCCCGCGCCGCACTTCGACGGGGAGCACGGCGCTCTGTACGCCCTCCGGCGTCAGCAGGGCCGCACCACCGCCGGCGCCGGACAGATCGATGGCCAGGACACGCATGCGAAGGAGAGGCTATCAGCTACCCGCTGGCCGGCCCCGTCGGCCCCGGGCGGACCCGCACTACGGAGCGAGCCCGGGGCGGATCGCGGACGGCCACGCCGGCGGTCAGCCCGCCTTCGACCTGAAGCGGACCCTGGGCGGCGCCTGCTCGCCCTCGTTCAGGGCGATCTCGATCTGCTGCAGGATCCGTGCGGATTCGAAGTCGGCCGGGTCGATCGGGGCCAGCCTGACCAGGGCCTCGATGTCGTTGCCGTCCTTCCACCCTGCCGGGTCCGGCAACTCGATCACGACCTTGAAGCGGTCGCTGCGCACGAACTCCCCCTTGTCGCTCAGGCTCTTGGGCACGCGCAGGTGCACCTCGCAGGTCGTCCAGTCGGGGCTCGGTGTGAGCGCGATGCTCTCTCTCTGCAGCTCGTATTTGTCCAGGAACCCCTTTAGCTGCGCGCCGAGCAGCACGTTGCCCGGCACGTCTACGTGGAGCCGCATGGTCTTGACGGTCACCTTCTCCTTGGCCTGCTGGATCTGGAATTCGATCCAGATCTCCTTGTGGAGGTCTTCGACCGTCGCTTCCTGCGGTTGCTCGACGCGCAACAACTCGCGGTCTCCCTTGTTGTCGGGCAGGCCGCTTCCGCGCCAGTCGATACGGAACGGATTCGTCCGTATCGTCGCCTCGGGCTTGATCAGTGTCGCGCGTTCTTCCTCGATGACGTCGTTGACGTCCCGCAGCATCACGTACAGCTTCGGGTTTTGGTCGCGGACGCCGCGGAGCCTCTGCGCCGGTCCGGAGAGGATCACCTTGCCATTGTCGGGAGACCTGAACTTGGGATTCACGCGCCGGCCGCCACCGCCTACGGGGGAGAAGGCGCTTCCGTCGGCGAGATCCAGGTTGGGTAGCTCCTTGTCGCCGATGGTCAGGTCGAAGGTGATCACCCGCCGCAGGTCGATCTCCAGATCGGCGCCGGCGGGCGGGACGCTCTTCGCGGTGATCTCCGCCCGCGCGAAGATCTTGTTGTCTTCAAAGAAACCCGTCGTCATCGGCACGATGATGGCGGCGTCGCCGCGCCGGTAGCGGCCGATGAAGGTCTTGTCGACGCTGATCTCGATCTCGGGCGGCTTGGACTGGCCGTCCTCCCACGCGTCCAGCTTCTCGCGCAGGCCCTGCAGCACGAGGCCGGTCACGTCCACGCGCGGGGTCATCAGCACGTAGTCCTTGTCGAGGCTCGGATCCAGCACGAAGCGCAGCCGCAGGTCGAACTCCCGCTCCGCGCTCAGGCCCTGGTGGACGAAGGCGTAGAGCACGACGGCCAGCACCAAGGCCATTAGCTTGGTGCCGAGGTGGCTGGTGAGCAGCCCCAGGAGCCACTTCATAGCTCGACCTCCTCGCCCGCCAGCAACCGGTCCAGAAGCTCCTCGGTCTTGACGATGTCCTCTTGCTGCGCGAGACGCCCATTGAGCGCGACGGAGATCGCGCCGGTCTCCTCGGAGGTGATCACGACCACGGCGTCGGCCTCTTCGGTGATTCCGATCGCCGCGCGATGGCGCGTGCCGTAGCCCTTCGGGATGTCCGGGTTCTGGGTCAGCGGCAGGACCACGCCCGCGGCCTCGAGGCGGTCGTTGCGCACGACGACCGCGCCGTCGTGCAGGAGCGTGGGCGTGGCGAAGATCGTGTCCAACAGCTCGGCGCGCACTTGCGCGTCGAGGCGCACCGCGCGGTCGATGTAGGGCTGCAGCGAGACCTCGCGCTCGATCACGACCAGTGAGCCGACGCGGTTGCGGCTGAAGCGGCGGGCCGCCTTGAGTATCTCGCCCGAGAGCGTGTGGCCTTCCTGTTCCGGCGAGACGCCCATGCGGCGCAAGAGCCGCGCCAGCGGGGAGCGGCCGAGCCGCGTCAGGCCGTGGCGCAGCTCCGGCTGGAAGATGATCACCAACGACACGGTCGCGAAAATAATGAAGTAGTTGAAGATCGCGCTGAGCGTCTCCAGCTCGAACTCCTCGAAGAGCCAGATCGCGGCGAGCACCCCGATCACGCTCAGCAGCCCGATGCTGCGCAGGAAGCCGCCGGCAACGGTCGTCTCCAGGTAGCGCAGGGTCCAGTACAGGATCACGAACAGGAACGCGATCTGGATCAGCGCGGCGGGGGACAGGAGATCGGGGAGGTTGAGCACGAGCCGGGCACCACTATAACTTTCCGCCCACCCAACCCGCAGCGATGCGGACGGCGTCGAGCGCGGGTGCGACGTCGTGGACGCGCACGACCGCCGCGCCCAGGTAGGCCGACAGCGCGACCGTGGCTGTGGTCGCGTCGCGTCGTTCGTCGACAGGGCGCCGGGTGATCGTTTCCAGGAAGCTCTTGCGCGAGGTGCCGACCAGGACCGGGTAGCCGCAGGCGACCAGACGCGGCAGGGCGTGCAGCAGGGCGAGGCTGTGGTCGACCGTCTTGCCGAAACCGATGCCCGGGTCCAGGAAGATGCGCTTGCGGGGCACGCCGGCGCGCTCGGCGGCCGCCGCCCGGTCGAGCAGGTAGGCCTCGACCTCGCCCACGACGTCGTCGTAGTGGGGGTCTCGTTGCATCGTCCCGGGCTCGCCGCGCTTGTGCATCAGCACGAGGCCGGCGGCGTGGGAGGCCACAGCCTCGAACATCCCCGGCGACTCGCCGGCGGTGACGTCGTTGATCAGCACGGCCCCGGCGCGCAGCGCCTCCTCGGCCGTCTCTGTGTGGCGCGTGTCGACGCTGACGGGGACGCCGCGTAGCCGCTCGAGCACCGGCAGCACGCGCTTCCGCTCCTCGGCGGGGCTGATCGGGTCCGCGCCAGGCCGTGTGGACTCGCCGCCCACGTCGACGATCCCGGCACCCTCGGCCACCATGCGCCGAGCGGCCTCTTCCGCGGCCGCCGGCTCCAGGAACAGGCCCCCGTCGGAGAATGAATCCGGGGTCACGTTGAGCACGCCCATGACGAGCGCGTGCTTGCGCGCGCGCAGCCCCTCGAAGAAGGCCGCTTCGGGCATCATCGTCCGCGCCGTCCCGCACAGGAGCGGGCGCCGGTGCGGACGGGCTCGAGCGGGGCGGGGATCACGTTCCCGCGAAACCCGGTGCGGGACCGCGATCGAGGCCGGGCAGACTGTCCGGCTTCGGCTCCTCCTGCTCCACCACCTTGTCCGCCGGGGGCTGATGCTCCTTGCCGCGCCGGTAGGCCTCGATGTCCTCGCTGGCCAGCGCCATCCGCACCTCTTTCGCGCTCAGCGACTCGTAACGGATGAGCGCGCTCGCCAACAGCTCCAGCTTGTCGCGGTGCTCCCGTAACAGCTCCTCCGCCTTGCGGTGTGCGTTCTGCGCGATGCTGGTGATCTCCGCGTCGATCTGCTCGATCGTGCGGTCGCTGTGGTGGTGCGAACGCGTGATCTCGCGGCCCAGGAAGATGGTCTCCTCGTCGTCGAGGAAATAGAGCGGGCCGAGGGTCTCGCTCATCCCGAACTGCGTCACCATGCGGCGCGCCATCTCCGTGGCGCGCTTGATGTCGTCGGCAGCGCCGGTGGAGAGATCGCCGGTGGCCATCTTCTCGGCTACCCGGCCCGCATAGAGCGTGATGATCTGTGCCGTCAGCGCCTTTTTGCCGTAGATGTACTTGTCGTGCTCCGGCAGGAACATCGTCGCGCCGAGCGAAGGCCCGCGCGGAATGATCGTCACCTTGTGCAGCGGCTCGGCGTCGGGCAAGAGCATGTGCATCAGCGCATGGCCCGCCTCGTGGTAGGCCATCGCCTCCTTTTCCTTCTCCGTGATCACGCGCGAGGTGCGGCTGCGGCCCCAGCGCACGCGGTCGCGCGCTTCCTCGAGGTCCTCCTGCAACACCGCCTCGCGGTCCTTCATCACCGCGCCGATGGCGCCTTCGTTGATCACCGCCTCGAGCTCGGCGCCCGAAAAACCGGGCGTTCCGCGCGCGATCAGGTTCAGGTCGACGTCCTCCGCCATGCGCACCCCGCGCGCGTGGACGTCGAGGATCGCCTTGCGGCCTTTCACGTCCGGCATGTCGATCGTGATCTGCCGGTCGAAGCGGCCCGGGCGCAGGAGCGCCGGGTCGAGCACGTCGGGGCGGTTCGTGGCGGCGACCACGATGATGCCCTTGTCCGTCTCGAAGCCGTCCATCTCGACCAGGATCTGGTTGAGCGTCTGCTCGCGCTCGTCGTGTCCGCCGCCGAGGCCGGCGCCGCGGCGGCGGCCGACGGCGTCGATCTCGTCCAGAAAGATCAGGCAGGGCGACTTTTCCTTCGCCTGGTTGAACAGGTCGCGCACGCGCGAGGCGCCCACGCCCACGAACATCTCGACGAAGTCGCTGCCGCTGATGGAGAAGAAGGGGACGTCCGCCTCACCGGCGATGGCCTTGGCCAGCAGCGTCTTGCCGGAGCCCGGAGGGCCGATCAGCAGCGCGCCGCGCGGGATGCGCCCGCCGAGGCGCTGGAAACGCTGCGGCTTGCGCAGGAACTGGATGATCTCCTGGACCTCTTCCTTCGCTTCTTCGATGCCCGCCACGTCGTCGAAGGTGACCGTGGTCATCTCCGGGTTGAACATGCGCGCGCGGCTGCGGCCGAAGCTGAGCACGCCGCCGCTGCCGCCCGCCTGGCGCATAGGCCGCAGGATGAAGAACCAGAAAAATGCAATGATCAGGAACCAGGGCGCGATGGAGAGCAGGAAGTGCGGCAGCAGCTGCGTCGCCTCGCGCTGCTTGAACTGCAGGCGCGGCACCCAGGTCTGCATGTCGCGGAACAGTTGCGGGTCCTCGAAACGCTCGCGCATCACGCCTTCGACGCGGTACGACTCCTTGCCGCGCAGGAGCTTGAACTCATCCTCTTCGAGGCCGCCGAGCCCGGGCCCGTCTCCCTTGAGCTCCTCGATCTTGGCCTTGTCGAGCTTGCCGCGCAGGTCCGCTTTCTCCAGCGAGTGCAGCAGCTCGATCTCGGTCAGGGCGCCGCTCTCCCCCAGGTACTGGAACATCGGGAAGGTGATCGTCGCCGTCTTGCCCGCGTCGGGCGGGAAACCGATGAAAGCCAGCAGAGCCAGTCCGACGAGCAGCAACACGAGGGGCATGTTGCGCCCCACGCGCGCCTTGCGTTCCGTGGGCTTTTTCTTGTCTTGGTCGTTCATGGTGCCTTCTTTAATTTCGGACCGTCGGTCTCCAGGCCGTAGACGATCTGCTCGGCGAGGTCTCGGAGGGCCTCCTCAGCGGCCTGGTCGAACGTCCGGATCCGCCCCACGGCGGGGGAGAACGGCTCGCGCTCCCTAAGAGAATACGACCGGACCGTCTTTTGGGCTGCCGGGTCCCAAACGTCCACCTGGACCACGATCACGACCATGGACTCCGCAACACGGTCCTGGACGTCGTCTGAGAGCACGACCTCGTCCGCCTTGACGATCTTACCGCGCAGGATCAGGTCGGCTTCGCCGGCCCGCACCGGCGCGAAACCGGTGCGCCCGCGCACCTCGTCGTTGAGGAATTGCGTGAGCAGGATCTCGAGCCCGCGGCGATAGGTCACGTTGTCGAAGGGTTCCACGGCCAGTTGGGGGAGCTCCGCGTGTCGCGTCTGCGGCCGCTCCAGCCCCTCCGGGCCGAGCTGGTACTTGCATCCCGCGGCGAGCAGGAGCAGGAGCACAGGACCGAGAGCGTGCGTCACGCGCCCTCCTTCTCGTTCCCCTCGTCCTGCGCGGTCTTCGTGCGTTCCGCGAGGATCGCCGCGGCGCGCTTGCCCCCGTTCGTATCGGCGTACGTCTGCGCGCAGTAGCGGTAGTAGATCAGCGCCGCTTCCGGGGCATCGCGGCGGTCGTAGAAGCGCGCGACGATGAGTTGCTTTTCGGCCAGCCTCTCGCGCACGTCATGAATGCGCTTCTGCGCGTGAGCGATCTGGTCCGTGTAGAGCGCCTCGCCGTCGGGGACGCGCCTCGCGGCCGCCTCGAAGTTGCCAAAGGCCCGCTTCGCCTCGAACAGGATGCGCTCGTCGTAGTCGGCGCCCTCGCTGCGCAGCCAGATAGCGCGCGCCAGCTGGAAGCGCACCTTCAGCTGGTACACGCTGCGCGGGTACTCTCCGAGCAGCCGCCGGTAGGTCTTCGCGGCGTCGGCGTAGTCCAGTTCCTTGAGCTGCCAGTCGCCGACGTGCAGCAGCGCGTCGGCCGCCAGCGAGTAGTTCGGGAAGTGGGTCTGCATGTGCTCGAGCACGAGCACGCCGCGGCTCTCGTCCTTGCCGAACAGGAAGAAGCCGCCCATCTTGCCGCCCAGGTATTCCACGCCCAACTCATACTCGCCCTGGGCCGCCTCGAGCCCCAAGCGGCTGGTCGGATAGCGCTCCACGAAGCGCTTGTAGGCCTCGAAGGACGACGAGCCCTCGCGGCGGTAACGACGCGCCTCGGCGATGCGCAGCATGGCCTCCTCGAGCTCGGGGGCCGAGGGGTAGCGCTTCACGATCGCGTCGTAGTGCCGGCGCGCGTCCTTGTAGCGCTTTCCGGCCATGAGCTCGTTGCCGCGGCGCAGCAGCTGGTCGGGGGTCCCGTCCGGGACTCCGCGGCAGCCGGCCGCAAAAAGCAGCATGCCGAAAAGGCACACTAGGGGCTGCGAAATGCGGGCTAAGAGCACGTAGATCCTTGAAAGCAAGAAACGGACCGATCCTAACCGGCGGGCCGCGAATGGGGAACTTCCCCGTAACGCAGCGGTCTCAGGCTGCGAATCCGGCACTCGAGCACGTATTCGAGCCACCCTGCCAAGAGGCCCTGTACCTCACGGGCCGCCCTGGGCGGCGCACTCGATTCCAGCACTTCCGCAGCTGGCACGCTCGAAACGTGGCGCAAGAGCGACAGACCGTCTGCGGAGAGGGGACGGGAGGCCGGCTCGCCGCGTCCGCAGGCGCGGTGCAACAATCCCCCGCGGGCAGGGCTCAGAAGCGCGTCGTCGCCATCTCCCACGAGCTCCCCGCAGGCGGCGCACGCGTCGAGCACCGGCCCATGCCCGCTCAATCCGACCGCGCGCGCCAGGAACAGCACGACCCCGGTGTCGAGACGCGGCTCCGGCGCGCGGTCGATCACCTTGAGGCTGAACACGCTCAACCGGAACAACTCCGGTTGCGGCTCGTTGTCGCGCAACAAGAGCGAGGCCACCTCCAGGATTACGTTCGCCGCCGCGAAACGCGCCGGATCGCTCCGCAAGCGGGAGAAGGTCTCGCGTGCGCGGGAGGAGTGCAGCGGCACGAGGCCGTCGCCGGAGCGCCGGCCCAGGCGCACCCGATACAGCACACCCTTGTCGAGGGGGCCCAGAAAGCTGTTCTTGAGGCGCTTGGCGCCCTTGGCCATCACGCGCACGCAGCCGCACTCCGCGGTGAGCAGCGAGACGACCGCCGAGGTCTCGCCGAACTCGTGGATCCTGGCTACCAGTGCGTCGGTGTTCACGCTGCAGATTGTCTTCCACCCCTACCCCTACCGTTGCCCCCTTCCCCTTCCCGTGAAGGAGAAGGGGTAGGGGGAAAAGGTAAGGGCATGGGCAGAGGTAGGGGTAAGGGCAGCAGCCCGGAAGAAGACCCCCTTACTCCGGGGCGGCGCGCCGCAGGACGGTCACCTTGATGCGGCTGATGTGCCGTGCGTCCGCTTCGAGGACCGTGAAGCGCACGCCGTCGTATTGGTGCTGCTCGCCCGCGGCCGGGACGCGGCCCATCTGCGTGAAGAGCAGGCCACCCACGGTCTCGTAGTCCCCGTCCTCCGGCAGCTCGATGTCAAGCACGCGGTTGAGCTCGTCGATGTGCGTGCGGGCCTCCACCGTGGCGACGTTCTTGCCGAGACGCACGACCTCTTCGCCGGCTGCCTTTTCGTGCTCGTCCACGATCTCGCCGACGATCTCCTCCAGCACGTCCTCGATGGTGACGACGCCCGCGGTGCCGCCGTACTCGTCGAGCACGATGGCCATGTGCACGCGGTGTCCCTTCATCTCGCGCAGCAGGTCGCGCACGTTCTTGCTCTGGGGGATGAACAGCGGGGGGCGCAGCAGCTTCCGCACGCTCGGCAGCTTGTCGCTCTTGCCGAGGTAGGGGAGCAGGTCCTTGATGTAGAGCACGCCGATCACCTGGTCCGGCGACTCGCGGTAGACCGGCAAGCGCGAGTGCCCGCTCCCGACCGCCTTCTCAATGACCTCCTCGAGGGACGCGTTCACGTCGAGCGAGACCATCTCCGTGCGCGGCGTCATGACGTGGTCGGCCGTGACGTCGCGCAGGTCGATGACCCCTTCGATCATCTGCTTCTCGTCTTCGCCGAGCAGCCCCTGACGGCCGCCTTCCTCGACGGCGGACAGGATGTCCTCTTCGAGCTCCTCGGCGGGGTCCACCGGGCGGGACGGGGTGCGCATCAGGCGCGCGAGCACGCGCTGCAACAGCGCCGCGGCGGGAATGAAGGGGGACACGATGCTACCGGGCCCCGTCAGCGAACGCAGCAGGATGGTGTGGCCGATGCGGCAAGCGATCACGTAGGGGAGCGTGACCAGAAACAGCAGGTACGCGATACCTGTGCCGAGCGCCCACCAGAGCAGCGTGCCGCTCTCGTACGTGGCCTGCACCAGACCCACGGCGAGGGTCGCTACTCCGCACAATTGAAACAACGCCCGCCCAAGCCGCGCGCCGACGTAGAGCTGCTCTTCGTTGCGCAGCGTATCCTTGATGCGTTGCTCCATGCCGCGTTTACGGGCCTCGTCCATCAAGCGCACGCTGCTGTGGTGCTGCAGCGCGTTTTCGATGAGGCTGAAGCAGAAGGCGAGGGTAAGCAGGCCGCCGGCGACCCACAGCAGGCCCGCTGCGGTCAATGCTCCCAGCAGCAGCCCCACTAGCAGAAGGGCGCCGCTCCCCTCGAAAAAGGTGGTTCTACATCCGCCCGGTTCGTCGGCCGGGCCGGGTTCGTCTCTCTCTGTCAAAGCAACCATCCATCGTAGCGCTGGAAGGGTCCCGGGACCAAGTTCGTGGCCCTGCGCCTCGCGCCGAGGCCTCTCCCCTATCGGGCGGGCCGCCCCTCGGGATGATTCCGCCGGAGCGCGTGGGTCAGCGCCACGGCCAGCGCGTCCGAGACGTCGGCCGGCTCCGGGGGCTCGGAAAGCCCCAGAATCCGGGCCACCATGGTCCCCAGTTGGGCCTTGGCGGCGTCCCCGCGCCCCGCCACCGCCCGCTTGACCGTGGCCGGCGGGTAGGACGCGACCTCGATGCCGGCTTCGCCGAGCACCGCCAGCAGCGCCCCGCGCCCCTGCCCGATCTTCAGCGCGGTCCGAGGGTTTTCCCTCACGAAAACGTCTTCCACGGCGGCCTCGTCTACCTCGTGCTGCTGCAGGATCTCCCGCAAGCCGGCGGCGGCCCCCGCGAGGCGCTTGGGCAGCGGGTCGCTCGCACGCAGCTGGATGGCGCCCGCATCCACGTAGCTCAGGGCGGACCCTTGGCTGCGGATCAGGCCGTAGCCCACCGTACGCGTGCCGGGGTCGATGCCGAGGATGATCAAAGCGTCTCCCGGAAGAGATCGGCCGCAAGAGAAAACCCCGGCACGCGAGGCGTACCGGGGCTGGTTTCAAAACCGGTCAGGCGCAGGATTATTTGGCCTCTTCGTCATTCTTCGCGGTCTTGCCTTCCTGCTTGCCGGCGGCCTTCTTGCGCGCCTTGGCTGCCTTCGCCTGGTCCTTGAGCATGCGCGGGACGAGCTTGTCGTCCACGAACTTGCGCAGGAAATAGTCCCACTTCTCGGGCTCCTCCATGAACGGCAGGCGCGCCGACTTCTTCAGCTTGACCGTGTAGCTGTTCTTGTAGTA
>JAPUHK010000183.1 GCA_027297745.1 Planctomycetota bacterium | reverse complement strand
GCTGCTTGCAGCGGGCGTGCTGGGCACGGCCTGGGCCCAGGGCGGCGCGGCGAACTGGCACCTGGACTTCAGACACGATCCCCTGAACGTGGTCACGGTCCACTACAAGGACGGCTCGGCGCGCTCCTTCTACTACATGACCTTCAGGGTCAAGAACTCGGGGGGCACGGATGCTCCCCTCGCGCTTCAGTTCAAGGCCACGGTTGGGTCGCATCCCCTCAAGCGCAAGGTGCTCTACGCGCTTCCGCACCTGGATGCCGAGGAGACCGTACGGCGCATCGGGCGAGCCAGCCAGCTGAAGAACGTGCAGCAGATCAACCGCAACGGCGCCAAGGACAAGGACCTCCGCGGGGCCCTCGGAGCCGGCCAGAGCCTGCAGGGCATCGCCGTCTTCGGGACCTTCGACCGTGAGTGGGACGTGGCCGGGATCACGGTGTCCGGCCTCGAGCCGCGTGTGATCAGCACGCGCGTCGTCAAGTACGGCGCGGACTTCACGGTGCCGCACCGCGCACACTCCAAGCGGAACGCAGCGGTGTTGAAGAAGGCCGGCGACACGGAAGGCAAGGCGGAGCAGGTGATCCTGTTCCACGACGCGGTGTGGTCGATGACCTACCGGCGCAAGGGCGACGAGTTCGCGCCGCACCAGGATCCGATCCTGCTTGAGGGAGAGGGCTGGAAGGTGCAGACGGATCCCGCGCCGAAGATCCTGACCACAAAGGGGCCGCTCTTCAAGGAATAGCGGCGGATACGGTACGGAAGACGGACCGGCGAGCCTCGTGCCGGTCCTTCTTCATTTAACCCCGTACGCGTGCCCGTGCCTCTGCCCGAGACCCGTCCCCCGTTCCCGGGCGGGCATAGGCAAGGGCAACGCGCTTGGCAACGGGTGGCAGGCTAAGCCTGAGGCTTGGAAGAACGCCGGTACCCGTTGCGCTTGCGCGCTGTCGGGCCGCCCGGAGGCGGCATGAGCTGGATCCGCTCCGGTCCGACCAGGTCGCGGAGCTCCTGCACGAAGGCCGGGCTGGGATCGACTCCGAAGGCCGCATCGGCCCGCATCAGTACGCGCAACCCCTTTTGGGGCTCGACCGAGAGCAGTACCGGGCGGTCGCCGCTGTGGCGCTCGAGGCTTTCCCGCACCGCGCGCAGGTGATCCGCGTCGGTCCGGTCCAGGTGCAGCAACACCAGGCCGGCCAGCGCACGGGGGGCGGCTTCCGGCTCGAAGACCTCGTTGACGCGCACGCACACCTCTTCGCGCGAGGCGTCGACGTCACCCCGGAAGAATAGTACGCGGTTCTCCTCGATCTGGTCCCGATGGCGCTGGAAGGCCTCGCTGAACATCACGGCCTCGACGCTGCCGTGGAAGTCCTCGATGCGGAAGCGGACCATGCGCTTGCCTTCGTTGCGTCCGCTGCGGATGGTGCGCTCCTGCAGCCCGACGAGCAGGCCGCCGAGCACGACGGGCGCGCCTTCGCGGCACTCCTGGACGGTGCGCGTGGTGCGTGAGGCGAATGTGCGCAGCAGGTCCTCGTGCTCGGCCAGCGGGTGGCTGGACCAGTAGCGGCCGGTCGTCTCGCGTTCCCAGCGGAGTATTTCGTCGTCGGTCCAGGACGGGACGTCCGGGAGCGGGGCGACGGGTTCGGCGTCCACGGCCGCCCCGCTCAGCAGGTTCATCTGCCCCGCGCGGCGGTCGGCCTGCTCGACGGCGGCACTGCGCAGCGCGCCGTCCACCGCAGCGTGCAGCTGGGCGCGATGCCCGCCGAGGCTGTCGCACGCGCCCGCCTTGACCAGCGCCTCGACCGTGGACTTGTTCACGACGCGCGTGTCCACGCGCGCGGTCAGGTCGTACAGCGCACGGAAGGCTCCCTCGCGCGCCGCCTCCACGATCTTCTCGGCCGCCTGGCCCCCGACGCCCTTCACGGATGTGAGGCCGAACCGGATGGCGTCCTGCTCGACCCGGAAATCGGGGCCGCTGCGACTGACGTCGGGAGGCAGGACGGGGATCTCCAACCGGCGGCACTCCTCGAGCGCCTCGGAGACCTTGTCCATGTTGCCGCTGTCCACCGTGAGCAGCGCGGCCATGAACTCGCGGGGGTGGTTGGCCTTCAGCCACGCGGTCTGGTAGGTGATCGCGGCGTACGCCGTAGCGTGGCTCTTGTTGAAGCCGTAGCGCGCGAAGGTGGCCATCTTGTCCCAGATGCGCAGCGCCGTCTCGCGCGGCACGCCGCTCTTGCCGCACCCCACCAGGAACGGCTGCTTGTACGGCTCCATCAGCTCGGGCTTCTTCTTGCCCATCGCCTTGCGCAGGTTGTCCGCCTGGTTCAGCGTCAGGCCCGCCACCTCGTGGGCGATGAGCATGACCTGCTCCTGGTAGACGATGACGCCGTAGGTCTCCTTCAGCGTCGACTCGAGCGTGGGGTGGTCGTAGTCGACCGGCTCGATGCCGTTCTTGCGGTTGCAGTAGACGTCGGTCATGCCCGAGTCCAGCGGCCCCGGCCGGAACAGGGCGATGAGCACCAGACTCTCCTCGAAGCTGCGCGGCTTGAGGCGCCTCAGCAGGTCGCGCATGCCCGCCGATTCAAGCTGGAACACGCCGAAGCTCTCGCCGCGGCTCAACAGCTCGTAGGTCTTGGGATCCTCGAAGCGCGTGAACTCCTTCGAGCGGAAGTCGGGCAGCGTCCCCCCGCGCTCCTCGACCAGCTTGCGGGCGTAGTCGATCAGCGTGAGCGTCTTCAGCCCGAGGAAGTCCATCTTGAGCAGCCCCAGCTCCTCGACGGTGTCCATCGTGAACTGGGTCGAGACGTCCTCCCCGCTCTTGTAGAGCGGCAAGTACTCCGTCAGCGGGGCGTCGGCGATCACGACGCCGGCGGCGTGCGTGCTGGCGTTGCGGTGGCAACCCTCCAGGCGCAGCGCGAAGTCGAACAGCCGGCCGCCCTCGCTCTCGGGGTCGGCGGCGATCTCGCGCAGCTCGGCGTCTTGTTCCAGCGCGGAGCGGAGTGTGACGCCGGGCCCGGCGGGGATGCGCTTGGCGATGCGGTCCACCTCCGGCAACGGCACGCCCAGCACGCGTCCCACGTCGCGGATCACCGCCTTGGCCGCCATGCGGCCGAAGGTGATGATCTGCGCCACGCGCTCCTTGCCGCCGTACTTCTTCTGGACGTACTCGATGACCTTCTCGCGGCCGTCGCGGCAGAAGTCGATGTCGATGTCCGGGAGCGAGATGCGCTCCTCGTTCAGGAAGCGCTCGAAGAGCAGGTCGTAGCGCAGGGGATCCACGTCGACGATCTCGAGCGCATATGCCAGCACGGAGCCGGCGGCGCTGCCGCGGCCGGGCCCGACCGGGATGCCGTTCTCGCGCGCGTAGCGAATGAAGTCCCAGACGATCAGGAAGTAGGAGGTGAAGCCCATGCGCTGGATCACGTCGAACTCGTACTCGAAGCGCTCCCAGACCTCCGGCGCCGGCTCGGCGCCGTAGCGCTTGCGCAGGCCCTGCTCGCACACTTCGCGGAAGTAGGCCTCGGTGCTGCGTCCGGCGGGCACTTCGAAGGCGGGGAGGTGCGTCTTGCCGAAGGTGAACTCGACGTTGCATTTCTCCGCAATCTCGAGCGTGCTGTGCAGCGATTCGGGCAGCTCGCGGAACAGCGCCCCCATCTCCTCCGGCGTCTTGAAGTAGAGCTCCTGGCTGCTCATACGCATGCGGTTCTTGTCCGTAAGCGTCTTGCCCGTGTTGATGCAGACCAGGAGCTCCTGCGCGTCGGCGTCCGCCTTCTCCTCGTAGTGGTAGTCGTTAGTGGCCACCAGCGGGCGGCCGAAATGGCGCGCCAGGTCGATGCACCCCTCGAGGCACTTCTCCTCGTCCTCGATCCCGTGACGCTGGATCTCGAGGTAGTAGTGCTCGCCGAAGAGGTCGTGGTAGAAGGCCGCCGCCTCCCGGGCCTTGACGGTCTCCCCGCGGCGCAGCCAATAGCTGGTCTCGCTGCTCAGGCAGCCGCTGAGCACGACCAGGCCCTCTGAGTGCCGGGTGAGCAGCTCACGGTCGATGCGGGGAACGTAGTAGAAGCCCTCCAGGTAGCCCGCGCTGCTCAGCTTGATCAGGTTGTGCCAGCCGGCGTTGTTGCGCGCCAGCAGCGTCAGGTGCCAGGCCGCGACCGGGTTGCGCTCGCGGTCGAAGCGGCTGAGAGGCGCCACGTAGGCTTCGAAGCCGAGGATCGGCTTGACTCCGCGCTTGCGCGCCGCCTTGTAGAACTCGATCGCGCCGAACAGGTTCCCGTGGTCGGTGACCGCCAGGGCCGGACAGCCCTGGTCTGCGGCGCGCTGCACGAGCTGCGGAATGCGGCAGGCGCCGTCGAGCAGGCTGTAAGTGGAATGCCCATGGAGGTGTACGAAGCCGCCCACATGCGGCAGTCTAGCCGAGCCCGCCCCCCGCTTCCCCCGCATCCGCACCGCTGCCCGTAAACTGTTGCGCATGTCGCGCGGATATCTCTTCCTCCTGCTCGTCGCCGCTTGCTCGTCGGCGCCCAGAGCCGCCGGCGAGAGTCCCGCCTACTCCAATCCCGCCCGCCGGCGCAGCGCCGTGGAATTCAGCGGGGAGCGGCCGCTCGTGAAAGCCACGGAGGCGGAGCAAAGGGAGTTCGACAAGGTCTGGCTGCTCTACCGCAAGGGCGATCGGGGCTGGCCCGCGGCGCGCGATGCCTTCGCCGCCAAGAACGACGCCTGCGCCTATCTGATCTCCGGCCACCTGATCCGCCATTACTACCGCATCAGCACGCATCAGGTGGGGATCCCCATGGCCGCCTACCCGAAGCAGCTGCGCCTGATCCAGGCCGAGCTGGTCGCGATCGGGGAGCCCTGCGTGCCGTTCCTGGTCAACCTGATGGTGCTGGACGAGATCCCGGGCGGGCGCAGGCAGGAGCCGTACCGGCCCGACGACATCATGCGCCGCGAGTGCATCGAGGTGCTGGGGCGCATAGGGACACCGGCGATCCAAACGCTGCGCGAAGCCTACGCGCGCAAGGACACTACGCCCAAGGCGCGCCGCTTCGTCCTCACCGCCCTGGGGGCCACGCGCGACCGGGCCGTACGCCCGTTCATCGAGGACGCGCTGAAGAGCGACCCCTCCTGGGAGGTGCGGGCGGGCGCCGCCATGGCATTGGGGCATCTGGGCGACCGACAGGCGGCCGCCTCTCTGCGGGAAGCGGCCAAGAGCGACGCCGACCCCGGCGTGCGCCGCCGCGCGGCCAAGGCGCTCAACCGCCTGGCGGGGCTCGAATCGTAGGCCCCGCCGTTTAAGCTCGGGATATGGCCGAGTACCGCATCGCGAAGCGAGCCCGGGTGTGCGCCAAGTCGGGCGAGGAGTTCAAGCCCGGGTCCATGGTCGTTTCCGTCATCTTCCAGGGCCAGGACGGCTTCGAGCGCCACGACGTGAGCGAGGAGTGCTTCGAGGGTGCCGACCGGGCCTTCTCGTTCTGGCGCACGCGCGTGCCGGAGAGCCTGGACGAGCAGCGCCGCCTCGATCTCAGTCTCGCCCGCGAGTTCCTCATGCGCCTGTTGGCCGAAGAGGCCGAGGAGCGTGCGGGCCTGGCCTACGCCTTGGTGTTGCTGCTCTCGCGCAAGCGGCGGATCCGCATCGTGGGCTCGCGGCGGGAAGGGGAGCGCGAGTTGCTCCAGGTACGTTGGCCGCACACCGAAGACGAGGAGCCGATTGAAGTGGCCGTGCCGCCCATGGACGACGAGAAGGTCGAGCGCGTCCAGGCGGAGTTGGAGCGGCTGTTCGGCGACTACGACGACGACGCTGCCGCCGAAGCCGGCGACGCTGCGCCTCCTCCGGACTCGCCTCGCTCCGCGTCGTAGGGGCGGCCCTGTGTGGCCGCCCTCCGGTGAAACGACCGGTTGCCTTCGTACCCGTGGGCGTGAGCAACCGGCCTGCGTACGGGAGGGCGCACACGTAGGTGCGCCCCTACAAGGGCAGGGCGGGCTTCGGCCTAGCGTTCGTAGACGACTTCGCCGCGCATCACCGCCATCACGATCTTCGTACGCGCAATGCACGCGGGCTCGAGCTCGAGGACGTCGTTCTCCAACACGAGGAAGTCTGCACTGAAGCCGGGCGCCAGCCGTCCCTCATGCTCTTCTACGCCGCGTGCGTAGGCGCAAGTAGCACTCAAGGCCGCGATGGCTTCCGCCACGGCCAACGGTTCGTCCCGCACCGGCGTGGGGGAGTCCTGCAGTTCACCGTCGGTGGACACGCGCCGGCGCGAAACCGCTTCCGCGACCAGGTGCAGCGGGGGCGCGCCGTCGCCGGACCCGAACACCAGGGGGACACCGCTCCGCTTGAGTGCAAGCAAGAGGTAATCGGCGTAGGGGTTGCGCTTGCCTGCGTCGTCCACGGTCGACACGGGACGCAGGCATACGACGGGCCGCAACGAGCCCAACGCGCGTCGCACTCCCTGTCCTGCTTCGCGCAGTCCGACGACGCGCCGCCGGCCGTCTCCGGGCTCTTTGCGCAAGGCTTCCGCCGCAACCTCTGCGGACCGGGCGTCCGGCGCACGGAGGTCGTCTGCCCGGGCCTCGAGAACTCCGCAGCGCCCGCAGGAGTAGTCCACCTGGCTTGCGGGGGCGGGCAGGCCGTCCCATAGCGCGGGAATCACGAGGCGCCCCTTGAGCGGGACGCTGCGCTCGACCGCACCGTCGGCGTAAATCCTGCCCTCACAGATAGTTAGATCGGGGCGCTGTCCGATGCGCGGGTGCAGCGTGAGTACCTTGCCGCCCTCGTAGCGGATCACCGGTGGGAGCCCTCGGTACAGAGGCCTCTTCCGCCGGCTCGTGCGTGCCGCCCGAAGTCCATCATTGCCAGGAGGTTACGGAAAGTGTTTGCAGGCCCGTGGGGATTGGTGGTAGAAAATGGGTCCAAGTGGGAGCAAGTGGCGCCATGTGTTGGGTACCTAAGGTTGTCGAGTGGAATCGCTGTTCACAGGCCTCTTCCGACGCAGTATCGACGGCAAGAACCGCGTTCTCGTCCCCTCCGAAGTCCGCGAGGGGTTGGAGGGCGACGATCGCCGCGGGCTGTTCTTCGTTCCGTCGGATGAGTGCGTCTCCTTGTGGCCTCGATCCTACCTCCTGCGCTACGCGCAAGAGCAGGGGAGCGACCCCTTCGGCAATCAGGACTTCAACCGGAGCTTCTTCTCCCAGTCGATCTTTCGGTTGTTTGACGGGACGGGACGCATCGTCCTCCCTCCCTCACTCGTACCTCGCTTTCCCGAGCGTGAACTGATGTTCGTGGGCGCGGGCCTCTACTTGGAGGCCTGGTCGCCGGCGGCTTGGGAAAAGGCGCAAGGCACGGGATAGGTCGGAGTGGAGCACACCCCGGTACTGGTTGCCGAGACCCTGGAGTTGCTGGAGGGCACGGCGCTGCGGGTGCTGCTCGATGCAACCGTGGGGGCCGGAGGGCACGCGTGCGCGTTTTTGGAAGCGAAGGTGGACGGAGAGGTGATCGGTTTGGATCGGGACGCTGAGATCTTGGACGTGGCGCGGGAACGCCTGGCACCCTTCGGGGAGCGGGCGCGCCTGCATCACGCGGCCTTCGCCGACCTCGAGCTGGTGCTGCAGGCCGAGGGGATCGAGCGTGTCGATGCGGCGCTGTTCGACCTGGGGGTCTCGAGCCTGCAGCTGGAGACGGCCGAGCGCGGCTTCAGCTTCCGGCTCTCCGGGCCGCTTGACATGCGCATGGACCGCAGTTGTGGCGAGAGCGCGGTCGAGCTGGTGAACCGGACCCCGGAGCGCCACCTGGCGGACTTGATCTTCGAGCTGGGCGGCGAGCGGTCTGCGCGGCGCGTAGCGCGCGCCATCGTGGAACGGCGCCGGCGCCGGCGCTTCAGCACGACGGACGACCTGGCGCGGGTCGTGCGCGAAGCCGTACGGGGCCGCAGCCGCATCGATGCGGCTACCCGCACGTTCCAGGCGTTGCGCATGGCGGTCAACGACGAGCTCGGCCAGCTCGAGCGCGGCCTCGAGGCCGCGGCGGGGCGCCTGAGGGTGGACGGACGGCTCGTGGCCATCTCGTTTCACAGCGGTGAGGACCGCGTGGTGAAGCGTTTCTTTCGCGAGGAGCGGCGGCTCGAGGTCTTGACGCGGAAGCCTCTGCGGCCGTCGGACAGCGAATGCGAACGAAACCCGCGGGCGCGCTCCTCGCGCTTACGCGCGGCACGGAGGCTTGCGGATGCGTGACCTCGTGGTCTGGATCACCGCGGCCGCTCTGCTGGTCGCCGCGCTGCACACGGTCAGCGTGCGCACGCAGGTCTACGCGCTGGGGCGGGGGAACGGAGCCCTGGCCGACCGGCTGCTGGGCTTGCAGCGGCGCAATGACAACTTGAGCATCGAGCTGGAGAAGGCGCGCTCTCCGCAGGTGCTGCTCGAGCTCGCCTCCGCGGCCGGAATCTCGGTCACGCTACCCGGCCAGGGGCCGGTGCGGGAGGCGCGGCCGTGATCCGCACTGCGGACCCCATGGCCCATCGTGCCCGCGTCCTGTTCGCCGTCCTATTGCTGTTCTTCACCGCACTCGTTGCGCGCACGGGCTACATCCAGGTGTGGCTCGGCGAGGAGTACGCCGATCGCGCCCGGGCCCAGCACTTCCGCGAGATCGAAGTGCCGGCGACGCGGGGAAGCATCCTGGATCGCAACGGCCGCGTACTGGCGGTGTCTTATCACGCCTGCAGCGTGGCCGTGGATCCTGCGCGCATCGACGACCCGGGCCTTTACAGCCTGGAGCTGACGCTGCAGCTCGGCGAGCCGCAGCGGGCCCGTGAGCTGGCCCGGCTCGTGGCGCGCAAGAAGGAGCACGGCAAGCGCTTCGTCTGGGTCAAGCGTCGCCTCGACCGTGAACCGGTCGAGGCCCTGCAGGACGGCGGCCGCGCGGCACTGGTGGTGCTCGAGGAGCCGCGGCGGGAGAACCCGCACGGTGCGGCAGCGGCCTCGCTCCTCGGCGTGGTCGGCGACGACGCCTGCGGACTGTGCGGGCTCGAGTACACGTTCGACGCTCGCCTGCGCGGCCGCCCCGGTACGCGCTACGTGCTCAAGGAGGGCCGCGGCCGCGTGCCGTGGTTGCTGTTCCCGGAACGGGGGCGGGAAGCCGTGCCGGGTCTCGACGTGGTCACGACGTTGGATCTCGGCATCCAGGTAGTAGCGGAGCGCGAGCTGCAAGCGCTGCAAGACGAGTTCTCGCCGCGCTGGTCGTGCGCGCTGGTCATGGACCCGCGCAACGGCGAGATCGTCGCCATGGCCGGACGGCCCGGGCTGTACGGCGGGCGTTTCCGCAAGGCACCGCCCGAGGCCTTTCGCGTCCCCGCGGTGCACTGCAACTTCGTCCCGGGCTCCACGCTCAAGCCGTTGATCATGGCCTCGGCGCTGCACGCCGGCGTCGTGCGGCCCGGGCAGACGCTCGACTGCGGCCCCGGCCGCAAGCGCTTCGGAGGCCGCCTGTTGCATGACGTGACGGCGCACGGCGTCTTGTCGCTCGCCGACGTGCTGGTCAAGTCGAGCAATATCGGCATGGCGCAGGTTGGTCGAGCCCTCGGCATGCGCGCCACCTACGCCACGCTGCGCGCCGCCGGCTTCGGAGCGCGCCATGGCATCGAGCTGCCGGGGGAGGAGCGCGGGCGCCTGACGCCGTTCAAGCGCTGGCATCCGGATCAGACGCTCGTCTCCGTCAGCATGGGGCACGAGCTGCTCGTCACGCCGCTGCAACTAGCCACCATGTACTGCGGCCTCTTGAACGGCGGCACGCTGCATCCGCCCCGGCTCGTCTCCCGTGAGTTGGCCCCGTCCGTCCGGGAGCCGCGCCGTCTGCCGATCGGCCCCGACGCTCTCGACTTCGTGCGGCGCGCGATGGTGCGCGTGGTGGCCGAGGGAACGGGCCGGCGGGCGCGCATCCCCGGCGTCAGCGTGGGCGGCAAGACCGGCACGAGCGGCAAGTTTCCCAAGGGCTGTGGCAAATACACGGCCTCTTTCGTGGCCTTCGCGCCGGCGGAGGCGCCGCGCTTCGTGGTGCTCGTCGTGGCCGACGAGCCGCAGCGTCCGGACGGCGGCACGCCCTACGGCAGCATCGTAGCGGCGCCGGCGGCGGGACGCATCCTGCGCGAGGCGCTTCGGCTCAGCGACTCCTCATCGATCTCTTCGCCTTCCGAGTCCGGGGTCCGGCTCAAAGGACATGGTTTTGGAATGGTGCGTGTTGCGGCGGTCCAATCGTCTGGTGCGACGGTCGGGGAGGTGGGCTCCCCGGCAGGTGGCCGGAACCCGGACTCGGCGGGCGAAGAGAACTTCGAGGCGGTGGAGTGTCGGAGCGACACGCGATGATGCCTCTCCAACACCACGTGCGCGCAGATGTATGGACGCTCGGCCGCTTGGCGGAGGAGGTGGGCGGCTGTGCCGTACCGGACTCGTCCGGAGGTGGTGTCGTCGTCACGGGGATCTGCGAGGACTCGCGTGCGTGTCAGCCGGGCGATCTTTTCGTGGCGCTTTCCGGCACGCGGGACGACGGCCTCCGTTTCGCGCGCGATGCGCTCGCGCATGGCGCGGTGGCCGTCGCCTCCCACGTCGACCCGCGCGCCGCGGACCCGACCCTGAGCACGCCCTGGATGTATCTCGAGGATCCCCGCGCGGCCGTCGGGGCGCTTGCGGACCTCATCTACGGCGACCCGTCACGGCACCTGGCGCTGGTCGGCGTCACGGGCACGAATGGGAAGACCACGACGCTGCATCTGCTGGCCCACATCCTGGGCGAGGACGCGGGCCGCATCGGAACTCTGGGCGCGTCCTTCCGCGGGTGCACGCGGACGACGGCCAACACGACCCCCGGACCGACCGAGCTGCGCCGCTTCCTGGCCGCCATGGTCGACACGGGTTGCCGTTACTGCGTGATGGAGGTCTCGTCGCACGCGCTCGACCAACGGCGGGTCGAGGGCTTGCGCCTCGCGGCCGGGGTCTACACGAACCTGAGCGGCGACCACCTCGACTACCACGGCTCGATGGAGGCGTACGCCGCCGCCAAGGCGCGCCTGTTCGCGCAGCTCGAGCCGGACGCGGTGGCCGTACTCAACCGCGGGCAAGCCGCTTGTCGCGCCTTGCGCACGGCTGCACGCACGGTCTGGTACGAGCCGGGCGAGGTGCGCGCCGGCGCCTGGGAAACCAGTTTCCGGTGGCGCGGGCAGTGGGTCTCAATGCAGCTCGTGGGACTGCACAACGTGGAGAACGCGCTTGCCGCGCTCGAGTGCGCACGGGCGCTCGGTGTCTCGGAGCAATTGGCCGCGGCGCGGCTGGCTTCGGCCCCGCCCGCGCGCGGCAGGTTGGAGCCGGTGCAACGCGAGCCGTTCCTCGTGTTGGTGGACTACGCGCACACCGACGACGCGCTCGAGAAGGCTCTCGGCGCGGTGCGCCTGTTGGCGGAGAATCGTCTGCTCGTCGTCTTCGGCTGCGGGGGCGACCGCGATCGCAGCAAGCGGGGGCGCATGGGAGCGGTGGCGGCTCGAGTGGCCGATCACGTCTTCATCACCAGCGACAACCCCCGCAGCGAACCGCCGGAGCGCATTTGCGAGGAGATCCGGGCCGGTACCGTCGGTGCGGCGGGCCGGGTGCAGGTCGAGCCCGACCGGCGCAAGGCGATCGCGGCCGCGCTGCGCGCGGCCGGGCCTGGTGACGCGGTGCTCATCGCCGGGAAGGGCCACGAGACCTTCCAGGAGGTAGCGGGGACCCATTTGCCTTTCGACGACGGCGCGGTGGCCAGGGAGGTTCTGGCGACCCGTCTTAGCCCTAATTGTTGAGTAGATATTGACATAGGTCCACAGGATGTTGTATCCGTGGGCCCTGGAGGCGACTCGATGGAACAGATCTCCATCCGCAAGGTCGCCGCGTGGACAGGAGGACGGTACGAAGGGCCCGATCTGCCGGTGGCCGGAGTCACGGTCGATTCCCGGCGGGTGGAGCCTCAGAACCTCTATGTTCCCCTGCGCGGCCCCAACTTTGATGGCCATAGTTTTCTCGGCGAAGCCTTCGTCTCCGGCGCTGCGGCGGCTCTCGCGGACGACCCGGAGGCCGCGCGACTGCATCGCTCGCTACACCACCCGGTAGTCCTGGTGCGGGACACGCGCCGGGCGCTTGGGGACCTGGCCGCGGCCTATCGCAAGCAACTCGGCTACACGGTCGTGGCCGTCACCGGCAGCAACGGCAAGACCACTACGAAGGAGATGATCCTGCGGGTGCTCGGCCGTAGCGCCGTCGGCTCGCCGAACTCGTACAACAACGACGTCGGCGTGCCGCTGACGCTGCTGAGCGTCCGGCGCCACCACTCGGTGTGCGTCGTGGAAGTGGGCACGAGCGCGCCCGGTCAAGTGGCGGCGCTGGCGGCCCTGGCGCGCCCCGACGTGAGCGTCGTGCTCAACGTGGGGGAGTCGCACCTGGAGAGGCTCGGCGACCTCGACGGCGTCGCGCGCGAGAAGTTCGCGCTGGTCGAAGCGTTGAGCGAGGAGGGCTGCGCCATTCTCAACTACGACGACGACCACACCCGCGCCATGATCGAACACGCGCCGGGCTACGTGCTGTCGTTCGGCACCTGGCCCGCGGCGGACGTGTACGCGGGCGACGTGAAGGCCAGCTTCCGCAAGCTGTCGTTCCGCCTTTACAACCGCATGCTGGTGCGCATGAGCGCCTTCGGCATCTTCAACGTGCATAACGCCCTGGCCGCCACGGCGGTGGGCCTGTGGCTGAAGCGGGAACCCGAGGAGATCCGGCGCGCCCTGGAGGGCTTCGTGCCGCTGCCGATGCGCATGACGGTCGAGCACGTGTCCGGCGTGCGCCTGATCCACGACGCCTACAACGCCAACCCGCGATCGACCGTGGCCGCGCTGCACGAGATCCGCTTCCGCGGCGGCTCCGGGCGCCGCATTGCCGTGCTGGGCGACATGCTGGAGCTCGGGACCCAGGCGGACGAGCTTCACCGCCGCGTGGGACGCGCGGCCGCCGAGGCGCGCATCGACGTCTTGTGGGCCATAGGGCCGCTCAGCCAGGCCACCTCGGCCGCCGCCCGCAACGCCGGGCTGCGCAACGTGTTCTGGTCGCCGACCGTGAAGGAGGCGCTCCAGGACCCGCCCTTCCAGGTGCGCCGCGGAGATGTCGTGCTGTTCAAGGCCTCGCGCCTGTTGAGGCTCGAGCGCCTTCACGAAGCCGTGCGCACAGACCTGTCCCGGCGAGAAGCACGGCGCAAGAAGAACGCGCCGCGGGGCGCACGCAAGAGCCGCCGCTCGTCCGTCCGAACCTGACGCCGTCCATGCTCTATTGGCTGTTCGATCCCCTGGTTTCCCACTTCCCGGGGTTCTACCTGTTCCGGTTCGTCACGTTCCGGGCGGCCTTCGCGGCCATCCTGTCCTTCCTGATCGTGGTCGTGTGCGCGCCGGGGGTGCTCGCCTGGCTCCGGCAGAAACGCATCGGCGAGCGCCAGAAGCACGACTCGCAAAAGCTGAGCGATCTGCACGCCAAAAAGGAGGGCATCCCCACGATGGGGGGGCTGCTGATCCTGCTGAGCGTGACGATCTCGATTCTGCTGCTAGGCCGGCTGGACAACGTTTACGTCGTGCTCGTGCTGCTTGCCTTCCTGGCGCTGGGCACGCTGGGCGCCATCGACGACTGGGTCAAGCTGCGCCACCCGGACAGGAAGGGCATCTCCGAGCGGCGCAAGCTGTTGGGCCAGTTCTCGATCGCCGGCGCCGCGCTGTTCGTGCTCTACCTGCAGGCCGGACACGGATCGCAGGCAGCGTTGCTGCGCGGTCCCTCGCTTGAAGCTTCGCCCTATCCCGACCGCGGGCTGCAGGAGACGGCCGTGGCCGAGGTGTCCCGGAGCGGCCGCGGACCGTCGCTCACGGACATCGGCCCGACCGACGTCGGCCACCCGAGCGCCGACCATCGCACGGACTTGCAGGTGCCCTTCTTCAAGCATTTCTGCCTGGACCTCGGACTGTTGTTCCTGGTGCTCGGCGCGCTCGTGATCGTCGGCACCAGCAACGCCGTCAATCTCACGGACGGCCTGGACGGCCTGGCCGTGGGCTGCGTGACCATAACCGCGTTCACGTTCGCGCTCGTGACCTACATCGTGGGCCGCGCCGACAGCGCCGCGCACCTGTACGTCTTCCATGTGCCCGGCGCGGCGGAGCTGACGATCGTGTGCGCCGCTCTGGCCGGCGCGGGCCTCGGCTTCCTGTGGTTCAACGGCTACCCGGCCACGGTCTTCATGGGCGATACCGGCGCGCTGGCGCTGGGCGGCACGCTCGGTCTCGTGGCCGTGATCGCGCGCCAGGAGATCACGCTGCTCGTGGCGGGGGGCGTGTTCGTCGTGGAAGCGGCCTCCGTCCTCCTTCAGCGCGCATGGTTCAAGCGCACGCGCCGGCGCATCTTCCGCTGCGCTCCCTATCACCACCACCTCCAATTCGGTGGTCTGCACGAGGTCAAGGTCACGGTGCGGCTGTGGATCGTCGCTGTCGTGCTGTCCCTGGTCGCCCTGGCCCTGTTCAAGCTGCGGTGAGAATCCTCTCGGCCCTGCGGCCTCGTTCGCCGCGTTCCGACGTCGCCGGCGTAGTTGCGCCGGCCATGGTGCTCATAGGCATCGGGCTGGTCTTCTCGTATTCCGCCGGCGCCTGGGCGGCCCAAGCGGGCGTAGCGGACGACCCCGCCTACTACTTGAAACGGCAGATCGTCTCCGCGCTCGTGGGCCTGGTCGCGCTGGTCGTCGCTGCGCACGTGCCGCTCGAACGGTTGCGCCGGGCGGCCCCGACGCTGCTCGTGATCACGGCGGGCCTGCTGTTGACGGCGCTCCTGTTCGCGCCGTCCGTGCACAACACGCAGCGCTGGTTGCCGCTGCCGTTTTTCGGGCGCGTGCAGCCGTCCGAGTTGGCCAAGCTCGCGGTAGTCCTGTTCCTTGCGCGGGCGCTGGCCGAGCGGAATGCACGCGAGGAGTCCTTCTGGCGCCTGGCGCTTCCCGTCGGCGGTCTGTGCCTGCTCGTGCTCTTGGCGCCGGACTTCGGGACCACGGTGTTCCTGCTGGCGGTGGCCGCCACGATGATGCTCGTGGCGGGTGCGCGCATCGGGCGGCTGCTGATCGCGGGGGCCGCGACGCTTCCGCTGTTGCTGCTGGCCGCTACGCGCTTCCCCTACGTGATCGAACGCCTGCGCTTCTTCCGGGGCGAGAGCTCTTACCAGGTGAAGCAGGCGCTGTTGGCGCTGGGCGCCGGCGGCTGGCTCGGCAACGGTCTCGGCGCGGGACGGCAGAAGCTCGGCTTCCTGCCGGCGAGCCACAACGATTTCATCTTGCCGGTCGTCGGCGAGGAGATGGGCTTCCTGGGCATCCTCATCGTAGCCGTGCTCTTCATGTGGATCATCGTGCACGGCGTGCGTGTGGCGCAGAGCGCCCGCGACCCGTTCGCGTTCCAACTGGCGCTCGGCGCCACGTTCGTGATCGGCTTCCAGGCGGCGCTCAACTTCGCCGTGGCTACCGGGGCCGCGCCTACCAAGGGGCTCAGCCTGCCGTTCGTCTCGTCGGGCGGCAGCAACCTCGTAGTGGTGATGGCGGCGGTGGGGCTCGTGGCGAACGTCGGCCGTGCCGCGGAGGAGCCTTCATGATCGCGCCGCTCCATCGCAAGACCGTGGTCTTCGCCGGAGGCGGGACCGGGGGGCATCTCTACCCCGCGCTGGCGTTGGCCCACGCCATGCCTTCGTTGGATGCCGTCTTCCTGGTGCCTCCGGAACGCGGCGACGCAGAGCGCATCGGGGGTGCGTTCCGTTGCCTGCCCTTGGCCTCGCCGCGCATCGACCGCCGGCCGTGGCTGTATCCCGCGCGGCTGCTCTGGGCCGTGGGGCGCGCGCGGCGCAAGTTGACGGAGCTTCGCGCGGATGCCGTCGTGGGACTGGGCGGGTACGCCTGCGTCCCCGTGTGCCTGGCCGCCCGGACCCTCGGCCTGTCCTACTACTTGATCGAGTGCAACGCCGTGCCCGGCCGGGCTACTCGCCTGCTGGCGCGCTTCGCCGCGGGCGCCGGCCTTGGGTTCGCCTCCGCCCGTGACGGCCTTCCGCCACGCCTGCGGACGCGGGTCTGTGGCACGCCCCTGCGCAGGGGCTTGAGGGCCACGGGCGGGCCCGCCGACTTCGACCTCGACCCCGGCCGGCCGACGCTCCTGGTTGTGGGGGGTAGCCAAGGGGCCCGGAGTCTCAACACCCTGGTCCTACGGGCGCTGCCCGGCTGTACCGATCTCAACTTTCAGGTGCTGCATTTGGCGGGTGCGCGCGACGCACGGCGGGTTCAAGAGGCCTACGAGGGCCTGGACCTGCCCGCCCGCGTACTTCCGTACCTGGAACAGATGGGTCGCGCGTACGCGGCCGCGGACTTGGTGCTGGCGCGCAGCGGCGCCTCGACGGTGGCGGAATGCCTCGCGCTCGGCGTGCCGGCGGTCTATGTGCCCTACCCCCATCACGCCGACCGCCACCAGGAGCGCAACACGGAGGAAGCCGTGCGCTCGGGCGCGGCGCAGGTCGTGCGGGAAGAAGAGCTCGAGCCGTCGCGCTTCCGCGCGCTGATCGAAGAGCTTTTGTTGGCGCGAGCCGGGCGCGAGCGTATGGCGGCGGCGGCCGCGCGGCTCGGGCGTCCGGACGCGGCCGTGGACATGGCGGCGCATCTGATGGAGAGCCTCGACGGCGCGCTGGCCGAAGGGGGCTGGTTGACGGAGGTCGGCGAATGATCGCACGGGACAGTTTCGATCTGTCGCGCCCGCGGCGCCTGCACATGGCGGGCATCGGTGGCTCCGGGATGGCGCCGCTGGCGCGCATCCTGGCCGAGGAAGGGCACGCCATCACCGGGGCCGACGCTTGTGAGTCGGTCAGGGTCGCAGGGCTGCGCCGGGCCGGCTTCACCGTGTGGACCGGCAGCGCCGGCGCCGTGTTGCCGACCGGTGTCGAGGGTTTGATCCACTCGGCCGCGGTGCCCGAGAGCGCACCGGTGCTGCGCGGCGCGCGGCGCCGGGGCGTAGCCGTGCTCAAGTACGCACAGGCCGTGGGACAGTTCTCCGCCGGGCGGCGCACGTACGCGGTGGCCGGGACGCACGGCAAGACGACGACAACGGGGCTTTTGGCCTACACCTTCCGCACCTGCGGCGACGATGCCTCCTGCCTGGTCGGCGGCGAGGTGCCGCAGCTCGGGGGCGGGGCCGCGGTGGGGCGTTCGCGCAGCTTCATCGTCGAGGCCTGCGAGTACGACCGCAGTTTCCTGAACCTCACGCCCGAAGCCGCCATCGTCACCAACATCGAGGCCGACCACCTGGACTACTTCAGGGACCTCGTGGAGATCCGCGAAGCGTTCCGAGACTTCGCGGCGCGCGTGTCCATGGTCCTGGTGCTGCACGAGAGCCTCTACGCCTCGATCGGGCGGGCGCGTGGGATCCGCGCACGCGTCGTCACGTACGGGACCTCGCCCGACGTGGACCTACGCATCTCGATCGGCGGCCGCCGCGGCGGGCTGACGCAGTTCCGGGCCGGGGGGAACGACTTCGAGTTGGCCATGCCCGGCCTGCACAACGTGCTCAACGCGGCGGCGGTGATCGCGCTGTGCCGCGAGCGGGGCATGGAGATGGACGGCGTCCGGCACGCACTGCGCGCCTTCAGCGGTGTCGGGAGGCGGCTTCAAGTAGTGGGCAAGCCCCGCGGGGTGCCCGTGGTCGACGACTACGCGCACCATCCGACGGAGGTGTGGGCCGGTCTCGAGACGCTGCGTACCGAGTACCGGCCGCGCCGGCTCTGGTGCGTCTTCCAGCCGCACCAATACTCGCGCACGGAGCATTTCCTGAAGGAGTTCGGGCGGGCGCTCGCCATCGCGGACCGGGTGGTGATTCCCGACATTTTCGCGGCGCGCGACGAAGAGGAGCGCGAGCACAGGGTGTCGGCCCAGGATCTGGTGGACGAGGTTCGGAGCTGCGGCGGGAACGCCGTGCACCTCGCGGACTTCGGGGCGATCGTCGACTACGTGCGCACGCAGGTGCGCACGGGCGACGTGCTGGTCACGATGGGCGCGGGAGACGTCGGGGATGTTGCCGGCCGACTGGCGCAAGCGCTTTAGGGGACGCTGGTCCCTCGGGCGCCTGCTGGCGCCGGAGACGACGTTCCGCATTGGCGGGCCCGCACAGCTGTACCTGGAGCCCGAGTCGGTCACCGACCTGGTCGAGAGCGTCGTGGCATTGCGACGCATCGGCATGCCCTATCGCATCCTCGGCGGCGGCAGCAACCTGCTCGTTGCGGACCGCGGGGTCGAAGGCGCGGTGCTCTCGCTCGCTCGCCTGCGGCAGATCAAGCGCAGCGAGGGGCGCATCACCGCGGACGGCGGCGCCCGCCTGTCCACGGTCGTGCGCGTGGCGGCGGAACAGGGTCTCAGTGGGCTGGAACCCTTCGGCGGCATTCCAGGCACCGTCGGCGGGGCCGTGTTCGGCAACGCCGGCAGCAAGTACGGGGCGATCGGACCCCGCGTGTTGGCGTTGGAGCTCTTGCGACCCGAAGGGCAGCTCGAGCGCGTCGTGCCCTCCGGGAGTTTCTTCGGCTACCGGCACTCGTTGGTGGGCGACTCGGTCGTACTGCGCGTCGAATTGAGCGTGGAGCCCGGCGACCGTGAGCGCGTCGGGCGCCGCACGCAGGACATCGTGCGCGAGCGCAACCGGACGCAGCCGGGATGGGTCGGCAATGCCGGCTGCGTGTTCAAGAACCCCCCGGGGGCTTCGGCTGGGCGGCTGATCGACGACGCGGGTTGCAAGGGCCTGACGGAAGGCCGCATCCGCGTCTCGCGGCGGCACGCCAACTTCTTCGAGAACGTCGGCGGCGGCAGAGCGGAGAGCGTCCAGCGCCTGATCGACAGGGTGCGCAAGCGCGTTCGCCGGGCTAGCGGAGCCGAGCTCGAGCTCGAGGTTCGGAGGTGGCTGTAGCGTGCGTGCTTTCCTTCGCTCGCGGCTGACCTGGCTGCTGCTGATCGCGCTGCTGGTCCCCACGCTGGTGCGCATGGCGCAACGGGCGCTGATGCAGGACCGGCGTTTTCTGGCCATGCCGGTGGAGCTCAACCTGACACCCATGGACGCGGTTGAAGGCCGAATCGTGGGGCGGTTGGTGGCGCGGCTGAAGGTGCTTGGCCCGGTGCACCTGTGCGATCCCGAGCTCGACCACAAGGTGGCAGGCGCGCTGCTGGCAGACCCCGTCGTGTACGACGTGTTGAACGTCGGGCGCCGCTGGCCGCGCGGCTACACGGCCGACGTCTTGTTGCGCCGCCCGTACGCCACCGTGCGCGTGGGAGAGCACTTCGTGCCCGTTTGCCTGGACGGCATGGTGTTGCCCCCAGAGCCCTATCGGGAGCGCATGGCCACGCTGTTCGCGATCGAAGGGGTGCGGTCGCAGCCGCCCCTGCCGGGCGAATACTGGGACGATGTGCGGCTCGACGCGGGGCTCCTGACGCTGTTCCAGCTGGCCCCGCACCTCGCCGAGCTCAACGGCCTCGGATTACGCGGGCTGGACGTCTCCGGCGCGGAAGAGGCGCGCAAGGGAGTCGTGCTGCGCGGCGCACGGGATGTGTCCGTGCTCTGGGGGCGGCCGGGCGCCACGGTGGCCGAGAACTCGGTCGAGCGGAAGGTGCGCTACCTGCGCGCCTTTGCGCGTTACGCCGATCTCCTGGCGGGACAGGTGCTGGACGTTCGACTCGGGGAGCCCTATCTCCGACAATCGGGCGCGTCCTGAGCCCATCCGTTAGGAGAGACATGGCGGCTCCGCGCCTCGACGCAGGAAAACGCACCGTGCCTTCCCGCGAGGGAGCCGCGGCCCTGTTGCTGCTCGCCTCGTTGAGCGCGGCGCTGCTGCTGGCCCGTCCGGAGCGCCAGTGGGACCTGCCCGGGCTTTGCACCGCGATCGCGGTCGTGTATGGCGCGATCCTGTGGCCGGCCATCGCCACGCGTGGGAGGCTGGGCTGGACCCTGCTTCCCTTGCTGCTCGTGCTCCCGTGTCTTCTGTCCGTGGCCTACGCCGCGGCGGGAGCGTACCTGCCGGGATCGCTCGCGCTGCTCGCCTGCGCGTTGGCGTCGGGCGCAGCGGCGCGCGCACTGGAAGGGACCAGGGCCGTGCGCTTCTATTTGCCGGTCACACTTCTGATCTTCCTGGGTCCTTACGCGGCCGCCTATCTGCGGGCCGAGTTTGGGGCTTCGAGCTCCGCGCTGAACTGGCGTGCGTTGTCGCCCCTGGCCGGAGCGGTCGAAGCAGCGAGCGGGGACGCAATTCCCGTGGCCGCGTGCGTCACGCTACTGCTATGGCCGGCGCTGGCCTCCGTATTGGTGCCGAGGAGGGCTCGATGAAGCCTGCCGCGGCGCTGCTCTTCCTCGCTTGGTGCCTGCCCGCGGTAGGGGAGGTGGAAGCACCGTTCGGGCGCTTCGCCCGGCCGGGCGTGCCGGTCCCCGTCTACAGCTCGGACCAGGGCAGCGTCACGGTCGACGGCGGCTGGACGGCGTGGCTTGTGAGCGGAGGCATCACGACCGTCTTCGTCCCGCGGGTGCCCTGCCGCATCAGAGACGCGGAAGGCGCGGAGCTGTTGGCTCTCGAGGCGGTCCCGGACGACGTCTTCCTCGTCGGCGTAGTAGGAACCGTTCCGGACACCGCTCAGAAGCTCATCGGCGAGGCGGCCGGCCGCCGCGTGCTCTTGCAACCCATCGAACGGGACCGCTTGCCGGACGACTGGCGAGCCTATGACCTCTTCGACCTGGTGATCGTGGCGGCTGCGCCCGCGCGGTTGAAGGCCGGTGCCGACAAGGCGCTCGTGGAATGGGCGCACGCAGGCGGCCGGGTGGCGGCGCTAGGTCGCGCGGGAGCGTACTACGTCGGCGCAGGGGGCGGCCTCGGTTGGTTCGCCCTGGACGATTCGGTGGGCGGGTTGATGCGCGCCGTGTCGGAGGCGCCATGGGAACGGGCGCACCCGACGCGCCCGACTGCGGTGCGACCGGACCTGTACGGCGCTTTCGGACTGCTTCAGGCGGAGATCTACGCGGGACCGCTGCAGTCCGCTCGCCTGACCATGTGGGGATCCGCCCTGGCGAGCGCGCTGCTGCTCGTGCTCGGGTTGCGCTTCCACTTCAGCCGCTGGTCGCTCGTGCTGGGCTTGCTCGTGATCAGCCTGGGCGGTGGGCTCATGGGGCGGCTGTCGCACAGGGAATATCAGCCCTGGGCCTCGGGCGAGATCCACGTCGCGGTGGAGGGGGGCGGCTACGAGCGGCTGCGTGTCTACCGCATGCGGACCGCCGTGGCCGGGGAGCCGAGCCTGGCTGTAGGCGAGCGGGAGACGCCGCTTCTGAGCGACGCCGCCGAGGCGCCCTGGTGGAGCGACCCGGACCGGCGGATGCTCTTGCGCAAGGGGCGCTGGCGCTTCACGCTCGAGGAGACGATCCGACGTCAGAACGGTACGGAGCCGGTTCCCGCGGTGGTTCCTTTCCGGTCGCCCTGGCCCGGGGAGCGGCAGCCGTTCCAGGGCGTCGGCTGGATCTCCTGGCTGGTAGGGGAGCGTGGCCGGCCTTCGAACGGCTTCCCGGATCCCATCCTGCGCATCCGGGCGGTGCGCCAAGATTGACAGGGCCCGGAGCCGCCCTTACCTTGCGCGATTCGAGCCTCCTCATGAAGACACCGATGGCAAAGCGCGGGGAGATTGAGCCCCGCTGGTATCTGGTCGACGCCGGGAAGGAAGTCCTGGGGCGCGCGGCGACGCGCATCGCCATGATCCTGCAGGGCAAGCACCGGCCGACCTATACCGCGCACGTCGACACCGGCGACTATATCGTCGTGATCAACGCGGAGAAGATCCAGGCCACCGGCGCCAAGGAGGCGCAGAAGATGTACCAGTGGTACACGGGCTGGCACGGAGGGCGCAAGGAGCGCACGTTGGCCGACATGCGCGTCAGGAAGCCCGAAGAGGTGCTGCGTTCGGCGGTGCGGCGCATGCTGCCCAAGACGCGTCTCGGCAAGCAGATGCTGAGTAAGCTCAAGCTGTACGCCGGAGCGGAGCACCCGCACGAGGCGCAACAGCCGGAGCCGTTGGCCTTCAACACCGGGAGGAGTGCCTGATGGCGGCGAGCAACCCGGTCTGGGGTCTCGGGCGGCGCAAGTCCGCCGTGGCCCGTGTTCGCTTGCTGGCGGGAAGCGGCAAGATCCTCATCAACGGCAAGGACTTCGAGGTCTACTTCCCGACGGTCGGTCAGCAGCGCGACGTTCTGGGCCCGCTCAAGGCCACCGACAGCCGCGCCGGGTACGACGTGCTGGTGAACGTGAAAGGCGGCGGCCCGCGCGGCCAGGCCGGCGCCGTCAAGCTCGGCATTGCCCGCTGCCTGCTCAAGCAGGAGAGCGACGCCGAAGCGGCCCTGCGTGAGGGCGGCTTCCTCACCCGTGATCCCCGGATGAAGGAGCGCAAGAAGTACGGACAGCGGGGCGCGCGCCGCCGTTTCCAGTTCTCCAAGCGCTAGATCTCGCTCCGGACGCAGACCTCAACGGCAGAGCGGCAACATGGGGCCGCCCCCACAAGCGACCGAACGTCTGCGGAGCACGGCCCCCGTATACTCCGGATCGATGTCTGTGTTGGTGTGGGAGTCGCCGCGCGGCCGCATCGTCATGCCTCTGGAGGAGCGGCTGATCGTCGTGGGCCGCGAGGCGCACAGCGACCTGCAGCTGGACGCCCCGTCGGTGTCCGGGCGCCACGCGTTGATCGAGGTGCGCGACGGCGTGGTCAGGCTCACCGACTTGAAGTCCGCGGCGGGTACGCGCATCAACGGTGCACAGATCACGCCGGAGATGCCGAGCACGATCGAACCCGGCGACTTCGTCCACTTCGGGGACGTGATGGTCACGTTGCTGAGGACGCCGCCGCCGCTCGGCGCTGCGGTGCCCACGGCCATGCCTGTGCCGGCCCCGAAGGCGAGGGTCGAGCCGAAACCCAAGCCGGTTGCACCCAAGGCGCCCGCCGCGGCCAAGGGGGCGAGCAGAGCGCCGTCGCCCGCCGCGCCGCGACCGCTCCGGCGCCGGCCCGAGTTGTGGGTGGGGGGCGCAGCGCTGTTGGGGGGCGTCGTGGTGGCCGCGGTGTTCCTGTTCGGGAACGGGGACGGCGCAGCGCCGGGGCCCCCGAAGTCCGAGCTCATGCGTGCCGAGCCGCCGCCGCACGCCGAGCTTGAGCAGGCCACTCCGAAGGCCGCGGCCCCGGACACGCGCAGGCCCGAAACAGAGCCGCTGCCCGAGCCGAGGGACCCCGATCCAAAGCCCGATGCGACCGCGGCCATACCGCGTGCCCAGGCGGGTGCGCTGCCGCCCGACGCGGCTGCCGATGCGGAGCCGTATCCCTACCTGCTGGAGCTCGACGACGGCAGCTTCCGTCCCGTGCGCGTGCGGGACTGGAACGAGGTGCGCGTCGAGTGCGTCGGCGGCGACGGGTACCTGTACGAGGTGGACCGGGAACGGATCGAAAGCGTGCAGTCGCGCGGTGTTCTGCAGGACCTGGCCCGGCAACGTCTGACCGGCATGCTGCCGTCCGCGATCGAGGACCGCCTGCGCCTTGCGCACTGGTGCGCACGGCGGCACTTGCAGGCGACGGGCCTGAGGATCGTCAACCGAATCCTGGGCCCGCTCCCGGATCATGCGGAAGCGCGCAAGCTCAAACAGGCGCTCGAGGGCGGCCGTTGAAGATCGTCCTGACGCGCCCCGTCGGTCGGGGCGAGGACTTCCGACGCCGCCTCGAGTCGCAGGGCCACGAAGTCGTGTACCTGCCGCTGACGGAGGTCCGGGACGCCGGTCCGTTTCCGGATCCCGCACCCTACGACGGCGTGTTGTTCACCAGCGTGTCTGCGGTAGAGCGCATCCCGGCGGCCGCGCAGTGGCCGCGCGTCGGCGCGGTCGGGCCCACGACCGCGCAGGCCCTGCACGAGCGAGGCGTCGACGCGGCCATCGTCGGCGTCGGCGGCGGCGGGGAGCTGGCCGAGGCGTGGGGCGAGTGCCGTGGCCAACGCCTTTTGCTGCCGCAGGCGGCGGAGGCCCATCCCGCCCTCGAGCAGGCACTCCGCAACGCGGGCGCCGAAGTGGACGCGGTCGCTGTCTACGAAACCCGGCCCCTGGAGCAGGTCGACGTGGAACCATTCCGCCGCGCCGACGTGATCTGTTTCTTCGCGCCCTCCGCGTTGCGCGCCTTCCGTGCGCTTGCTCCCGAGACCCACGCGCGCTACTGGGCCTTGGGGGCCACGACGGAGGCCGTCGTGCGCGACGCCGGCTTGCCGCTCACGGACTTCGCGCTCTAGTCGCCTCTACCTCTGCCCCTACCCTTGGCCCCTACCCGCCGACGGGCAGCGGTAGGGTTGAGAGGTAGGGGTAAGGGTAGGGGTGGAGGTAGGAGATCAGAGCGGGACCTCGATCTCCTCGAGGATCTCTTTCATGATGCGGCGCCGCTCGCCGATCTCACTGTCGTCCGGCAGGGTGGAAGCCGGGACGAGCCTGTGGGCCAACACGGGCACCGCGAGCCCCTTTACGTCGTCCGGCACGACGTAGTCGCGGTCCTCCAGGAAGGCGTGCGTCTGCGCGGCGCGCTGCAATCCGAGCGAACCACGCGGGGAGATGCCGATGCGCACGCGCGCGTGCGAGCGCGTGGCCTGCACGATGCTCAGCAGGTAGCCCCGCAGGGAGTCGTCGAAGCGCACCTTGCGCGCCGCCCCCTGGATCGCGAGCACGTCCTCGCAGTCGAGCACGGGCGTGACCCGGTCCAGCGGGTGCTCCTCGCGCTGGTCCTTGAGCATGCGCATCTCGTCCTCCGCCCCGGGATAGCCCACCGAGAGGCGCATCAGGAAGCGGTCCAGTTGTGATTCGGGCAGCGGATAGGTGCCCTCGAACTCGTACGGGTTCTGGGTGGCCAGCACCGTGAAGGGCGCCGGCAGCGGGTGCGTCACGCCGTCGAGCGAGATCGAGGCCTCGTTCATGGCCTCGAGCAACGCGGACTGGGTGCGCGGCGTGGTGCGGTTGATCTCGTCGGCCAGCACCACGTTGCGGAAAATCGGCCCGGGCTTGAACTCGAACTCGCCGCTGACCTGGTGGAAGACGCTCGTGCCGAGGATGTCGGACGGCAGCAGGTCGGGCGTGCACTGGATGCGCGCGAACTCGCCCTGCACGGCGCGCGCGAGCGTGCGCGCCAGGATCGTCTTGCCGACGCCGGGCACGTCCTCGAGCAGTAGGTGGCCGCCGGCGAAGAAGGTGGTCATGACCAGCCGGACCACACGCGGCTTGCCCAGAAAGACGGAGTTGATCGTCTGCTCGAGGCGCACCACGGCCTCGCGCATCAAGCGCCCAGCTCCGCCAGGACCGCATCCGGGATGTCGCCGTTCGTGATGGCGGACTGGACGTCGTCGTGGTCCTCGAGGCCCTCGATGATCGCGATCAGCTTGCGCGCGTCTTCCGGACTGAGCATGACGCGCGACTTCGGCAGGTAGGTGATGTCGCAGGTGTCGAGGGTGAGGTCCAGTTGCCGGAGCGCCTGCGCGAGCGCGCCAAACGCGCCCGGCGGACCGGTCACGGCGAAGGAGGCGCCCTCGTTCGTGACGTCGTCCGCGCCTGCGTCGAGCGCGGCCTCGATCAGTGCGTCCTCGTCGACGGCGTCGGTGCGGATCGTGATCAGCGTCTTTTTCTCGAAGTTCCAGGCCACGCAGCCGGGCTTGCCCAGTCTGCCGCCGCGCTTCTCGATCAGGTGCCGCACGTCGGGCGCCGTGCGGTTCGGGTTGTCCGTGATGGCTTGGATCAAGAGGGCCGCTCCCCCTGGGCCGTAGCCTTCATAGGTCAGCTCCTGGATCTGGTCGCCCTCGAGCTCCCCGGTGCCCTTCTTGATTGCGCGCGCGATCGTGTCGCGGGGCATGTTGGCCGCGCGCGCCTTGTCGAGCGCGTAGCGCAGGCCGAGGTTGGTGGTGGGGTCCCCGCCGCCCGTGCGTGCGGCGGAGATGATGGCCTTCGCCAGCTTGCTGAAGATCTTGCCGCGCTTCTTGTCGGCCGCGGCTTTGCGGTGCTTGATCCCCGCCCAATGACTGTGACCGGCCATGGGGGGATTATACGGAGGACCCGTAGGGGCCCGAACCCGAAGCCGCTGGGTCCAGTGGGAGCGCGTCAGTTACCCTAGGAAGGCAGATGCGGTCAGCCGGATTCCTGTTGCTGTTGTGTGCGGCGGTTCGAGCGGAGCCTACAGCCGCGGAGCTGTTGCAGAGCAAGGACGTCATGCAGCGCCTGAAGGGCGTGCAGCTGTTGGCCCAAGAGGGCGCGCCGGACGCGGAGCGCTTGCTGCACGCGGCGCTCAAGGACCGAGACTGGGAAGTGCTGCAGCGTGCGACCGAGGCGCTCGCCGTGCGCGGCGGCCGGGACTCGGTGCCCCTGCTTGTGAACATGGCGCTGCAGGGTCCGACGCGGCGCATACGCGTGGCCGCCGCGACCTCGCTGCGGGAGCTGGATGCCCAAGCAGCCTCCCTGCTGCTGCAAAAGAAGCTGCGCGGCCCGACGCTTCACGCTGCGGCCGAGGCCCTGGCCATCATCGCCTACTCGGGCGCCGCGAAGGAACTGCAAAGGACGCTCAAGAGCAAGGACGGCAGCGTGCGTGCTGCCGCCGTGCGGGCTCTCGGGTCGTTCCGGCAACCGGAACGCATCGAAGACTTCGCGGACCTGCTGCAGGACCGCGACATCGAGGTGCGCGCCGCGGCCGTGCAGGCGTTGGCGGACACGCGGGACCCGCGCGCGGTTGCGCCGCTGCGGGACGCGCTGCAAGAGGAGCGCATGACCGCGGTGATGGAGCGCCGGCACATCGCAGCGCTCTACGCCTTGCTCTCCTCCATTCCGGACACCGGCAAGCGCGACCTCCAGGCCAGATTCTGCGCGCGCATGTTCGGCGTGGCCGGCAATGTGAAGGCGGACGCGCGCTACGCCCGCTTGCTCGGGGAGCTCGGCCGCAAGGGTGCGGCCGTGGGTCCGGTCGAGGACTACATCCACGCGCTCACGCAGCACGGGCTGGGCCACGGCGATGACCAGGTGCGGTGCGCGAGCGCGGCCTCCCTGGCCCGCATCGGCGCCGTGGCGGCGCTGGAGCGGCTGCGTGGTGCCGCCCAGCACTCGTCGTCGAAGCGCGTGCGTTTCCACGCCCTGCGGGCCGTCGTGCGGCTGGAAGGGGACGCAGCCCTGCCCTTGCTGCTGGACCGCATCCGGAACGACGACCATCTCTCCGTGCGCGGGGAGGCGGCCGTCATCTGCGGCAAGCGAGGGCTGGCGAAGTCCGCCGGCGTGCTCGTCGAGGCGCTCGACGACCCCGCCTGGGAGGTGTGCACCGCAGCCGCCGTCTCGCTGGGGAAGCTGCGTAACGCGCAAGCCGTCGGGCCGCTGACCGCGCTCTACAAGCACAAGGACTGGCGCCGCCGCGCCGCGGCCATCGTGGGGCTCGGCTGGATCAAGCAGAAGGAGGCGGTGCCCGTGCTGATCCAAGGGCTGAAGGATCGCGAGCTCACCGTCAAGGCCACCGCGCTCGAGTTCCTGCGGCACATCAGCGGCCGCGGCGACGGCCCCAAGATCAAGACCTGGCAGGCCTGGTGGCACAAGCACGAGCCCAACTTCGCCTTTCGCGATCCCGGGGAGGAGGCCAAGCAGGCCAAGAAGTACGGCTATGCCGTGGCTCCGCGCAAGGTCTACGAGGACCTCGACATCATCGTCCTGCAGACGCGCAAGGGCGGTGACAACATCCAGTCCCTGCTGGAGGACTACAAGATCGAGCACCGCATCGTGCGCGCCGCTTCGGTCCACAAGATCGGCCTGCATCCGCACGGTCTCTTCGTGGCCAACTGCCCGGGGGAGATCGTGGACAGGGACGTCGAGCGCATTCGCTGGTACGTGCGGGCCGGCGGCTACCTGTTCGCTTCCTGCTGGGCGCTGACCCACACCGTGGAACGCGCTTTCCCCGGCGTCGTGCGCAAGTGGCCCACGCGGGCGCAGGTGCTCGACACGGTCGCTGCGACCCCTTGCCCCGTGCACAGCCCGTTCACCGCCGGAGTGTTCGACGAGCACACGCTGCCCCTGTACGAGCTGGTCGGCTCACACCTGATCGAGGTGCTGGACCCCGAGCGCTTCGAGGTGCTGATCGACAGCCCCGAGTGCGCCACGCGCTGGGGGGAGGGTAATCTGGCCGGGTGGTTCACGGTGGGCCACGGCGTGGTGCTGGACAGCGCCAACCACTTCGACATGCAGGGGATGCGGGCCGTGCGGCTCAAGGACGCAAAGGAACGCATGGCCTTCGCGATGGACCGACTCGGCTACGACTACACCCAATTGCGTGAGCTGGCGGCGGAGGGTGTCTTCGCCAGGCAGCCCCTGGCGGTCAAGCGCACGCGCGACCTCTCCATCTTCCGCTTCATCACGACCTTCGTGCGCCAAAAGCGCCTCGCGGACCAGCAGTAACCGCTACTCCAGCGCGGCGCGCGCCGCGGCGAGGCGAGCGACGGGCACGCGGTAGGGCGAGCAGGACACGTAATCGAGCCCCACCTCGTGGCAGAAACGGATGCTGCGCGGGTCACCGCCGTGCTCGCCGCAGATCCCCAGCTTGAGATCGGGCCGCGCACGTCGGCCTTCCTCGCAGGCCATACGCACCAGGCGGCCCACGCCCGCCGTGTCGAGCGACTGGAAGGGGTCGTTCGGCAAGACCCCGCGGTCCACGTACTCCGGCAGGAAGGAGCCGGAGTCGTCGCGGCTGTAGCCGAAGGTCATCTGCGTCAGGTCGTTCGTTCCGAAGGAGAAGAACTCCGCCGTCCGGGCGAGCTCCTCCGCGACCAGCGCCGCGCGCGGCACCTCGATCATGGTCCCGATCAAGAAAGTGAGCTTCGTGGAGCGTTCCTCCAGGACCTCGTCGAGCACCGCACGCAGGCGCTCCGTGCAAAAATCCAGCTCTGTGACGGTGCCGACGAGGGGGACCATGACTTCCGCCACGACCTGGATGCCTGCAGCGGCGGCGTCGCAGGCGGCCTCGCCGATGGCGCGCGCCTGCATCTCGTAGATCTCCGGGTGGGTCACGCCGAGCCTGCAGCCGCGGTGGCCGAGCATCGGGTTGAACTCCTGCAGCTCGCGGCAGCGACGCCGCACCCGCTCGACCGGAACGTCGAGCGCCGCGGCCACGGCTTCCCGCGCAGCGTCGTCGTGGGGCAGGAACTCGTGCAGCGGTGGGTCCAGCAGGCGCACCGTCACCGGAAGCCCGTCCATGGCCTCGAAGATGCCCCTGAAGTCCTCGCGCTGGGCGGGCAGCAGCTTCTGCAGGGCGGCGTGCCGCTGCGGCGCGGTCTCGGCCAGGATCATCTCGCGTACGGCCTGGATGCGCGTCTCCTCGAAGAACATGTGCTCGGTGCGGCACAGCCCGATGCCCTCGGCGCCGAAGGAGCGGGCCAACGCCGCGTCGGCCGGTGTGTCGGCGTTCGTGCGGACGCCCAGCCTGCGCTTGGCGTCGGCCATCTTCATGAGCCGCTCGAAGTGGTCGCCCAGCGAAGCGTGCGCGGTGGCGACACGGCCGCGCATGACCTCGCCGGTCGATCCGTCGAGCGAGATCCAATCCCCCTCGCCGAGCTGCGCGCCGCCGACGTCCATCGTCTTGCCGTGCGCGTCGACGTAGAGCGCGCTGCATCCGGCTACGCAACACTTGCCCATGCCGCGCGCAACGACCGCCGCGTGGCTGGTCATGCCTCCGCGCGCGGTCAGGATGCCCTCCGCGGCGTGCATGCCCCCGATGTCCTCGGGGGAAGTCTCGTTGCGCACGAGGACCACCTTCTCGCCGCGCCCCGCCCAGATCTCGGCATCCTCAGCCGTAAAGACCATACGGCCGGTCACGGCGCCGGGCGAAGCGGGGAGTCCGGTAGCGAGCACGTCGCGCTCGGCCTGAGGGTCGAACGTGGGATGCAGCAGCCGGTCCAGTTGCTCCGGCTCCACGCGCCGCAGCGCCTCGCTCTCGTCGATCAGGCCCTCATCGACCATCTCGACCGCGATGCGCACGGCCGCCTGCGCCGTGCGCGTGCCGGTCCGCGTCTGCAGCATGTAGAGCTTGCCCCCCTGCACGGTGAACTCCAGGTCCTGCATGTCGCGGTAGTGCCGCTCCAGGATTCCCTTGATCTCGAGCAGGCGCCCGTGGCAGTCGGGCAGGTCGCGCTCCAGGCGCTCGAGCGGCTCCGGCGTGCGGATGCCGGCCACCACGTCCTCACCCTGCGCGTTCACGAGGTACTCGCCGTAGAGCACGTTCTCGCCCGTGCTCGGGTCGCGCGTGAAGCAAACCCCGGTTCCGCTGCCCGCGCCCAGGTTGCCGAAGACCATGGCCTGCACGTTGACCGCCGTGCCCAGCAGCCCGTGGATGTCGTTGAGCTCCCGGTAGCGCTTTGCGCGCGTTCCGTTCCAGGAGGCGAAGACGGCCTCGATGGCCAGGCGCAGCTGCTGGCGCGGGTCGTCCGGAAACTCGTCGCCGGTAGCCGCGCGCACCTCCGCGCGGAAACGGTCCACGACCTCGCCGAGCGCTTCTTCGTCCAGGTCGGTGTCGAGCGTGGCGCCGCGCGACGCCTTGATGCGCCCCAGCGCGTTCTCGAAACGCTCGTGCTCGATGCCGAGCACCACGTCTCCGAACATCTGCGTCAAGCGGCGTTGCGCGTCCAGGGCGAAACGGCGGTCTCCGCTCAGCCGGGCCAGGCCTCCGGCGGTCTCGCTGTTGAGGCCCAGGTTGAGCACCGAGTCCATCATGCCGGGCATGGACACGGCGGCACCCGAGCGAACCGACACCAGCAGCGGGTCTTCGGGATCGCCGAAGCGGCGCCCCATGACCTGCTCGAGGCGCGCCAAGCCCTTCTCGATCTGGGCCACAACGTCGTCGGGGATGCGCCCCCCGTTCTTGTAGAACGCTTCGCAAACCGAGGTCGCGATCGTGAAGCCCGGCGGCACGGGCAGGCCCAGGCGACACATCTCGGCCAGGTTGGCGCCCTTGCCGCCGAGCAGCTCGCGCATAGAGGCGTCGCCGTCGGCTTCGTTCCCGGAAAAGAAGTAGACGTTTCTCTGAGCCGAGGTCAGGGGGCTTCCTCCCGACGATCCGCTTCCTTCTGGATCTCCTCGGGAGTTTGGCCTCCGGCTTCGAAGTCGTCCAGAAACCACTCCTGCACGGCTTCGATCTTAGTGATCTCGTCGCCCGGTCGCATCTCTTTCAGTTGTTCCCGGACGACTGCGAGGTCTGAGCGCGGGACGAGCACGACCAGCCCGTCCTCGGCAACCCTTTGCGTCACGTCAGGCAGGACCAAGTCGACCCAGGGCTCAGCCTCCTCCGCGCCCTGCGGACGGACCCAGATGCGCAGGAGCGTCAGCCGCCGCATGCGCACCCGGCCGCTGTTGCCGAGCGGCATATCGACGTCCAGCTCGGTCGTATCGGGGCCCAGGCTGCGCTGCGCGACCACGTCGGAACAGATGATGCCCTTCACGAGCGGATGGCTACCGCGGAGTACGACCGCGCGCATGTCGTCCCAGTCGGCGCGGCTGCGGACTCCCAGCCGGGCCTGCAGGCCGTCCGTCAGAGAGCCGAACTCGCGCTCGATCTCGTCGCGCGCCAGCGCGCCGCGGAAGGTCTCGTAGGCGGCCTTGGGCGTGCTGCGGTCGTCCACCCGCGGCGGCGTGGAGCAGCAGCCGGCTGCGGCCAGGACCACGACGCACAGGGCTGCTCGCACGGGGCGCATTCTACGCAGGACCGGGCCCCGAAGGCGCCGTCCCAGGGTCGCGGAAGACCGTACCTGCAGAGTCCCGTTTGACTTGGGCGCGATGCCCGGAATACTAGACCGCTCGGATCTGGCGGATCCGTACAAACCCACATGTTCACAAGCCTCGGGAGTCCATCTTGGAGCCTCGCAAGCGTCTAGGCGAAATCCTGCTCGAAATGGGCGTCGTCACGCAGGGGAAGATCGACGAGGCCCTGGTGCAGGCCCGCCGGGCGGGCACGCGCATCGGTGAGGCCCTGATCGACATGCAGATGGCCACCGAGGAGCAGGTGGCGCGGGCGCTGTGCCGCCAGAGCAAGTTGCCCTTCGTCGACCTGGGCAAGGCCAAGCCCGACGCCGCCGTGCTCGCGCTGGTGGACTCGAAAGTCGTCGAGGAGTACGACACCGTTCCGATCAAGAAGGCCGGGAACCAGATCTTCCTGGCCATCCGCGACCCGGCTCAGGTCTACCAGGGCGACGGTCTGCAGTTCGTGCTCAACGCGGACATCAAGTTCGCGCTGACCACGCCCACGAGCTTGACCAACGCCAAGGCGGAGTACTACGGCGTGGGGGAGAAGGTTGAGCGCAAGGGTGCCGCGGCGCTCGACACGAAGGACGAGGGCGACGATGAGGCGCCCATCATCCGCCTCGTGCAGAAGATGCTCGAGGATGCGCTCCGCCAGCGCGCGTCGGACATCCACGTCGAGCCCATGGCCGACCGCATTCGCGTCCGCTTCCGGGTGGACGGCGTGTGCTTCGAGGCCTCGTCGCTGCCCAAGGACATTCAGAACGCCATCCTGAGCCGTATCAAGATCATGGCGGCCATGGACATCGCGGAGAAGCGCAAGCCGCAGGACGGGCGCATCCAGATCGACCTGTTCGGCCGGCCGATCGACGTCCGCGTGTCGGCCCTGCCCGCGAGCCACGGCGAGTCCATAGTCATGCGCTTGCTGGACAAAGAGACCGCGCTTGTGGGCCTCGAGGGGCTCGGCTTCGGGGCGAAGGACCACGAGCGCTTCAATAAGATCATCTCCCGGCCGAACGGCATCTTCCTGGTCACGGGGCCGACCGGGTCGGGCAAGACCACGTCGCTCTACGCGGCGCTGACGGACCTGAACAAGCCCAACGTCAAGATCATCACCGCGGAGAACCCGGTCGAGTACCACCTCAAGGGCATCAACCAGTGCGAGGTGCGCCACACGATCGGGCTCGACTTCGCGCTGATCCTGCGCTCGATGTTGCGTCAGGCGCCGAACATCATCCTGGTCGGTGAGATCCGCGACCTCGAAACGGCGGAGATCGCCATCCAGGCCGCGCTGACCGGACACCTGGTCTTCAGCACCCTGCACACCAACGACGCCCCCTCAGCCCTGACGCGCCTGATCGACATGGGGGTGAAGCCCTTCCTGGTGTCCACCGCCGTGCTGGCGGTCATGGCACAGCGCCTGATCCGCATCCTGTGCCAGAGTTGCAAGGCGGAGTGGGAGCTGGAGCCGGTGAAGCTGGCGGCGCTGGGGGTCACCCCGGAGACGATCGCCGGCAAGACGATCTACAAGGCGGTCGGATGCAAGGAGTGCCGCTTCGAGGGTTACCGCGGGCGGAAGGGCATCTTCGAGATGTACGAGATGGACAGCCGCATGCGCGACCTGACCTTCAAGGGGGCTTCGACCCTGGAGCTGCGCGAGCAGGCGCGGGCCGGCGGTATGCTCAGCCTGCGCGAGGACGGGGTACAGAAGGTCCTGGCGGGGCTGACTTCAGTAGATGAGATACTGCGCGTGACGGGCAGCGTGATGGATAAGTAGGACGCGATGACAGTCAACATGGCCCAACTGTTCGACCTGATGGTCGAAGAGAACGCTTCGGACGTCCACATCACGGTGGGGCGTCCCCCCGTCCTGCGCAGGCGCGGCCGCCTGCAGAACGTGCGGCACCCCGTGCTCGAGCCCGGGGACACCATGAGGCTCGTGGAGGAGATCGCGCCCGAGCGCATGCTGACGGAGTTCCGCGAGAAGGGGAGCGCCGACTTCGGCAAGGCCCACGGCCAGCGCGCGCGTTTCCGCTGCGCGATCTTCCGGCAGCGCGGGCACGCGGCGCTGGTCGCCCGGCTGATCCCCAACCGGCTGCTCACCTTCGACGAGATCGGGCTGCCGCAGTCCGTCCGCGACCTGTGCAACCGGCCGCGCGGCCTGGTGCTGGTCACGGGCCCGACGGGCAGCGGCAAGACGACCACCCTGGCCACGATGCTGGACGACATCAACACGAACCACGATGTCCACATCATCACGGTCGAGGACCCGATCGAGTACTACCACAACCACAAGAAGGCCATCGTCAACCAGCGCGAGATCGGCGTCGACGTCCCGTCGTTCGCCGAGGGCCTGCGGCGCGCCCTGCGCCAGGACCCCGACGTGATCCTCGTCGGCGAGATGCGCGACCAGGAGACGATCTCCACGGCCATCACGGCCGCCGAGACCGGCCACCTGGTCTTCGGCACCCTGCACACGACGGGTTCCGCGCGCACGATGGACCGCATCATCGACCAGTTTCCGCCGGAGCAGCAGGAGCAGATCCGCGTGCAGCTGAGCGTGTCGATCATCGCCGTCATCTCCCAGGTGCTGATGCCGACCGCCGACGGAAAGGGTATGGTCGCCGCCTTCGAGGTCATGCTCATGACCTCCGCCGTGGAAAACCACGTGCGCAAGGCGGAGACGTTCAAGATCCCGTCCACGATCCAGACCAGCAAGGGCCGCGGCATGTTCCTGCTGGACGACCACCTGCTCGAGCTCGCCAGGCAGGGCAAGATCTCGAACGACGAGGCGTGCATGAAGGCGCAGGATCCGCGCATACTGCGCGAGAAGCTGGGCGGCAGCGGGAAGGCCGAGGAATGAGCTCAGGACTGCGCGAGGGTGCCCGCAAGAAGCTGCTGGGCCAGGTCCTCAGGGACATGAAGGCGGTCCACGAGGGTCAGATCCAGGCCGCGTTGCAGATTCAAAAGCGCGAGGGCGGCCGCATCGGCCAGATCCTGGTCAAGCAGGGCGACATCACAGAGGCGCAGTTGATGCTCGCGCTGGGGCGGCAAGGCGGCATGGAGGTGCTGGACCTGAGCAGCTTCGAGCCGCAGCCCGCCGCCGTCGCGAAGGTCGACGAGGCCATCGCCCGTCCGTTCCAGTTCGTGCCGGTCAGCTTCGACGGCAAGGTGCTGGTGGTGGCCATGGGCGATCCCATCAACAAGGGCGCGCTGGACGACATCCGCTTCACCGCCAACTGCGAGGTGAAGGGCGTCGTGGCCGACTCGGAGCACGTGCGGGTCGCGATCGAGAAGGCGTACGGCAAGGAAGAGCAGGTGATGGCCACCATCCTCAAGGAGATCGAGGAGGGGGCCACCACGCCGGTGACCCAGAGACGGAGCGGCGGCGACGTCACGGACCTGGCCGACGCGGAGGAGATGGCCAACTCGGCGCCCGTCCGCAAGCTGCTCAACTACATCCTCTACCAGGCCATCCGCGACCGCGCGTCGGACATCCACCTGGAGCCCTTCGAGGACGAGTTCAAGATCCGCTACCGCGTGGACGGGGTGCTCTACGAGCTAGAGGCGCCGCCGCTGCACCTCAGCACGGCGTTGATCAGCCGCGTGAAGGTCATGAGCGGGCTCGACATCTCCGAAACGCGCCTGCCGCAGGACGGGCGCATCGACCTGGCCATCGGCGGCCGGCCCGTGGACCTGCGCGTCTCGACGCTTCCTACGATGTTCGGCGAGTCCTGCGTGCTGCGCATCTTGGACCGCTCCGTGGTGAGCCTGGACCTCGAGCAGCTGGGCCTGCGCAAGGACGAGGTCGACACGATGCTGCAGCTGCTCAAGCTGAGCCACGGGATCATCCTGGTCACCGGCCCCACGGGCTGCGGGAAGACCACGACGCTCTACAGCGCCTTGAACGAGGCCAATGACGTCGGTATCAAGATCATCACGACCGAGGACCCCGTCGAGTACGACCTCGAGGGTGTGGTGCAGGTGCAGATCAACGAAGACATCGGCGTGACCTATGCCAGATGCCTGCGGTCGATCTTGCGCCAGGACCCGGACATGATCCTGGTGGGGGAGATCCGCGACAAGGAGACGGCGTCCATCGCCGTCGAGGCGTCGCTGACCGGGCACATCGTCTTCAGCACGCTGCACACGAACGACGCGCCGCTGGCCATCACCAGGCTGGTGGACATGGGCGTGGAGCCCTTCCTGATCGCGGCCACGCTGGAGGCGGTCGTGGCGCAGCGGCTGGTGCGCCGCGTCTGCTCGGAATGCCGCGAGCTCTACGAGCCGTCGGTCGATGTCCTGCGCGAGATCGAGATCTCGCCGGAGCAGGTCGAAGGCCGCAAGTTCGTCTACGGGAAAGGGTGCGACAACTGCAATGGAACGGGGTACCGCGGCCGCGTGGCCCTGTTCGAGATCATGATGATGAGTGATGCGTTGCGGGTAATGGTGGTGGATCAGGAGGCCAACTCCGCTATCCGCACCCGCGCGCGCGAGGAGGGCATGCGGACCCTGCGCGAGAGCGGTCTCCTGGCCATCTTCGACGGCCTTACGAGCGTCGAGGAGGTGCTGCGGGAGACCATGACGACTCTTTAGGCGCCGGGCCGTGCAGGGAGGGGGCCTGGGGCCCCGCTGCAGGGCCTCTCAAGGGCCGCAAATTCCTTCTACGGGCCGGGTTGCGTTTCCGGGGCCGGTTTTGAATGATGTGGGGCCGCTCGACCCCGGACTGCAAGGGAACCCGGGGGTCCTGAGGGAGCAAAAGGAGCACGGATGGCGACCAAGATGACGCCCGCGACGGCCGCCGCGAAGCCCAGCAAGGGCTTCGGTTTCGGCCGGGTCTCGGACAAGCTGCTGACGCAGTTCACGAGCCAGCTGAGCACCCTCCAGGATGCGGGTCTGCCGATCGTCTCCTGCCTCAGGATTCTGGAAGGCCAGCTGCCCAAGGGCCGCTTCAAGAACGTCCTGGTCGCCGTCACCGAGGACGTCGAGTCGGGCTCCTCGCTGTCCGAGGCTCTGGCAAAGCACCCGCGCGACTTTGACGTCTTGTATGTGAACATGGTCCGCGCCGGGGAGGCCGGCGGTGTGCTGGACGTGATTCTGGCCCGCCTGGCCGCCTTCAAGGAGAAGAGCGAGCGTCTCAAGCGCAAGATCAAGGGCGCGGCGATGTACCCGATCGCCGTCCTGGTCGTCATCGTCGTGATCCTCGTCTTCGTGCTCACCAACGTGGTGCCGAAGTTCACCAAGGTGTTCAGTACGCTGCCGGGCGGCGTAGAGCAGCTGCCGAAAATCACCAAGGTCTTGCAGTCGGTGTCCACCTGGCTGGTGCACTGGTGGCATGTCGCCGCTGTGTCGGCCTTCCTGGTCGTCTGGGGTCTGCCCAAGCTGATCGGGATGTACCCCAAGGGCCGTTACTTCCTGGACAAGGTCAAGCTGAAACTGCCCGTCATCGGCAACCTGCAGCGCAAGATCGCCGTGGCACGCTTCGCGCGCACCTTCGGGACCCTGATCTCATCCGGTGTTCCCATTCTGGAGGCCTTGGAGATCATCAAGGGGGCCGTGGGCAACAGCGTGGTGGAGGGGGTCATTTCGAACATCTACGACGCCATCCGCGAGGGAGAGTCCATCGCCGAGCCCATGGGCCAGCAGCCCGTGATGATCTTCGACGACCTCGTGATCAACATGGTCGACGTCGGCGAGAAGACGGGTGAGCTGGACAAGATGCTCTTGAAGGTGGCCGACAACTACGACGAAGAGGTCGATGTGGCCGTCGGCAGCCTCACCGCGCTGCTCGAGCCGTTGCTGATCGTGGTCATGGGCGGCGCCGTCTTCCTGATCGTACTGGCGCTGTTCCTGCCGCTCATGAAGATCATCGACGCGGTCACGAGTGGAGGGCGCTAGCCGCCAGGCGGAGGACGCCCGGCGGTGTCCTTACGGCTACGCCTCCTCCTGCTGATCGCGGCCATCAACGTCGGCTTGTTGCTGCTGCTGCTCGGCGCCGGCCTGGTGGCCGGGGGCGATGCCCGGGTCAGCGCAGCCGCGCTACTGGAAGCCCAACGCGCCGCGGCTGACCCCGGTTTCGAAATCAGCCAGAGCCGCTACGTGCGCTCCGTTGCGCGCCTGCCGCGCAACACCGACAAGGTCTATGTGCAGGGTCCCGCTTCGGACGAGCGCAAGCTCGAGCGCATGGGCCGGCGGCTGGTGGAGCTCGCCGCCCGCGAGGAGGTCTTCGTCGAGCAGGACAGCGACGGCCTGACAATTGTGTACCCGGCCGCCGGCGGCGGAGACCGCGCGGTCTACGTCGGCTTCCGGGAGGCCGCGCGGGAGGAGGCGCTGCAGCAGCTGCGCAACGTCTACCTGGTGCTGTTCGCCGGCACGGTGCTTCTGATCGGCGTCACTTTCCTGCTGCTCAACCGGGTCGTGCTGCGGCCGCTCGAGAAGCTGGCCGCGGCCTCCGGCGAGATCGCCGCGGGCCGCCGTCCGGAGCGGGTGGAGGGCTCCGGGCACAACGACGAGATGGACCGGCTGATCGGCACCTTCAACCGCATGGCCGCGGAGGTCCACGAGTACCAGGACCACCTGGAGGCGCGGGTGCTGGACGCGCTCGGTCGGGTGCAGGCGGCGGAGGGGCGGCTGGTAGTGGCCCAGCGCCTGGCTGCCACGGGCACGCTCGCGGCGGGCATCGCGCACGAGATCAACAACCCGCTGGGGGGCATCGCAAACGCGGCCCGCCGGCTGCGGGAGGGGGCGCTCAGCCACGAGAAGCAGGAGGAATATCTGGAGATCATCCTCGACGGGCTGGAGCGCATCCGCATCATCGTGCAGCGCGTGCTCGACTTCATGCCGCGCGCGTCGCAGCCGCGGGCCTTCAACGCCGCGGCGGTCTGCCGCCGTGCGGCGGACCTGGCCCGCCACAGCGCCGAGGGGCGCAAGGTGCGGTTGGAGATCGAAGGGCCGGAGACCGTCGAGGGGGCTTTCGGCGACCCGCAGGAAATGCAGCAGGCGGTCCTGAACCTGTTGCTCAATGCAGTCGAGGCGATCCCGGACGGGCGCGGCGGGGAGGTGAAAGTGGGGGCCCGCCGGGAGGGCACCGACGTGGTCATCGAGGTCGCCGACGACGGCGTGGGCATGGACGAGGACACGCTGCGTCGCTGCGTCGACCTCTTCTACTCCACCAAGGGAGCCGGGGAGGGCACCGGGCTCGGCCTCAGCATCGTGCAGCACATCGCCACGGATCACGGGGGCTCGCTGGAGATCGACAGCGCGCTCGGGCGGGGCACGCGCATCCGCATCCGCCTGCCGGCTGGCGACCGGGGAGCCGCCAGCTAGCCTTCGGGGGGCCTGGGCGGGCTCTGGGGGGCTGTCTGTAACCCCTTTGGGACAAACCGTTTCGGTTGTGGACAGCGCCCCGCGCGGGTTTCCAAGGGGGGTCTTGCGCCCCCCGGGGCGACTTGTTCCAATAACGCTTCTGTGCATAGGACGGGTTGCGTCCGCCAGGGCGTAACCCCTTGTGAATACAGGTATTTCAATGTCGGACCGTCGTGATCTCGCGATCGTGCTGCTCAGTGGGGGGCTGCTGTTCTGCCTGGGCCTGCTGCTCGGCCAGGGGGCCTCGCTGCTTCCGCAGGCCGGTGCGCAGGGCGGCGTCACCATCGATACGCCCGTGGGGCCCGTGAATATCCCCTCGGACCCCTTCAGCGGGAACAGGCCGCGCATCACGGACCGGCTCAATTCGCGCACGGTCGCATCGCAGGCGTCCGATTCCGACAGCAACAACCGGTTCGTCGCCGTGACCATCCCGATCGGCAGCGGCGATTCGGTTCTGGCCCTGGTGGACACGCAGTCCGAGCGCCTCTTGATGTACCGCTACTTGCGTAGCAAGGGGGGGGGACTGCAGCTGGTGGCGGCCCGGCAGCTCGATTTCGATCTGCGGCTGTCGGGATACCAGGACCGGTCGGAGTACACGCGCGACGAGCTCCGCAAGGAGTACGAGAAGAGCCTGGCGAAGATTGCGGCGAAGGCCGCCAAGTACAGTAAGGGCAAGAACTAACCAGAGGCAGGAGCGGTCATGGCAAAGAGTGGCGAGTTTTACACCTTCGACGAGGTCGTCCGGCAGCTGCACATCGACGAGAACAAGCTGAAACGTCTTGTTTCCGAGGGTGAGATCTCGGCGTTCCGCGAGGGCGACGTGATGAAGTTCCGCAAGGCGGAGATCGACAAGCTCTCCACCTCCGGAACCGGCTCCGAGACTTCGGAGACCGTCCTCAGCGAGATCACGCTCGAGGACGAGGGCGGCGCCTTCCAGGATTCGAGCGAGACCCTGACCGACGATCTGGTCTTCGAGGGTGCCGAGTCCGACACCGGCGACCAGGTGGAGATCGGCGCGGACGCGGGCCTGAAGACAGAGGAGATCTCGAGCCAGGACACGTTCATCGAGGAGAAGGTGGCCGACGACGTGGGCATGACCACCGAGCCCATCGATCTCAGCGCCGACTTGACCGAGGGGGTCGAGGAGGAGGAGGTCGAGGAGGTTGAGGTGCGTGCGGGCCGCCGGCCGGTCGCGACCGGAGGCCGTGCGCGTGTGGCCGCGGCGGCTCCGGGCGGAAACCCGGGCATCTCCTTCGCGCTGGTGCTCGGCGCCATCCTCGGCATGCTCGGGCTGTTCTTGGCCTGGAGCGTGAGCGACAATGAGGTCGGGTCGAACCCGCCGGGCGACATGGCGAGGAAGCTGTCCAACATCTTCTACGACATGGGGTCCAAGGAAATCGTCGAGAAGGACATCGAGCAGCTCAAGCGCGGGCTCCAGCTCGAGGCCGAGGTGGCCTCCACGGGCGGCTAGCCTGCGTTCGCGGTCTCCTTGAAACGTCGCGTCGGAAAGGAGTCACTCCGGTGACGCGTCCCTTCGGTCCCGTGGGGAGGAACGTGCTGTGGGCTTCGGCCCTGCTTCTCTGCGCGGCGTGCGAGTCTACGCCCGCCGACCAGCACATGCGCACGCAGATCGAGCAGCTGGATGGGACGATCGAGCAGCTCGAGGGCAAGAACAAGCAGCTGACCCAGGCGCGCTCCGAGCTCAGCCGGCGCGTCGACGAGCTGGAAGCCGAGCTCGAGAAGACGGAAAGTGCCGAGGTGGTGGCCGAGAAGGTCACCGACGAGCTGGAGGAGAAGGTCCGCATGCTTATCGAGCGCTTCCAGGGAGACAAGGACGTGCTCGTCGAAGCATCCCCGGGCGGCTACCGCTTCGTGCTGCGCGAGCGTGTGCTGTTCGCTCCGGGTGCGGCGGCCATGACCGACGAGGGCCGGGAGGCGCTGCGCCGCGTGGCGGAGGCCGTGCGCGACCAGCCCGGCCACCTGAGCATCGAGGGGCACACGGACGACGTGCCCATCAAGCGGGCCGAGACGCTCAAGAGTTTCCCGCGCGGGAACATCGAGCTCTCGGTGGAGCGGGCGCTGGTGGTCTGGGACTACCTGATCGGCGAGGGCAAGATCGACCAAGGGCGTCTGAGCGTGATCGGGTTCGGCGCCACGCGGCCGCGCGTCCCGAACACGAGCGAGCTGGCGCGCTACAAGAACCGCCGCGTCGAGATCCGCGTGGCGGAGTGAGCGCGTCCGCGCTCGGCCCGGAAGCACGCGCCTGGCTCAAGCGTCACGCCTTGGCCGCCGCCCTGGCGGCGGTGCGCGGCGGAAAGCCCTCTCCCGTGCCGGCCGACCCTCCCGAGGAGATCCTTGGCCGTCGCGGCGTCTTCGTCACGGTGCGGGTCGGCGGCCAATTGCGCGGCTGTATGGGAACCCTGCGCGGCGAGGAGGGTTTAATCGAGGCGACGGGGAGGCTCGCGGCAGCCGCGACGGTGGGAGACGACCGCTTTTCCCCGGTCCGGGAGCAGGAGTTGGTGCACATGGAGCTGGAGCTTTCCGTGCTGGGGGCGCTGGAGCCGATCACGAGCCCGCGTGAGATTACAGCCGGGCGCCACGGTGTGGCCGTGTCCCACGGTACGCGCCTGGGCGTGCTGCTGCCGCACGTCGCCGTAGCGCGGGGGTGGAGCGGAGAGCAGTTCGTCGAGGCTGCCGCGGACAAGGCCGGCATCGGCCGCGACGCTTTGGCGCAAACGCGGATCGAGCGTTTCGAGGCGGAGGTCTTCTGATGGGCCGCGCGAGTGCTCTGGCGCTCCTGCTGCTCTCGACGCACGCCTGGACCGCGGACACTGAGCGCGCCGTGGCCTTCAATGAGACCGGCATTCGCCACCTCCTGTCCAGCCGGCCGGACGCCGCGGTGACCGACTTCGAGGAGGCGCTGAAGCTACGCCCGGAAAGCCGCGTACTCCAGCGCAACCTGGCCGCGGCATTGTCCCTGCGGGGGCGGGCCCACTCGGAAGCGAAGCGGCTCTCCCAAGCGCTTGTGGACTTCGAGCGAGCCGTCGAGCTTCACCCCGAGCGGCTGCGTTACCGCCACCTGAGGGGCGAAACCCGTTTGGGGCTCGGAGGCGACGGCAACCGCCTGTACGCCCGCGAGGACTTCCAGTGGGTGCTGGAGCGCGACCCGGACTACTACCCCACACTGATCTACTTGGCCAGCATGGACTACGCAGACCGCCGGCTGCAGAGTTGCGTGCAGCTTTACGACCGGGCGCTCGTGCTGCAGGCCGACAACCCGAAGGTGCAGGCGGCGCGCGACAAGGCCGCCCGCGAGCTCGCGGTGGAGGAGCGTTACGAGACCGTGCGCGACCGCAACTTCGTAGTGCGCTACAGCCCGGACATCCCTCGCGACGTGGCGGAAGCGGTACTCGGCTTCTGTGACGACGCCTACGTCAAGCTGACGCGCGAGCTCGATACGGTGCCGCACAAGGTCACGGTCGTCACGCTCTACCCGCGCGGCGATTTCCGCTCGGCCACCCGCACCCACGGGTGGGTCGGCGGGCTGTACGACGGCACGATCCGCATCTCGATGCCGGGACGGCGCAACCCGGAGTCCGTGCGCGGCACGCTCACGCACGAGTTCTGCCATCTGCTGGTGCACGGCATCACGCCGCGCGTTCCCCGCTGGCTGGACGAAGGGCTCGCCGAGCGCGCCGAAGGCGAGTCCGTCGCGGCGTCCCGCGCCCGTTTGAGCCGGCAGGCGCGCCCGAAGCTTGCCGAGCTGGACGGACACGCACTGCGCGGTTCGGATCGCGCTTCGGCGCGACGCTTCTACGACCTGGCGCTCGCCTTCACCCACTTCCTCCATGAGCGTGGAGGAGAGCGCGGCATGCTCGACCTGTTGCGCGCGCTGGGCAGCGGCCGGCAGCCGGAGGCAGCCGTCGAAGCCGTGTACGGCCGCACCCTGGCGCAGGTCTTCGAGGCCTTCGTCGCCACGCTGGCAGAAGGCTGAGCAGCGCGGCCAGCACGACCAGGGGCGGCTCGGGGACGGGCTCCCCGAAGCCGAGCGGCGAGATCGGCGCGCGCACGAAGCGGGACTTGAACTCGAAGCCGGTCCAGGCGCGCGCCACGGCTTCGTCGGAGGCGCCGGTGGCGTTGCCGTCCGGGATGCGGACCGAATCGAAGAGCATGCCGTGCACCGTCTCCAGGTCGACACGCAGGCTGTTGTTCAAGGCGCCGGGGGGATTGCCCAGCAGGACGAAGTCGCCGGGCATGAAGGCGTCCACTGAGCTCAGGCCGCTGAAGCGCAGCACGCCACCGGGCGTATCCCTGAAGAAGTACTCCGAAGGGGTGGTGTCCCAAAAGCGCAGCACGTAGTCGCGCAGGTCGAAGACGGTGCCGCCCGCGTTGTAGAGCTCCACGTACTCGTCCACGGAGGAGATCGTGCCGTTGCCGGGGACCGCGTCGTAGGCCACCCCGTTGCCGCCGCTGTTCTCGGAGTGGTCGCCTTGTGGGTCGGTGACGACCTCCGTGATAAGGATCGGCCCGGCGTGCGCGGAGGCGGCCAGCAGGATGAGTGCAGTGCAGAGCATGAGCGGTTTCATGAGTTCTCCGCCCCTACGTCGGAGGCGGTAGCGGGAGCGCAGGGCATGCGGGGATGAGGCAGAGAACGCCGTGAAAGGGGGTTACCCGCCGTTCGCAACCGGCCTCGACGTGGGAGCGGAGGGAACGGCGTGATCGACGAGCCTATGGGGGAGCGCATGCAGCGGCTGGGCGACGAGGCACTGGGCGACGACGAGCTGTTGTCGCTCGTGTTGGAGCCGGGCGCGCGCAACGGCCGCGGGCACACGGCGGCGCGCACGCTGCTCAGCCGGGCGGGAACGCTGCGGCGCCTGAGCACGAGCAGCGTGTGCGAGCTGGCCGCGGTGCACGGCATCGGGCCGCTGCAGGCGCAACGGCTGCAAGCGGCCTTCGCGCTCGCGCGGCGGCTGATGGGGCGCCGTCTGCGCCCCGGTGCGCTGTTCACCAGCCCGCGCCAGGTGTTCGAGCACTACCACTCGGCGCTGCGTGACGTGAAGAAAGAGCGCTTCCTGGTCGTCTTGCTGGATGCGCGCCACCGCGTGATGCGAGACGAGATGGTGTCGGAGGGTTCGCTGACCTCCTCGATAGTGCATCCACGCGAGGTCTTCCTGCCCGCGGTGCGCGAGTCCGCCGGCGCGGTGGTGTTGGTGCACAACCACCCGTCGGGCGACCCGTCGCCGTCGGACGAGGACGTGGCCATCACGCGCCGGCTCTTGCGCGCCTCGGAGCTCTTGGGCATCCGCGTGCTCGATCACGTGATCGTGGGCGACGGCACCTACTCCAGCTTCAAGGAGTCCGGGCTGCTCTAGCGCACGGGCACTACAATGGACGTGTGGTGGCGCAAGCGAACGTTGCGGGATCCGAGGCTCCGCCGCAGCCCATCTGTCTGCGTTGCGCCCGGCCGGTGGACCCGCTTCAGAACTTCTGCCTGCAGTGCGGCGCGCCGAGGGGCTACGCGGCCTCGCTGCCTTTCGAGTACTACCTGGTGCTGGGCCAGTCCCTCGGCCTGATCTTTCGCAGAGCGTGTCTCACTCGGGGAGTGCCGCTGCGCAGGCGGGCCCTCGACGTGCTCGTGCTTGCTCCTTGGATTGCCATTTGGGCGCTCGGGCTTCAGGCGCAGGGTCGAGTCAGCGTGCTCCTCGTCGTGGCGGGCCTCCTGGCGTACAAGCTGCTCCGCCGCAAGTCGCCGCAGGCCTAGTCCATCTTGGCGATGGCTTTGCGCACCAGCTTGCCCTCGACGATGCCCCAGATCGACGACACGCACATGTAGAGCGCCAGCGCCGCCGCGTAGTTGTAGAGGAAGAAGAAGAACATGTACGGCATGAACTTCACCATCTTCATCTGCGCGGCCATCTG
>JAPUHK010000182.1 GCA_027297745.1 Planctomycetota bacterium | reverse complement strand
CGGCAGATCGAGGCCAAGGCGGTGCGCAAGCTGCAGCACCCTGTGCGCGCACGCAAGCTCGAGGGCTTCCTCGAAGGGGCCGGCGAACGGTGACCGGGCCCCGAATCCCTCGAAGTCTCGAGGGAACAGGCCCGGGCCTCAAGCGCGCCCGGGACTTCATGATGAAACCCAGCAACGGGGGTCCGCTATGCGGGCCCCCGAGCTTTTTAAGCGGTGGCCCCAAGCGGGCGCACCCCCAGAGCCCGGAGGACACGTGGAAGGCAAAGTGGGAATGAACATCGTCGACCAGCTGCTGAAGCTCCAGGATCTCGACCACAAGCGGGACCGGCTGCAGCGCCGCCTGGACCAGGTTCCGGTCCTGCTGAAGGCGCAGTCGGACGCTGTGGCGTCGGCGCAGGCCGCGCTGCAGGAGCAGGAGCTCCAGCTGCGTGAGGTGCGCGCCTCGATCGACCGCAACGACCTCGAGATCAAGAGCAAGGACGCGGAGCGCGACAAGGTCAAGACGGCCATGACGCAGCCGAGGGTGACGGCCAAGGAATACACCATCCTGCAGGAGCAGCTGGCCGGCGTGCTGGCCGACATCGGATCACTGACCGAGGCGGGCGTAGAGGCCCTGACCAAGTGCGACGAGGCCGAGCAGTCGCTCGGGCCGCTGCGCCAGGCGGTCGAGGAGGCGCAAGCGGCCCACGATGCGAAGAAGGAGGAGCTCGAGGGCTCGCTCAGCAGCGTGTGCCAGGAGCTGGAGGAGCGCTCGCGTTTGCGGGACGAGGCCGCCGCCGACGTGCTGCCCGAGCCGCTGTCGCTCTACAAGCGGGTGCGTGCCAAGTACCGCGACGCGCTGGCTGCCGTGGACGGCACGATCGACCGGGCCGCGGGCCGCATCGGCAACGACCTGCACTGCTCGGCCTGCTACATGGCCGTCACCAGCAACGACGCGGTGATCCTGGTGGGCGGCGACAAGCTGCTGCGCTGCAAGTCCTGCACACGCATCCTGTACGTGCCCTGAGAGCGGGCTTCCGTGGCCGTTCCTGACCCCCGAGCTTCCTACACTCTGCCCGCGCCGGGCGAGTTGCAGCGCGCGCGGCGGCTCTGCGTTTGCATCGCTTTGCACGAGAGGTCTAATGCCGCGCATCGAAACCCTGCCCGAAACCCTCACGGACGCCAAGATGGGCTTCCCGATTGACCTGAGCGCCTTCAAGCCGGTCGCACTCGATCCGGCGCACGCCGAGTTGGCTCCGGAGCAGCGCGAGCAGCTGCAGCGCAACATTCAGTTGTGCCGCGACGCGATCGTGTTCTTCACGGCGGTGGGGGATGCGAAGGGAGTCGGCGGCCACACGGGCGGGCCGTACGACATCGTGCCCGAGGTGTTGATCGCGGACGGGTTCATGCGCGGCAGCGACCGCGTGTTGCCCATCTACTTCGACGAGGCCGGCCACCGCGTGGCCATCCAGTACCTGATGGCCGTGCTCAACGGCGAGCTCGAGGCGGAGCGGCTCTTGCACTACCGCGAGGCCGGTTCCAGGCTGCCCGGCCACCCCGAGCGCGACTTCACGCCGGGCGTGAAGTTCTCGAGCGGGCGCCTCGGCCACCTGTGGCCCTACGTGAACGGCGTGGCCCTGGCCAACCCGGACCGCGCGATCTTCGTCTTCGGCTCGGACGGCGCGCAACAGGAGGGGAACGACGCGGAGGCGGCGCGCATGGCCGTGGCGCAGGGCCTGAACGTCAAGCTGGTGATCGACGACAACGACGTCACGATCGCCGGGCATCCGAGCCGTTACCTGCCGGGTTTCGATGTCGCACGCACGCTCGAGGGCCACGGCCTCCAGGTGGACGTGGGGCAGGGCGAGGACCTCGACGCGCTCTACCGGCGCATGCAGAAGGCGCTCGGCACCCCCGGCCCGGTGGCGTTGATCAACAAGCGCACGATGGCGGTCGGCATCGACGGCCTCGAGGGCTCCAACAAGGCCCACGATGTGATCAAGACGGCCCTGGCGCTGGAGTACCTGAAGGCGCATGGCCGGCCGGACGCGGTCGCGTACCTGGAAGCCGTTCAGAAGCCGAAGGACCCCGCGGTCTATCTCGGCAGCTCTTCGGAGCAGGCCAAGAACCGCGACCTGTTCGGCAAGATCGTGTGCGGCATCCTCGAGGGCATGACCCCGGAGGAGCGCAAGGCGCGCGTGCTCGCCATCGACAGCGACCTCGAGGGCTCGTGCGGCATGCACCACATCGGCAAGGCCTTCCCCGAGATCTACATCAACGGCGGGGTCATGGAGCGCGGCAACTTCAGCGCCGCCGCGGGCTTCGGCATGGAGGCCGGCAAGCAGGGCATCTTCGCCACGTTCTCGGCGTTCCTGGAGATGGTCGTCTCCGAGATCACCATGGCGCGGCTCAACGAGTCGAACGTGCTGTGCCACTTCAGCCACGCCGGCGTGGACTGGATGGCCGACAACACGTGCCACTACGGCCTGAACAACTTCTTCGCGGCAGGCGGCCTGGCCGACGGCGACCACACGCGCCTCTACTTCCCGGCCGACCGCCACCAGATGAAGGCTTGCATCGAGCGTATCTTCTGGGATCCCGGGCTGCGCTTCGTCTTCTCGACCCGCTCTGGCACGCCGGAGATCCTGAAACAGGACGGCACGCCGTTCTACGGCGAGGGCTGCACGTTCGAGCCCGGGCGGGACGACTTCGTCCGCGAGGGCAGCGCCGGCTACGTGGTCAGCTACGGCGAGATGCTCTACCGCGCGCTGGACGCGGTCGAGCGCCTGCGCGCCGGCGGTCTCGACGTCGGCCTCGTGAACAAGGCGACGCTGAACGTCGTCGACGAGGATGCGCTGGCCAGGCTCGGCGCCGCCCCGTTCGTGCTGCTGGCCGAGACCCAGAACCGCAACACCGGCCTCGGCTCGCGCCTGGGGACATGGCTGCTCGAGCGCGGGCTCACGCCGCGCTACGCGCACCTGGGCAGCACGAAGCAAGGCGACGGCGGACTCTGGGAGCACATCGCGAACCAGGGCCTGGACTCCGAGTCGATCCAGGCCGCCGTGCGCAAGCTTGCGGGCTAGGTTGGCGAACCTCCGAGCCGTAGCTAACCGGTAGGGGAACGGTAGGGCGCACACATAGGTGCGCCCCTACAAGGCAATTGCGCGCATCCCTTGTAGGGGCGGCCCTGTGTGGCCGCCCTCCGGCCCAAACCATCTGGTGCGCCCAGCCCCGACACCTCGAGGGCTACGACTACGGGGCCTCGGGTCCATACTTCGTCACAATCCGAGTACAGCACGGGCTGTCGCTGCTCGGCGGTGTCGTCGACGGGCGCATGCGCCTGAGTCCCGCAGGCAGGCGGGCTTCTTGGTGGTGGATGGAATTGGCCCGGCGCTTCCCGCTCAGCCTTGACTCGTTCGTTGTGATGCCCAATCACCTGCATGGAATCGTCGTCCTGCACGATTCGTCGCCTTCGGGGCTCGCAGATGTCGTCCGTTGGTTCAAGACCATGACCACGAACGAGTACATCAGACGGGTACATGAGGCGGAATGGGCTCGGTTTCCGGGCCGCCTGTGGCTCCGCGGCTACTACGATCACGTGATCCGGCACTCGCGAGTACTCGACGCGACTCGCGCGTACATCCGCTCGAATCCGGGGCGGAGTCGCGATCAACCGACAGGGGAACGGTAGGGCGCACACATAGGTGCGCCCCTACAGGGGCAGTCCACACACTCAGGCATGCGGGCGATGTTCGGACTCGCGAATTGTCCACTGCCCTTGTAGGGGCGGCCCTATGTGGCCGCCCTCCGGTTCGGTCTACTTGTTGATCACGACCGCCCTTCCCTCGACAACCTGTCGCCCCCGGTAGAGACGCCGAGGGCGGGTAGATGGTCGCGGGGTCAGGCTTCGGCCTGCCATGAGGAAAGGAGTACACGCCCCGCTGAGTACAATGTCCTCTGTGGACCATGAAGAGGCGTTGATCCGCGCGTTCGTCGTGCCGGAGAAACGGGGGCGGCTCGTGCAGCTCCTGTCCAGGCCGAAGCGCCGGGAGAAGGCGACCGGCACGTTCGCCCATTTCAGGGATCTCGACCCTCGGTACGCCACGCTCATTCCGCCGGGCGATCAGCACGCACGGTCGATCGAGGCGATTCTTCGCGAAAAGGGGGCGCCGGACACCTGCTATGTGCTCTCGGAGGATGCCGAGTTCGACGGCCGCGAGATGCCTCTCGGGGAGGCACTCAGCGGGACACACGGCTTCGGCATGGGCACGTTCATCTCGTGTATTCCTGGTCGGCTCGCCTTCTTCGAGGGGGAAGACCCGGGGGGACGTTACGTGCTGGAACGTCCCGAGTAGCGCGACGGGCAGGCCCACCGCAAGCATGGGGAGGCGCGTTAGAATGGAGGGCTAGCTTGACAAGTAAAGATCCCGAGGGCGGGTAGATGGTCGCGGGGCCAGGCTTCGGCCTGCCACGAGGAAAGTCCGGGCACCGCAGGGCAGGGTGGTGGCTAACGGCCACCGTTCGCAAGGATAGGGAAAGTGCCACAGAGAACAGACCGCCAACCCCGGCCCTAAAGGCCGGGC
>JAPUHK010000181.1 GCA_027297745.1 Planctomycetota bacterium | reverse complement strand
CGTCAACGACACGACGACGCCGTCCATCGTGTGCACAACGAGCTCGCGGCACACGAGGCGCGTGAGCTCACGCCCCGGCCGCCCCTTGCGCGGAGGCGTCTCGAGCACCATCTCGACGGCGTCGCGGGCGAACAGGAACTGCCCCTTCCCGGTCGCGCGCATTGTCAGCGGCCCGCGGCTTTGGATGACGAGGTCGCCATGGCGCGGCACGCCCTGCAGCTTGAGCGGCTTGTCGAGTCTGTAGCGCAGCTGCTTGTCGCCACCCAGCTCGATCAGCTCAGCTCCCTGGGCGTCGCGGCTGGCCCGCAGCGATTGCGCGCGGAGCGCGAAGTCGCGCGTGTTGCACGAAACGTCCTGCTCGGCGATGAGCACGCCTCGGTCCGAGCCGTACGCTTCGCCCCGCACCATGCCCGCCTCCAAGACCCCCGGCCCGCCGACCTGGCGCACCTGGACACCGCCGTCGAAGCGGAAGCGGACCTCCTGATCCTTCTGTCCCGGGCCCAGGCCGTCCAGCACTCCTTTGGGCGCTTTGAACTCCACGGTGTGGTCGCCCTTGCCGAAGAGCTCGAAGGGGCCCGTGCGCCGCGCCGTCAGGTTGCCTTCGAGGTAGACGCGCTCGTCCTCGCCGCGCGCCAGGTCAGCGCGCGCGTGTGTGAGACCCGCCACCTGCTTGGGATCGAAGCGAATCTCGACGCCCTGCTGCGCGAACCAGACGGCGGGCGTGTAGCCGCCGTCTTCGCTTTGCGCCGAGCCCTCGAGGTGCACGACCAGCCTGCCGCAATCCGCTGCGAAGAACGGATGCTCCAGGGAGGCGGTGCCCGCGGTCTCCACGCGCAGCAGGCCCTCGTCGAGCTCGCGCACGGTGACCCTGCCCGGGGTGTGGAAGGAGGCGGTCGCGTTGCGCAACGGGAACGTGGCGCGCACCTGCTTCAGGAGGTGGACCTCGCGCAGGTCGAGGCCGCCTGTGAGGCCGGTCCCGTGCAGGGTCAGCCTGCGGTCCGGATCCCGGTAGGACACGCGCTCCTCGGTGTGGCCCGTGCGGTGCTCCACATCGAGGTCGATGTGCGGCACATCGAAGCGCACGCGCCCGTGCTCGTCCTTGAGCACGGCGCCCTCCATGCGCACCGGCAACGGCTTGCCCCGCTTGCGCCGCACGAGCGCGGGCGGCTCGCCGTCCACGAAACGGCTATGCAGCGTAGCGCGCAGCGGCCGCCGCCGCCGCTCGAGGTCCTCGGCGCTGGGCTCGTCGTAGATACGGGCGACGACGTTGCGCAGCCGCGGCTTGTCTCCCTCGCGCACGACTTCCTCGATCGTGACGGTCATGCGCACGTGCCCGTTCTCCTCCTGCGTGAGCTCGAGGCCTTCCACTCGCGTCAGGCGGCCGGGGAACGGAGGCATCTCGCCCGCCTCGACGAAGTCCGTGTCGCGCAGTACCGGCGCGTCCGAGCGGCCCGATTCGCGCAGCACCAGGCCGCTGGTCGCGATCTCGCGGCCGCCGAAGACGAGCAGCAGGGTGATCAGGACGAGGAGCAGGCTCGAAAAGGAGAGCCAGAACTTCACTCGGTGAACCTCCGCCGGGCCTCCTCCCAAAGGCCCTTGTCTTGGAGCAGGAGTTCGCACAGCTCGCGGACGGCACCGTGCCCCCCGGGAGCGCTGGCCACCCAATCGACCGCCTCGCGGATCTCCGGCCGTGCGTCGGCCGGAGCGGCGGAGAAACCGACCCAGAACAGGGGTCGCAGGTCGTGGAGGTCGTCGCCCATATAGGCGGTGTCCGCGGCGGGCACGCCCAATTGGGTGACGAGACCGCGCAAGGGGCCGAGCTTGTCCGTCTTGGACCACAGTACGTAGCGGATGCCGAGCTCCGCGGCGCGCGCTTCGACGATCTTCGAGCGCCGGCCGCTCAAGAGCGCCACCTCGACGTTCGCCTCCTGCAGCAGGCGGATGCCCAGCCCGTCGTGGACGTGAAACGCCTTCCAGTCGCCTTCCGCCGAGGGAACGAAGGTCCCGTCGGTCAACACGCCGTCGACGTCGAGCACGAGCAGCTTGATGTTCGCGGTGCTCACGGCGCTCCGGTCAAGCCGGCCTCCAGCAAATCCTGAATGTCGAGCAGCCCGAGATAGCGGCCGTCGGCGTCGACCACGGGGAGCTCGTCGAAGTTGTGGCCGCGCATGGTTTTCCATGCTTCGGCGGCCAGCTGGTCCGCACGCACGCTCTGCGGGCTTTGGGTCATGACCGTCTGCAGGTCCCGGTCGAGGAAGTCGGCATGGACCAGGGTGCCGCGCCGCACGTCACCGTCCGTGAGCAGCCCCAGCAGCTTGCCTTGCTCGTCGGTCACCGCAAGCGCGCCCGGGCGCCGGCCCACGCCGCCGTTGTCCATGAGCCCCTGGCGCACGCTTCCTCCGGCGACCACTGCAGGCCAGTCCTCTTTCGCTTTCATGATGTCCTTGACCTTGATCAGCGCACGCCCGAGCGCGCCGCCTGGGTGGACGGCCGCGTAGTCCTCGCGCGTGAAGTTGCGCCGTTTGCTGACCGCCATGGCCAACGCGTCGCCGACCGCCAGCTGCACGGTCGTAGAGGTGGTCGGCGCGAGCCGCAGCGGGCAGGCTTCGGGCACGCGCGCCACGGCCAGGAGGCAGTCCGCGTGGCGTGCCAGCACCGACTCGGGCTCCGCGGTCACCGCGATGATCGGAACGCCGATGCGCTTCGCGGCCGGGATCAGCCGCCGCAGCTCGTCGGTGTCCCCCGAGCGGGAGAGCGCCAGCAGCAGGTCGTCCTTGTGCACACGGCCGAGATCGCCGTGCACCGCTTCGGCCGGATGCAGGTAGATGGAGCGCGTGCCCGTCGAGGCCAGCGTCGCGCTGATCTTGCGCGCGATCAGGCCCGACTTGCCCATGCCGGTCGTGATCACCTGGCCCTTGCAGGCCAGCACCATCTCCACGGCCTCACCGAAACGCTCGTCCAGGAGGGGCTCCTGTGCGGCGATTACCTCGGACTCGAGGCGCAGCACCTTGCGCCCGTATTCGATGTTCTGGTCCATCGCATCCCGGCGGATGGCACATCATACTCCCGCGCTGCGGAGGCAGCCCTAGGGTCCCGGAGCGCGGATCGAGGAGAGGTTCTGGATCAGCAGCCAGCCCGCCATCAAGGCCATGAAGGGCATCCCGACCGCCAGTGAGGCCGCCAAGCCCCCTGCTGCCGTGACCACCGAGACCACCGCCACCGCGCGCCGCGCGCGCGCGGGCGTCAGCTTGTATTCCAGTCCGGCCAGGAGCGCCTGCCCCCCGTCGAGCGGGTAGATAGGCAGGAGGTTGAGCGCCGTCCACAGGAGGTTGATCCAGACCATGATGAACACGAAGAACTGCAGGCCCCGAGCCTCGGCGCTCGCACCCGGCACGAACTGGTAGATGCCCAGGAACGCCAGCCCCAGCACGAGACCGAAGGCGGGCCCCATGAGCGCGATGCCGATGCGTTTGCGGCGGGACGAGGTGGGCTCATGAAAGGTCAGCCCGCCGATGGCCCACAGCATTACCGTGCTGCCTGAGCCCAGGAAGCGGCGCACGGCGAAGACGTGGCCGAACTCGTGAACGAGGATGGAAAAGATCAGCGCCAGCTCGGCGACGGCCACGATCGGCACGCGCTCCACCCCCACGAGCAGGAAGAGCAGCGCCATCATCAACAGGAAGCTCGGCGCAACGAAGATATCCGTGCCGAAGAGCCGGCCGATCTGGAGTCCGCGCACGGCGCAAGACTAACAGCGGTCTCCGCCGGAGGCGTCGCTCCCTCTCGCTGTGCAGCCTTATACTGCGCGGCATGGTCGACGAGACCGACTACCGTGTGGATCTGGACATCTACAGGGGCCCCCTGGACCTGCTGCTGCACTTGATCCGCGAGCGGGAGGTCGAGATCCACGAGGTCCCGATCGCCGAGATCTGCGACCAGTTTCTTGCGCATCTCGAGATCGTGAAGCGCATCGACATCGACCGGGCCGGCGAGTTCGTGCTCATGGCGGCGACGCTGATGCTGATCAAGAGTCGCATGCTGCTCCCGCAAGCCCCGGGGGCGGAGGACGAGGACGACGATTTCGATCCGCGCACCGACCTCGTGCGCCAGCTGCTCGAGTACAAGCGGTTCAAGGACGTGAGCCAGGGGTTGGCGGTCGGTGAACGCGAACGCTGGCGCAAGTACGGCGGCGGCATCGACGCTCTGCCCGGGGAAGGGCCGGACGCCGGCAAGCTGCTCGAGGACGTGGGCGCGCACGACCTCTACCTGGCTTTCGAGCGCATGATGCGCGAGACGCTCTCTGAGATCGGCCACGAGGTGCACAGCGAGGAGCTCCCCGTGCGCGAGATCATGGCGGACGTAGAGCAGCGCATCCGTGATGCGGGGGGCGCCATCGCGTTCCGCGGCCTCTTCCACGATCGGCGTGACCGCCTCTACATCGTGACCGTCTTCTTGGCGCTCCTGGAGCTGCTGCGCCTGCGCCGCATCGCGCTGGGCGCGGGCGACGATGTGGTCGACGTGCGCATCGAGCTGAGGCCTGAGTCCCCTGAGTCCGAGGAACCGCCGCTTCGAGACGCCGCCCAGCCGACGGCGCCATGAAGTTGGTCTTTTTCGGCTCCGGCACGTTCGCGCTCCAAAGCCTGAAGGCCCTCTTGCAAGGCCCGTTTGCGCCGGCGCTGGTCATCTCGCAGCCGCCGCGTCGGCGCCGGCGAGGGGCGGCCCCGGAGCCCACGCCCGTCTCCGCGGCGGCAGGAGCGGCCGGCCTGGCGGTCTTCACGCCGGAGAAGGTGAACGCGCCCGAGTCGCTGGAGCGGCTGCGGGCCGACGGCGACGCGCTCTTCGTGGTGGCGGAGTACGGTGCCCTGCTCTCCGCGGAACTGCTGCAGATCCCGGCGCACTGCACGATCAACGTGCACGCGTCCCTCTTGCCGCGTCACCGGGGAGCGTCGCCCGTGGCGGCGGCGATTCTGGCCGGCGACACGGAGACCGGCGTGACGATCCAGCGCACCGTGCTCGAGTTGGACGCCGGTCCCATCCTGGCTGCGCGCACGGTGGCGATCGGCCTCGAGGAGGACGCGGGAGCGTTGACGGCGCGCCTGGCGCGCGTTGGTGCGGAGTTGTTGCTGGAGGTCGTGCAGGCGTTCGCGGGCGGCGCCGCACCGCCCGAACGCGAGCAAGACGCTGACGACGCGACCTACGCCCCGCGGCTCAAGCGAGACGCGGGCGTCCTGGACTGGAGCGAGTCCGCCGCGGCTTTGGCGTTGCGCGTACGGGCGATGACGCCGCGGCCCGGAGCGCGCGTCACGTTGGTGCGCGACCCGCCGTTACCGGTGCGCGTGCTGCGCTGCCGGGCGGCCGAGGGAGAGGCTGAGCCCGGCACGCTGGCGCGTCTGGACGGAGACAGCCTGTGGGTCGGTACGGGAGACGGGCTGCTCGACGTGCAGGAGGTCGTGCCGGCGGGACGCAGGCCCATGAGCGGCCGCGCCTTCGCGAACGGGTTCCACCTGCAGCCCGGCGCCCGCTTCGTAGTCGCCCAGTAGGCCAAGGAAGCCGGGAAAGCCAAGATCAAGGGCGGAAGCCTGGAGAGCTCACCTTGGCGCCCCCTCTTCTTGGCTTCCTTGGCCATCTTGGCTTCTTGGCGACTCCCTATTGCCGCGCACGCGCGCAGCCGAATTAGTCGCATAAGAGATGCAACGCTCTTTGCTTCGCCTGCTCGGGTGAAGCCGAATCCCACGCCGACCGTGGCCGCTCCAGGTCTGCTCTGGCTCCGGCCGGCGCCCCGCCCAAATCCCAGGTATGGAGGAACAACATTCCATGGCGCTTCACCCCGAGCCGCGCGCGGGCGGCGGGAACAACTTCTACTGCGGCTCGTGCCGCGGGACACAACGCTTCCTGGAGTTTTTCGATCACCTGCGTTGCTCGCGTTGCGGGCGGCGCCTCGACATGCAAAACCCGGTCGGCGCCGGCCTCCGACAAGCACCGGCGCCGGTCCGCGTTTCTCGGCAAGAACAGCAGCGACCCTGGGCCTAAGGCAGGCCCCGGCGCTCCTGCGTGCGCGGCAGCGCCCCCAGGGCCTTCTTGCTCTCCAGGATCTTGCGCAGATTCATCGAGAGCAGGCTGCGCTGCCGGGAGCTCAAGCTTCGGACCCAGGTGGCCGGGTGGGTGCGCTCGGACGAGCGTCGCCACCGGTATAGGCCCAACTTCTTGGGGAGGAATCCCACGGCACCATCCTATCTTGTGGGTTGCGGGTTCGGAAGACGCAACCGCTAGAATGCCCGCGTGCGGCGCGCCCTCCTGCTCACCTGGCTGCTCACTCCGCTCTTGGGGAGCTCGTGCCAAGGACCGCCGGAGCGGCCGATTCACCCCTGGAAGCTAGAGGGCTTCCCGGGCGCGCCCATCGAGGGGGACCTGTTTCCCCTGCGCAACGGCGCTACGTGGGCGTTCCGGGATCGTCTGGAGCCCTCGAGGGGCGAGGAGACCTGGACCTTGCTGCGCTCCCAGGACGGCTGGCTGCTGAAGGGATTCGAGGGCGGTGATGCCACGCTGGGCTTGGTTGGCTACTACCTCGAGATTCGGCGCAACGGCAAGCTCGTCGATCGGCCCCTGCGTCTCCAGGGGAAGGCCGGCGACTCCTGGACGGCGGCCGGAGCCTATTGCTTGGTCATGGGTTACGACCGGCTGCGAGTGCTGGGGGAGCAGCGCCGGGCGCTGGTCGTGGGGGTGGAGCGCAAGCAGGACGGCCGCCGCAACCGCGACCTCTACTGGTTCGTCGACGGTATCGGCTGGGTGCGGGTGCGCCACGAGCGCGACGGCCACGTCGTACGCGATGCGCAGCTGATCCGCTTCGAGCCCGGCTCCGCAGATTGACGCGGGCCGGAACGCGCGTTACAAGGAACGGCCCGGTAGTGCGATGAAGGTAAAGATCCGCAATTCCAACACCAAGCGCCGCCGGCGCGTGGGCTTCCGGGCCAGGATGAAGACCCGTCACGGGCGCAAGATCATCAACGCCCGCCGCCGCCGCCGCGGGACTTTCCCCTAGGCGCCAGACCGTCCCCGGCCCCCTACCGACACGGTTCCAGGATCCGGACCCTCGTGCCGATAGGGTTTCACGCCCCGTGAGTCCAATCGTCCTTAATGGGCCGATATGACACCAATTCGGGGCCCCAGTAGGCACAATGGGCGAGGTGGAACGCATCATCGCGCAGCGCTTCGAGGTCGTGCGGACGCTCGGCAGCGGCGGCGCGGGCGAGCTGTTGCTCGTGCGCGACCGGGAGCGCAACGACGAGGCATGTGCCTTGAAGCTGTTGCGTCCGCGGCGCCGTGACCCGAGCCTCGAGCCGCTCTTCCGCAGTGAGTTCCTCGTGCTGTCCGAGATTCAGCACGAGGGCATCGTCACCGTGCGCGACTTCGGCTTCCTGGAAACGGGCGAGCCGTACTTCACGATGGACCTCGTCTCGGGTGAGGACTGCAGCACCTATGTCAACGAGGACCGTCTCGACGCGCGCGACTACGTGGACCTGAGCGCGGGGCTGTTGGCCGCGCTGTCGCACATCCACAACCACGGCGTCCTGCACCGCGACATCAAGCCGGGCAATGTCCTGTTGCGCCGCGCCGAGGGGCGCCTGAAGCCGATTCTGGTCGATTTCGGCCTGGCGATCACCGCCGCCGCTGCGCGTCCCGGCGAAGCCTCGGGAACGATTCCCTACGTCGCGCCTGAAGTGTTGAACGGTACGGCGCCGGACGCGCGCTCCGACCTGTTCGGGCTCGGCATGTTGCTGTTCGAGGTGGCCACGGGACAGCTGCCGGCCGCACGTGAACAAATCCTGCACGACCCGCACAAAACGTTGCGGCCCGAGACCATCCGCCGCACGTTGCGCGCGCAGGCCCGCGGAACGGTGCCGCGCCGCTTCGAGGACTTCGTTTGCAGGCTCATGGCGCCGACGCGCGCCGGCCGTTACGCGTCCGCGGCTTCCGCGCTCAACGGCCTCGCCTCGCTCTACAAGGACCTTGTCGAGGGCGGCGCCGAAGACACGAGCCCGCTGCTCAACGTGGAGCCGCCCCTGGTGGGGCGCGGGGAGGCCTGGAGCGCCCTGCAAACGCGCATCGAGGCGGTGCTCGCGGGCACGCTGCTCAACCCCGTCGTGTGCGTCAGTGGTCCCGCCGGCTCCGGCGTCACGCGCCTGCTGGCCGCGTTCCGTAACCACGCCGCCGCGGCGGGCTGCACGGTGCTGACCGGCACGACCTTGCGCCAACTGGCCGAGGAGGTGGCCGCGCACCCGAAACTCGGAGGAGGCGTCGACGTTCCCCAGAGCGACCGGCGCGATCTCGTGTTCTGGCTCGACACGCAGCTGCGCAACGCGCCCGCCGGTCTGTTTTGCATCTTGATCCTGGACAATGCGCACGCCGTGCCCGACGAGGCGGCGGCGGCGCTCAGCGATTGGACGGAGGCGCTCGAAGGAAGCGCGCGACGCAGCCGTCTGATGCTCGTGCTGGGCGGGCGCAACGACGCCGGGACGAAAGGCACGGAGCTCCTGGCCAACGCCGGACAGTCGGTCCCCACGGGGCTGCGCACGCTACCGCCGCTGGACGCCGCCGCGGTGCGCGAAGCGCTGCGCATCCTGCTCGACCGGCCGCGGCCGCCTGCCACGCTGGTGGCGGCTCTGCACCGGGCGAGCGGCGGGAATGCACGCGCCTTCACGGAGCTGGTGCGGCTGTTGGCCGCCGAAGGCGTGCTGGTCACGGAAGAGGGCCGCCCCGTTCTGCACGAAGAGCGGCTCAAGAACCTGAAGCTTCCGCGCGAGATGACGGAGGCGGCGCGGCTGCGCGCGCGCACCCTGCCGGACGAGGCGCGCAGCGCGCTGCAGACGCTGGCGTTGGTGGAGGAGCCGCTTTCGTTCGAAGGCGCGTTTGCGCTGGCCGACCGTCAGCTGTCGCGCCTCGAGCAGGAGGGCTTCGTGCAGCGCGATGCGGGCCGGCTGCAGTTTCCCGACGCGTTGGCGCGCAAGGCCCTGGACGTGCTTACAGGGGATGCGCGGCGCGATGCCCAACGGGCGGCGGTGGACAAGCTGCGCGAGCCCGCGCCAGCCTCCGCGGCGCAGTTGCTGGCGGACCTGGACGAGCTGGAAGCGGCGCGTGAATGCGGCGTTCCCGC
>JAPUHK010000180.1 GCA_027297745.1 Planctomycetota bacterium | reverse complement strand
CGAGTAGCGTCGCGCCTCAGGCGATCGCAGCCTTGCGCCACCGGCGGCGGACCAGCAGCGCGAGCAGCAGGCACAGCAGGATCGAAGTCCCCGCCATGCCCTCGGTGAGCCTGACGCGGCCGAGCGGCGTGACCGCGGCGTGCTCATCCTCCAGGTTGTCCCTCAGAAAGTACAACCCGGGAAGCGCGAAGTCCTCCGGCGTGACCTCGTCGCCGAAGCGCACCGTGCCATCGATGACCTCGATCAGCCACGACCCCACGGCCACGGACTCGATGCGAATGCGCAGCGGGTAACGGATCGCCCCTTTGCGTCCGAGCTGCTCCCAGTGATAGACGTGCGTGCGGTAGTAGGTCCACGCGCCGAGGCGCACGCCCTCCCACTCCACACCGTTCATGGCCGCGGAGTGGAACCGGATCGCCTTGCGCGGAAAGTAGCCGCTTGCCTCCGAGAGCCACAACAACGTCGGGCTGGCGAACCCGCTCGTGTTGGGCGTCCCCTGAGCGAGCAGCTTGACGCATGCGTCGCCCCACAGTGTTTCCCGCCCGAGCACACGCACGGTGTTGCGGCGCAGGAAAGCGCTGTAGGTGCCTCCCGCCCATGTCAAACCGGTCTCGTCGCGGTAGTCGGGGCCGCGGCTCGAGCCTCGCGTGCCGTTCCAGAAGAGGCCCACGGGCACCGTCTCGCGCGACAGCCAGAAGTTCTGCTGCTCGTCCTTGTAGTAGAGCGACTCGCGCTCGACCAGCTTCCCGCGCGCGAACCAGCTTTGGATGCCGTACGGCTTCCCGACCTTCGGGCCGCGGTAGAGGCTGCGCTGCGGCGACCAGGCGAAGAAGCGCGGTCCCATGCGCCGCCCTGCGGTCCCGGAGCCCGTCTCGAAGTACTCGGCCCGGAACGCGCCGGTCGCTTTCTCGCGCGCCTCCAGCACCGCCAGGATGTGCTCGAGCTCGGGGTCGAGCGCGTTGGGGGGCGGCTCCGCAGACGCGGCCACGGCCGCGCCCAGAAGCAGCAGTGCAGCGGTCCGCACGGGCCCATCCTATCCGTCGTCGCCCGCGGGTTGCGGCGGACGAGACGGCGGACGAGACGGCGCGCTAGCGCCTCTCGGGGCGCGGGTGAAGCCTCCGTGCGGGCGGACCGATAAGAAGAGAGCCATGCGTTTGCTCTTGATCGTGCCCCTGCTGGTCGCGGCCTGCGACATGGAGATCGCGAAGGCCCGCGAGGGCAGTCGGGAACCGGCCGTAATCGAGGACGCCAAGCTCATCCGCGTGCAGCTGGAGATCCAGCGCCTGACCTCGGAGCTGGAGCAGTACCACATGCGGCGCGGCGAGTGGCCGGAGAGCTGGCGGCAGATCAAGCGGTCCGGGCTGGATCCCTGGGGCGGCGAGTACATCTTCGAGATCGAGGACGACCACGCGCTCGTTTTCAGCGCCGGTCCGGACGACGAGATCGGTACGGACGACGACGTCTACCTGGGCGTCCCGCGCTAGCCGCTGAGGCCCAAGCCGCCGCTGCGGGCCCCTGGCGCGCCCGATGAGGCCGCCGCAGGGCTCACCCCAAAACGAGCCGCCACCGCCCGGCACCCCGTAAGGTGTTGCCTGCCTGAACCTTGTATCATTCGCTGTGGGGTGCGCCCGCAGGTCTGAGCCGGGGCACCTCCGTCTGCAAGCGTGGGAGGAGGAGCGTGGGCTTAGAAGGCAAGCAGGTCTCCGGCTACAGAATCGGCCCGCAGTTGGGAAGCGGCGGGATGGGGACCGTACATCGTGCCGAGACGCTGGCCGACGGCCCTGTCGGTCCGGCGGGCACCACGGTCGCCGTGAAGTTCTTCCACCAGCACCTGGTGGAGGACGAGCGCGCCTTCCGCCGCTTCGAGCAGGAAGCGGAGATCGGCAAGAACATCCGCCACTCGAACGTAGTCCGCACGTACGAGTTGGGCAAGGACGACGTGGACGGTGAGACGTGGCACTTCATCGTCATGGAGTTCATCGAGGGGCAGACGCTGCGCGACCTCGTCGAGGACCTCGGAACGCTGCCCGAGCACCTGATCCTCCAGATCGCGGACCAGACCCTCGATGCGTTGAGCGCGATCCACGCGCAGGACATCGTGCACCGCGACATCAAGCCCGAGAACCTGGTCATCACCAGCGAGCACCGCGTGCTGTTGATGGATCTGGGCATCGCGCGCCAGACCGACCGCACCACGCAGCTGACGCAGTCGGGCGAGTTCCTGGGCTCCATCCCGTACGCCGCTCCGGAGCAGATCTTCGAGCAGGACAAGGTGGGGCCGCGCTCAGACCTGTACGCCTTCGGCGTGGCGCTGTACGAGATGGCGACCGGCGAGCGCCCGTTCCCCGAGACGGACCTGAGCGCCCTGCTGGCGCTCAAGATGGAGGGCAACTTCCGCCGTCCGCGGGTCGCCAACCCGGACATCGAGCGTTTCCTGGACGAGGTCATCGTCACCTGCCTCGAGAAAGAGCCGGCGGCGCGCTTCTCCTCGTGCGCCGAGCTGCGCACGATCCTGCAGGAAGGCGAACAGTCGGTCTGGTGGCGCGAGCGCACGAGCGGCCGCGAGGCCCCCGTCGCCGAGCGCGCACTCAAACGCCTGCGCGTGGCGCGCGACACCCCGATGGTCGGCCGCGGCCGCCAGTTGGATCGCCTGCACGAGCTCTACAAGGAGGTGCTGGGCGGCGCGGGCTGCACGCTGTTCGTGAGCGGACCCGCCGGGTCCGGCAAGTCGCGCCTGGTCTACTCCTTCCTGGAGGAGGTCGCCGCGTCGCAAGGACCGGTGATCCTCGGCGGACGCAACATCGGCAGCGGCGGGCGCGCCTACCAGCCCTTCGTGGAGGCCGTGCACGACCTGCTGGGCGTGGACGACTTCGACGCGGGAGAACGGCTGGAGAAGGTGCAGGAGCTCCTGCGCGGGATGTTGCCCGACACACCGGGCGTGATCGCGCCTCTGGCGGAGTTCCTCCTGGGCGGTCTGCAGCCCGGGATGGAGAGCGGCTTCAGCAAGGACGCGCTGGTGGCCGGCTTCGCCGGCCTGCTGCACCCCATCTCCGAAGCCAGACCCGTAGTGATCGTGATCGAGGACCTCCACCTGGCCGGCCCCGAAACGCTGGAGATGTTCGGATACCTGGCGCGCACCGTCGGCACGCACCGCGTCTTCCTGATCGGACTGTACCGCGACGACGAGGTACAGGACGGTTCGCCCCTGCACCGGCTGATGGGCGAGCTGGCGTCGCGCGACGAAGTACGCGCCCTGACGCTCGAGGCGCTGCCGCGCTCTGCAACGGACGAACTGATCCGCAGCCTGGTGCGGCACGAGCGCACAGTACGCCGGCTTGGACGGCTGGCCCACGAGAAGAGCGACGGGAACCCGCTGATCATCCTGGAGATGGTCGGGCACCTGCGCGCGACCGGGACGCTGAAGGAGCGGGACGACGGGCTCACGCTACAGGCCTCGCTGGACGAGTTGGAGCTGCCCTCCACGGTCCGGGACTTCATCGGGCACAAGCTCAGCCACCTGGACGACGAGGAGCGCGAGACGCTCGAGGCGGCCGCCGTATTGGGCTTCGACTTCCAGGCCTCGCTGCTGGCCGCCGTCGTGGAGGAGAAGCGCATCAAGTTGCTCAAGCGCCTGGCCGTGCTGGAGCGCAAGCACAAGCTGTTGCGCAGCTCCGGCAAGGACTCTTTCCGCTTCGCCACGCACCGCGTGTACGAAACGATCTACGAGGGCATCAACCCCTCCCTCAGGACCGAGTACCACTCGGTCGTCGCCGACGTGCTCGAGGAGCGCGAAGAGGAGCAGGAAGAGATGAGCGGCGAGACCGCATACGCGCTCGTGCGCCACCTGCTGCTCGGCGAGCGGGCGACGGAGTCCGTGCCCCACGTGCGCAAGGCGCTCGACCACCTGGCCGGGGCCTACCACGCCAGCCACGTCGCTCCCTTCCTGGACCGCCTGGCCGAGGCACTGCCCGAGGGCGACGCGAAAACGCTGTTTGCGCTGCGCATGCGGCAGTGGTTCAGCTACGACGCGCTCGGGCGTCGCGAGGAGCAGTTGAGCGTGCTCGAGCG
>JAPUHK010000018.1 GCA_027297745.1 Planctomycetota bacterium | reverse complement strand
CTCGAGTGCCATACGCTTCTCCATCATGCTCCCGTTCTGTCAGCGCTGCGGATGACGGCAGAATACGGACTCGGCGCGGCCCGCACAAACCGGCCCGGGGGCTTGCCGCATGACCGTGCGTAGGCGTCGGTTACGCAGGTTTCATCATGGGGGGCGCGGCGCGACCGGAAGCGGGATCGCTGGAAGTTGCTGCACAACCTCGCGCGCGAGGGGGCCGACGAGGAGTTCCTGCGCATGGTCACCGAGCAGACGGCGGAAGCCACCTAGCGCCGGCGCTTGGGCGCCTCGGTGTAGACCTCGATCTCGTTCAGCGCGGCGACGGGCCCCGGCGCCTTGGGGTCGGCAGGCCCCTTCGGACGCACCCACAGCTTGCGCGTGGTCAGCGGCTTGAACGAGAACTCGATCCAGGCCGGGGTCTCGTTGCGGCCCGGGCGTGTCGCACGGCGCGCCACGCGCACCTCGAGCTTCTTGACCGGTCTGCGCTTGCGCCCGGTCGAGTACTCGACGATCCAATCCTGGGGCCACGGCCGGCTGCGCCGCGTCCTGGGACGTGGGAACAGGAAGATCGTGTTGACCTTGCGCTCGGAGCGCTTCCAAACCAGGGCGACGCCCTCGACGGAGACGTCCACGCCCGGCTTTCGGCGATCCCCATCGAACAGCACCGCCTGTTCGGGACCGACCTCGGGCGTGTATCGCGTCGGGACGAGGTCGGTGCGCCGGTGTCGAACGTTGGTGGTGCCCAGAGTGGCCGCGACGCCGGCGCCGCCCAGCTCCACGTTGAGAGAGGGCGTGCCGCGGGGTCGGTAGCGGATCTCCAGCGCGTGCCATCCGGCTGTCAGGGCCGCCGACACGAGTATGGGTTGCGCCTGTCCCGGCGTCTTCGGCAGTACGGGCTTGCAGTCCAGGTCGATCTCCACGCTGCCTGCGGCGCGCACGACGAGCTGATGCAGTCCGCTCGCGGAGGTGTGCACTTCGCCGCGCAGCGTCACGGCCGTGACGAGCCCTTTCACGGAAGCGTCCAGCGCGGCCTTCAGGCTGCCGCTGCGGGAGTTTCCGAGTGACGGCACGCTCAAGCGCTGGTCCTTCCCGCCCGCCTTCACGATCGCCAGGAAGCCCGGCAGCAGCGGCGCCGTCGATTCTTCCGCGGCCGGCGGTGCCTCGGGAGCGGCCGGCTCGAAGCGCCAGGCCAGCGGCCGCGAACGCACCGCATGGCTCGGGTACACGGAGCGCAACGCGAGCTGTCCGGTCACGTCTCCCGGACCGAGCTGCCGCGTCGGGATCTTGAGCTTCCACTCGCCCGCCGCGTCCGCGGTCGAGAGCACCTGGGCGCCCCGTACGAGCTCCACACGCGTCACGCCTTCGGGCGGAGTCCCGAGCTCCCAGATCTGCTCCGGCCCGTACGGGCGCGCTTCCGGCTGCACCTCTTCCGCGCTCAGCCAGGTCGCGCCTGCGGGCCAGTCCGCCTGGGGCGCGCCCCCGTTCGCGACCGTGACCCACGCGCGGAAGGCGGAGCGGGTCCCGATGAGCGAATCCTCCACCGCCACGAGGCGCAGGTCGTGCACGCCGTCGTCGACGGCCCGCGTGTCCCAGAACAGGGTCTCGTCCGCGCGGCCGTCCGTGATGAACTTGCCGTCCACCCACAGCTCCACGCGGCCCACGGGCCGGTCCTTGGCGGGAGTGATGGCGGCAGTCAGCTCGACGTCCGCTCGCCACGGCTGGTCGAGCTGGGGGGAGCCCAGCCGCACCTTGGCGAAGTGCGCGAAAGGTCGCGCCAGAGGATCGCCCACGATCAACAGCTGATAGGGGCCGGCCACGCTCTGGTAGAAGGCCTCAGCCAGCGAGCAGCCCTCGGCGTAGTAGACGTGGATGTAGCTGTGCGGGAACTTCCACCACAGCGAGCGCGGTTCGACGACGGTGCCGCTGGATCCCGCGGCGCCGTGCCGGAGCAGCTCGGACACCTTCGTCTGTCCGGAGGTGTTGAAAGCGCAGCCGAAGTTCGTCAGGTTCTCGACGATCGCGCCGGGCAGGATCTTGCTCTTGGAGGAGGGCCAGTCGAAGCCCGCGCGGCCGATGACCGCGCCGATCACGTCCGGCTTTCCTACGGGCAGGATGCCCGTCTGGCCGCTCTGGCCCTCTTGCAGGATCTCGACCTTGCGGCCCATGCGCCTCAACGCGCCTTGGGTCCCAGCGAAGCTGTACTGGCGCGTCCTCGAGCGGAGGTCTTTGTTCTTGCACAGGTAGACCGTGCCGACGGGATGGGTGCCGTCGCTCGCGGCCGCCGCGCGCAGATAACCGAGGATCTCCGGCACGCTGTTACCGCGCGGGCCGGTGTACCCGAGCATCACGGCCATGTAGGTGTGGTCGAGCGCACCCTTGGCCCGGTCGCGGGCGCTGCGGAAGCTACGTCCTGTCGACTTGGCCCGCAGCGTCGACAGTAGCGCCTGGAACTTCGGGTCCTTTCTCACGCTCTCCAGGTCGGGGTTCTGCGCCATGTGCCCTGCGCCGGTCCACCCGCGCTCGATGGCCTTGTCGAGCGACTTCAAGGCGTGGGCCGCGCGGCCCATGCGGGCCAGGCAGCAAGCGCGCTGGTAATGGTTGTTCGGCTGCTCCGGAAAAGAGGTGACGAGCTTGTCGAACAGGTCCAACGCGGTCTGGAAGTCCCCGCGCTGAAGCGCCTGGGACGCATCGGTCCACTGCTCGGTTTCCTCCACCGTGTATTTGCGCAGCTTCTTGCGACCGCTCTTTCGCGGCCAATAGAGGTTGGCTCGTTGCGCGTTGCCGTCATCGTCTACGTACTTGGTGTCGCGGTCCATGACTCGTTGCGCGAAGTAGGTGGCTCCCGTCAGCGACGCCACGGGTGGGGTCAAGCGCTTGCCGCTGACGTCGGCCTTGAAGTCGACGCCGTACGGGAAGTCCGCCGAGTAGGCGATCGTGTCCACGTGCTCCGCCAGCCCCGACTGTTTCAGGTAGGTCTGGATCGGCGTCCAGATGCCGGAACGGAACGCGTCCACGTCGATGATGCCGCCGGGCTGGATCTGCCGCAGCTCGATCACGTGCCCCGGCGGGATGTGGCGCAGGCGCACGTACTCGTTGGCCACCCAGCGCGACAGCGGCGAGTCCGCGTTGACCACGACGACGGTGGTCTCGGGGCTGCCGCCCGC
>JAPUHK010000179.1 GCA_027297745.1 Planctomycetota bacterium | reverse complement strand
TTCACCGCAGCCGTCGTCGCAGCCGTCGTCACCGCAGCCGTCGTCACAGCCGCCTTCACCGCAGCCACAACCTTCACCGCAGCCGTCGTCACAGCCGCCTTCACCGCAGCCACAACCTTCACCGCAGCCGTCGTCGCAGCCGCCTTCACCGCAGCCGCCTTCACCGCAGCCGCAGCCCTTACCGCAGCCACAGCCTTCGCCGCAACCCTCGTCCGTGCCGCAACCTTCGCCCTTGTCCTCGCCGCCGGGCGCCTCCCCCTTCTGCTCGTCGTCGCCGGCGCCCGCAGCGCCCCCCTTCTCGTCGTCGTCGGTGGGCTCCTCTTCGGCCGGCGCCTGCCGGAACTCGGACGGGTCCTTGAACAGGGACACGACCCTGAAATTCTTCACGAGGTAGACGTAGTCTTCCTTCCAGCCTTCCTTCTCATCGCGCGGCACGCGCTCGATCAGGATCGGGTAGAAGCCGGCCTCCTCGATCTCACCGCTGGTATCGTCGAAGCGGTCCGGGCGCTTGATCTTTGCGCCGACCTTCACGATGTGCTGGATGACGATGTACTCGTCTTCCGTCGGCTCCTCTTCCTTCTCCTCTTCCTTCCCCTCTTCTTTCTCCTCTTCTTTCTCCTCTTCCTTCTCCTCGTCCCCTCCCTTCCCTTCCGCGTCCTCTGCCTTCTTCTCCACCTTCTTGCGCAGGGCCATGACCAGCACGGCGACGGGCTTGTCGAAGCCGTATTGGTCCTGGACCTCGTCCTTGCGGCCGAGCACGTCGGCGAGGCTCAGGTACTGCAGCCCGTCCACGACGGCGTTGACCGCGTCCACGTCGGCCGGCACCGGCTCCGTGTCCGCGATCGTCAACTTCCACTGCTCAACGCCCTCCTTGACCAGGTGCACGGGTTGCTTGTCCACCTGGCTCAGCCGCACGTCCACAGCGTCCAGGTCGCGCAGGTTCCAGATCGTGCTGTCGACCCACTCGCTCAGGCTGTCCGTGTACGTGCTCCAGCGAAAGCCCGCCGCGCGGTTGCGGCCACCGAAGGGGCTCGGCATCTCGGGCTCCTCGGGTCTCTCGATCTGGTCCCTGGTCAGGATCGTGCGCGTGCGGTAGACGCGATCGTCGCCCTCCTTGCGGATGAAGACGTCTTCCCAGCTGCTGAAGCCCTTCGGGGACTTCCCGACGTGGAACGCGGCCGTGGGCGTGCGCCCGCCGTCCATGAAGATCTCGACGGCGCGCGCCTGGTCGTCCGTGCGCGTCGTCTTCTGCAGCTCCGCGCTCGTGCCGGCCACGCGCTCGGCGCGCAGGTTGTAGACCGCGTCCAGGAACTTCTCGGCAGTGGCGCGCTTGGCGGGGAAGCCTCCCGCGGAGTCGAGCTTCCAGTCGTTGCCTTCGCGCGCAAAGACATAGCGCGTCCCGGCCCAACCGCCCTTGAACACGATCAGGTCGGCGCCCTCCTTGTTGAACTCCCGGAACAGCCGCGGCTCGCCGCCACCGGAAAGATCCTCGACGTATGTGGAGGGCTCGCCGAGGAAATAGAAGCCCCCGAGCCCCACCAGCAGGATCAACAGGACCAGATTCATCCGTGTCATGGGAACCTCAGGAGGAGGGCGGCTGCGGCTCGGGCAGCCGCGAGCTGCGGCTGCGCAAGGCGGCGCGCAGGATCCAGATCAAAAAGCCTAAGAACACGATCAGCAGCGGCGGCCCCAGGACGTTGCGCCAGCGCCACTGTTTCCAGCGCTGCTTGGCGTCCGAAAGGCCGGACTCGACACGCTCACGGAACTCCTGCACCGTGATCTCCTGCTGGCTCAGCTCCTCGTTCGCCTCTTCCAGGATCGCCTTGAACTCGGGGTCGACGAGCCGGCGGTCCTGATACTGCTTGTTGCGCAAGCGGATCAGGTCCTCCGAACGGGCCAGCCAGTCCACGAGGTTGAAGGCCAGCATCGCGTACTGCTTCTGCGCCTCGGGGTTCTGGCCGCCCAGAAGGAAGTCGGAGATGAAGTTAGCGTCGCTCACGACGACGAGCTGGGTCGGGCTGCTCGCGCGCACGATCTCGGGCCCCTTCTTCTCTTCCCCTTTCTCGGCACCGGCATCGGCCTCGAGCAACGACGGCGGCACGGGGTGGCGCTCGTCGAAGTACGTGCTGAACTTTCCTTCGAGCGCCACGGCCAGCGGGCTGCTGCGCCCGAGCTGCTGCGCGGTCGGGTACTGATCCGGGCGCTTGACCAGCGCCGCGAAGTCGATCTGCGACGTGTCCTTGCGGCGCCAGGACTGCGGCGCGTCCGAGCGCACGAGCACCGTCCCGGTGGAATCCTTCAGGCGGTCCGGCAGGAGCTCCACGGGATGCGGCCAGAAGAACTGCGCCGTGCGCAGGCTGCTGGTGGCGGGGTTGCTGGTGTTGATCGACGAGTCCTCGTCCTCGCCACGGTAGACGCGCGGCCAGAACCAGTTGGGCGCCATGATGCCCACGGGGCCGAGCACGGACTCACGCTGCTCGATCTGCACTTCCCAGGCGTCCCGGAAGTGGCAAACGAACTCCGGGGCGATGCGCACGCCGTGGTGGCCGAGCCAGTCCTCGAGCCCGCTCCTGAACGGCCGGTACGCCAGCGTGCGCATCATGGGGTTCTCGTCGAGCTCGCCGAGGCTGACGAACACGATCACGCGCCCACCCTTCATCAGGTACTGGTCCAGGCGGAAGATCTCGACGTCGGTGAACTCCTTGGGACGCACGACGAGCAGCAGCGGCATCTTCTTCACGTCCGGCATCGTCGTCTTGAGGTCTATCTCCGTGACCGAGACGCTGTCGCCCAGCAAACGCCGGAACCCCTGGTAGAAAGGCTGCCCGCCCCCCGGCTGCGGCGGCGCCATGAAGTTGCGCGGCGCAGACCGCGTCAGGTAGCCCGTGATGCCCACTTGCGGCTTGTCGTGCACCAGCTCCCAGATAGCCGAGTGCAACTCGTACTCGAGCCCCGCGAAGCCCTCGTAGCCGCGCGCGTAGCGCGTGGCGAGGTCGATCACCACCGGCGCGCGGTCCTGGTAGTTCAACACCAGCGCACCCCAGATCTGGATCCGCTTGGACGACGTCGCCTCGTGGATACCGACCACGGCCGGCCGCACGCCGTAGGCCTGCGCCTCGTCCTCGACGGTCTTCTTCTCGGCCGGGTCCTTGCGCTCGAGCGCGATCTTACCGCCGCTCGGGACGACGAACTCCTCGAGGATGTCGAAGATGTAGCGCTCGAGGGGTCTGACTTGGGGCGGCAGGTCCACCGAGAAGTAGGCCCGGATCGTGAGCTTGTCCTTGAGCGATGCGACCAGGCGCCGGGTGCCGTCGGAGACCGTGTAGCGCTGGTCTTCGGTCAGGTCCCAGCGCAGGCTGCTGCGCTCGATCAGGAAGTACCCGAAGATCAGGCTGCCCAGCACCAACAGGGTCGGCATGACGACACGGCTGACCACGTAGCGCAGGAAGGCGTAGCGGGGGGCGTGCATGAGCTCGTTCACCGGATCACCTCCACCGCCGCAGATTGATGACCTGCACGTTCAGGAACAGGAACAGCCCGCTGAGCCCGAGGAAGTAGTACAGGTCGCGAATGTCCACCACCCCGCGGCCGATGGACTCGAAGTGCGGCGTCGGGCTCAGGACGCGGAAGAAGTCGCCCCAGAACCCGCCGGCGAATTCCGACTGGATGTAGTTGTCGCCGACCAGCACCAGCGCGAACAGCGTGCACACGCTCACCAAGAAGGCCACGATCTGGTCCTGCGTGAAGGCGCTCAGGAACATCCCGACGGCGATGAAGGTCGCCGCCAGGAAGAACGCCCCGAGGTACCCGCCCCACACCGGCCCCGGATCGAGGTCGCCGAAGGCGGCGACGGTATAGGGCACGTAGAGCGTGAGCAGCAGGCAGACCAGCACCAGCGTGAGCGACGCGAGGAACTTGGCCAGCACGATGTGGCGCACCTCGATCGGCGCGGTAAGCAGGAGCTCCATCGTCCCCTGCTTGCGCTCTTCCGCCCAGGTGCGCATCGTGATGCCGGGGATCACGATGGCGAAGGCCAGCGGCAACAGCCCGAAGAAGCCCGCCATCGAGATCGTCTCCGCCAGCCAGAAGACGCGGAAGAACATGAAGGTCGTGAACAGCACGAACACGACCAGGAAGGCGTAGGCGATCGGGCTCAGGAAGGTCTGCCGGATCTCCCTCAGCGTCAGCGTGAGCACGCTACGCATGGGCCACCTCCTCCACCGAGCCGTGTGTGAGGCTGCGGAAGGCGTCCTCCAGGGACGCGGTGGTGGTGGTGACCTCGGACACCTCGAGACCGAGCCCGCGCAAGGCGACGGCCACGCGCTCGCCGCAGTCCGAGCCGTTGTCGGCGCGCACGCGGAAACGGTGATGGGTGCCGGTGCTGGCCTCCAGGAAGAAGCTCATGCCGTCGAGATCCTGGAGCCCGCGCTCCGCCTCCAGGCGGTCGCCCTCGGCGGTGACGTGGCTCACGTACCCGTGCTTTTTGCGCAACGTGTCGATGTCGCCGTCGGCGACGACCCGGCCGCGGTGAATCACGACCACGTGCCGGCACAGCGCTTCGACCTCCTGCAGGATGTGCGTGGAGAGCACGACCGTCTTGCGCTCGGTGAAGCTCCGGATCAGACGGCGCACCTCGACGATCTGGTTGGGGTCGAGCCCGGCGGTCGGCTCGTCGAGGATGAGCACCTCCGGGTCGTGCAGAATCGCCTGCGCGAAGCCGACCCGCTGCCTCTGCCCGCGGCTCAGATGCGCGATGGGCTTTTTCCAGAAGGAGCCCAGCCCGCACACCTCGCTGACCCAGCTCAGGCGGCCGGGGCGCACGGAGCGGCGGAGGCCGCGCAGCTTCGCGGCGAAGCCCAGGAACTCGTTGACCTGCATGTCGTCGTACAGCGGCGTCCTCTCGGGCAGGTAGCCGATGCGGCGCCGCACTTCGGCCGACTTCTGGACCACGTCGAAGCCGGCCACGCGCGCCGTCCCGTAGTTCGGGCTCAAGAAGCCCGTGAGGATCTTCATCGTGGTCGTCTTGCCGGCGCCGTTGGGGCCGAGCAGGGCCAGGATCTGGCCGTCGCCGACGTCGAAGGAGACGTCGTCGAGTGCGCGGAAATCGCCGTAGAGCTTGGTCAGCCCTCGAACCTCGATCATCTTCGTCCTCGGTTGTGAATTGGGGACCGCTCGGGCACCCGTCCCGCCGCCCGACAGCCTCGAACGCGAGGCCTGCTCTTATCTGGATACGTCGGACGCGGCCGCCGGGGCGGGCAGAACTGGTGGACCTGAGGAGACTTGAACTCCTGACCTCTGCATTGCGAACGCAGCGCTCTCCCAACTGAGCTACAGGCCCGTCTCAAGCGGGCAAGTATAGCGGTGGCCATGACCTTCGTCCTGCTAGGGAGGAGAGGTCGGCTACTCCTCCCCCGAGCCCGAGCCTGCTCATCACCCACCCAACCCCTCGGCACCCCCATGCGATCATGGCGTCCATGCGGCGGGCCCTCTGGCTCTTCCTGGCACTGCTTCCGCTCCCCCTGCTGGCACAGGAGGGCGAAGCCCCGCCCTCCACGCGCCTGGACGAGGCCAACCGCACGGCGGCGGTGGAGGTGCGCAGAACACTCGACGAGCGCCACGGCGGGCTCAAGAACAAGCTGCGCCACTTCAGGAAGGACGACGTGATCGTGGTCGGCGGGCTGTTCGACTTCGTGCAGGAGATCCTCGTCTCGTTCGACTGCCCGCACACGGTGGTCACCTGCGAGGAGCTGGACGACCTGCAGCTCAACCCGCAGCGCCAAGTGCTGCTGCTCAACTGCCACCTGCTCGACAAGCACTTCCCGGAGTCGAACCGCGGCAGCCGGCGGCCGAGCTCGGACGAGGCGGAGCGGCGCCTCAAGCGCACGTTGCAGGAGGCGGGCCTGACCGGCCAGGACGCGCCGGGGGCCGCCATCCGCGAGCGCTTCGCTGAGATCAAGTACTTCGCGGCCACCGACTATTCGCAGGGCGCCATCCGCCGCATCGGCTCCTTCGTCAAGAGGGGCGGCTGGGTGATGTCGTCGGACTGGGCGCTGCTCGTGGTGGAGCGGGCGCTGCCGCACACGATCGCCTGGACCGGACGCACGACCTTCGAGGAGCGCATCGAGGTGCGCCCCTCGGCGGGGGCGCAGAAGCTCGCGTTCATGAACGGCGTCTTCCCGGACAAGGGCAAGCCGCGTTGGTGGGTCGAGCAGGGCTCGTACCTGTTCAAGATCCGCCGCGGCAGCAAGGTGCGCAAGCTGGTCGAGAGCCGTCAGCTCGGCGCACGCTACGGCGGCAACCGCAATATCGCAGTCCTGGTCGAAGCGGGCAAGGGCCGCGCGCTGCACGTGCTCAGCCACTTCTACCTGCAGAGCGCGACCGAGAAGGATGCGGCCTCGATGCAGATGATGCTCTTGAACTTCCTGGTCGAGCGCATCACGCTCGTGCATAGGGCGGAGGAAGCTGAGCGCGAGAAACGCGAGCGCTAGACCTCCGTAGGAGCGGCCCTACGTGGCCGCCCTCCCCTTCGACCCTACTTCTCCGGCTGCTTGCGCCGCTTCTCGATCAGCACCTGCTTCACGCGGCGGAGGGAGACGCGGTAGGCGACGAGCCGCACCTCGCCCACCTGCACAGCGTCGCCCTCGTCCGGAACCCGGCCCATGCGCTCGGACAACAGCCCCCCGATGGTGCGCGCTTCCTCGGCCTCCAGCTTCAGGCCCAGCCGTTCCCCGACGTCCGGAACGCTCATGTCGGCGCGCACGATCCACACCCCGGGAGCCTTCTCGCGCACCAGCGGCGCCGCTTCATAGTCGAACTCGTCCCGAATCTCGCCCACGAGCTCCTCCAGGACGTCCTCCAGTGTCACGATGCCCTCCGTCCCCCCGTGCTCGTCCTTCACAACGGCGAAGTGCACGCCCCCCTCCTGCATGCGCGGCAAGAGCTCGGTCAAAGGCATCGTGCCCGGCACGCGCAACGCCTCGCGAGCGCTGGCCCTCGCCGTCCACCCGCTGCGCTCAGCCTCGGGCACGTGCAACAGGTCTTTGCCTGCCAGGTAGCCGAGCTCCTTGTCCGGTCCTCCCTCCATGACCAGCAGGCGGCTCAGCCTGTCGGCCTTGAACGCGGCCAGGCTCTCCTCGTACCCCGCCGACGCCTCTACGCCGCGTACGTCCACGCGCGGCACGAGCACGTCGGCAACGCGTTTCCAGGTCAGCGAGAGGCCGCCGCGCAGCACGCGCGCCATCTTTTCGTTGATCGCGCCCGAGCGCACGCCCTCGGCGACGGCCATGCGCAGGTCCGCCGCGGATGCGGTTTCAGGCCCCTTACGGCCCACCCAGCGCGCCAGCGGCCGGCTGAGCACCTCCAACGGCAACACGACGGGAGCCAACGCCGCCAACGAGAGCCGGATCGGCTGCGCGACCCGGCGCGCTGTGTTGATGGGGCTGATGGCGGCGACGCTCTTCGGCAGGAACTCGGCGAACAGCACCAGCAGCACGGTGGAGACCACCGTGGCAACGACGACGCCGCTGGCCGTGCCGAGCCGGTCCGTAAAGAAGATCGTGGCCGTGGCGGCGGCCAGCACGTTCACGATGTTGTTGCCCACGAGGATCCCGGCCAGCAAGCGGCGGGGATTGGCAGTGAGCTCAAGCACCAGCGCTGCGGGGCGGTCCCCCTCGTTCGCCAGACGCTGCATACGCAGGCGGCTGGCGCTCAGCAGCGCCGTCTCGGATCCGGAGAAGAATCCGCTCAACAGAAGACAGCAGAAAAAGAGGGTGAGCATCCCGAGCATGCGGCCCATTATCGCTTGCCCCCACGTCGTAGCGTGATCCCGAGCCCAAGTCCGCTCCCCGAGCCCGGCATTCGCAAGGCTAAGGCTGAAGGCTAAGCCTAGGCCGCAGGGCTCTCGGAGTGCGCTTCGAGGAGCTTGGCCAGCTTGTCCTGGTAGCGGTCAGACTTGCCCATCCAGTCGAAGCGGCAAGCCACCTCGATCCCGCCCGGCGCTAGCTGGGTGCGCACCACCTGCCCCAGGAAATAGAGCGGATCGCTGAACCCGGGAACGTTGATCTCCACCGCCAGGTGGTCGCCGGCCCGGGCGTTGGTCTCGGGTGTGACGAAGCACAGGCCCGACAGGCTGATGTTGCTCGTGAAGCCGGGCACCTCGCCCCCCTGCTCACCGCAGATGCCGAAACGCACCTGGAACGAGGCGCTGAGCCGGGTGTACTCGCGGCGCTCGCGCAGCATCGCTACCGCGGGCAGCTTCTTCTTGGGCACATATCCCTATCGGCCCAAAAAACCCCTGCATAAAATCGTCCTGTGTTGCTCTTGGGCCTGGTCCTCCTGGCTGCCCCCCTGGGCTCTGTCCTGGAAGCGGAAGGTCTTGCGGAGCAAGCACTTAGGGACGGGGACCGGGCAAAGGCGCTGCACTGGCTCGAACAGGGCATCCGGCGCGCGGAGGACATGCCCACCAAGGCTCGGCTTAGAGACCGCTACCTGGCCGTGGAATGGGTCGCGCCCCGGGAGCCGGCATTTCCGGAGATCGACACCGTCGGAACCGCCCTACGCATGGAGAAGCTGCGCGTGTGGGGGGCAGCCGCGGACGGCTTCGAGCGGCGGGGCCGTCTGCACGCCTCGATCCGGGTGCGCCAGGCCATCCTGGACCTGGTCGGGCCCGAGTCCCGCGACGGCAAGGCACAGGCCGCCAGAGTGGCGGGCATCGTGCGCAAGCTGACCGAGCGGCCCAGCAAGGAGGAGCAGGAGCTGGCGCACCGGATCGCGCGCTCCACCGCGAACGGCGCCGACCTGCTGCGCAAGGCGCGCAAGCTGTTGGAGACGCGCGACTACAAGGTCGCCGTGCGCATTTGCCAGGAGCTGAGCTACGGCGACTACGGGCGCGAGGTGAAGGACGGTGCGGCCGCTCTGCGCAAGGAGATCGAAGCGGCCGCCAGAGCGGACATCCCGCCGCCAGAGATCGAGGACGCACGCAGGGTATTGGAGGACGCGCGCTTCGGCCGCCTCGACGTGGCGCTTTCGCGCCACTTCATCTTCCTCGGGCCCGAGGAGTTCGTGCACAAGATCCCCACGAACCACCGCACGCTGCTCGACCTGGCCTACATCTTCCAATCCGACCTCGCCAACCAGAACCTGACCTTCGACGGCGTGCGCGTGCTCGTCTACTACCAGGAGACGTTCGACTTCGGCGGCGGACTGGCCGGCGGCAAGAAGATCCGCATCGGATCGCGGGCGATGGGAGTGCCCGTCGCCGGGATGCTGCACTACCACGAGTTGGGGCACTGCATCTTCGGGCGCGGCTGGCTGCACCGAGGCTTCACGGAGGGACTGGCGGACTTCGCCGCCGGCTACACGCTGGACGCGCTGGGCGACACCAAGGCGGCGCGCGACTTCATCGTGAACGCGCGGACGCAGTTCACCCGCTTCTACCTGGGCCGCGACGTCGCACCCTTCCGTATCCAGCCCTACCGCCCGGCGGCGGGCTTCCTGTTCAGCTTCCTGCCGCCCGGCGACGCGCCCTACGACTGGACGCCGTTCCACCGCGTCTTCCGCCGCATGCGCGAAGCGCAGTTCGGATCATGGCCCGAGCGCGAGCATCAGCTGATGCGCTACTTCGGCTACCTGCTCAGCACCGAGTACGGTCCCGAAGTGCTGGACCTGCTGCACTCGTGGCGCTTCCCCGTCTCGCGCGCGGACGAGCGCGCCGTGCCCGAAGAGGTCGAAGACCTGCTCCCGGACCTCAAGCGCGCCGAGGTCATGCTGATGCGCGACCTGGCGCCGCAGGCAGTGCCGCTGTTCCGGCGGGTGCTGCGCCTGAGCCCGCACTCGCAGCTCACCGGACGCGCGCGCTGGGGGCTCCTGCAGGCCGCCGGGCGCGACGGTGACACGGCCGAGATCGAGCGGCTCGGCGCGGAACTGGGCATCGTGCGCGACTTCCAGGTGCTCGGCGCGTTCCACGCAAAAGGGCGCACGGCGGACGTTGTCTTCCCGCCGGAGACGGGACCCTTGGAGCTGGGCAAGCAGGTGCGGGTCGGAATCGAGGCGGGAACCTGGAAGGCAGCCGAGGTGACGCCGATCGGCTATGTGAACCTGCGCAAGCAAGGCTACGGGTATCCCGCGCAGGCCTGTGCGTTCGCCGTGACCTACGTGCAGGTGCCCGCGGACACGAAGGCCACGATCCGGCTCGGCAGCGACGACGGCCACCTGCTGCTCGTCAACGGCGAGCTGATCGGCAAGCGCTCGACGGGGCGCTTCCGCTTCGACGACCACATCCACCTGGTGCGTTTCCGCAAGGGCTGGAACCGCGTCCTGCTGAAGATCCACAACACCGGCGGCGAGTGGGGCTTCGTCCTGCGCGTGACGCAACCGGACGGAAGCCCGCTGCCGGAAGCCGTCTTCAGCGCCGAAGACCAGGAGGCGCACGTCCCGCGCGGCCCGCAGAAGTGGAAGTCCACGCTCGTGCTCAAGGAGGAGTTCCGGCAGCTGAGCCGCGAGCGCTGGCACACCGGCGCGGGCAAGTTCGACACCAAGAACGGCCGTCTCCGGCCGCGGGACAACAAGCGGGCCGGACTCTGGCAGCGCTTCCTGGTCACGCCGGACAAGCCCAAGAACGGGCCCAGCAACATCCTCTGGCTACGGCGGCGCGCGCTCGTGCAGGCGGACTCGTTCGAGCTGGAGCTGGTCCTGCCGGGCGACGGCAAGGCGCTGCCGGCGCAGTTCGGGCTGACGGTGGACGGGGAGGGTGAGAACGACGGCCAGTCCGGCCACACGCTCGTGCTGCGCCCACGCGGCGACACCGTGGCCTGCGACTGGTACCGCTACGACCGTCTGCTCTATCACCAGCCCGGCGTGAAGCTGGAGCCGGCCGCCGAGTACCGCCTGCTGCTGCGGCGCAAGGCCGACAAATGGTGGCTGAGCCTCAACGGCACGCCCCTGTTCGCCGGGGTCTCGGCCCCCCGCCTCCCGGCCTTCGACCTCGGCATCCTCACGTGGGGGGCCGGCCCGGAGTTCGAGACCCTGCGCCTGGCCCGGCTGGACCCTCTCAAGCCCTGACGCTCCGGGCGTCGATAGGCCGGATGAGGTTATCTATGCCCAGGGTCTATTCGCTCGTCGTCCTCATCCTGCTCGTGTCCTGCGGCCAGGAGGGACCCCGTGACCGTTCCTCGCTTCTGGCGGGGCCCAGGGTGCTCCCGCCGCGCATCGAAGCCGCCGGGCAGCCCGAGCCGGAGACTGCGCCGTCCACGCCCGCTCCGATCGAAGCGCCGCGTGTCAAAAAGGATCCCGAGACCTCGACCGAGGGGTTGTTGCCCGACCACACGCTGGGCCCGCTTTATCCGGACGCGCCGCTGGCCATCGTGCGCTTCGATGACATCGTGACCCTGGACCTCGTGGTCCGCCCGCGCCTCGACGAGATCCGCCAGCTGTTGCCGCAGCTCAAGCTGCCCGTCGGTAGTGCGCGCGAGTTGCTGCGCAAGGTGCTCGACCTCCCCACAACGGTGGAGATCGAGGACACGCGCCCGTTCGCCTTGGTGCACATCCCCGAGGGCTGGGGAGTGCTGCTGCCGCTGACGGATCCCGCGGCGTTTCCCGACGCGCGCCAGCTGAACGAGTTGTACGTGCTCGTCGGCTCCGAAGAGGTCAAGGCCGCTTACAAGCCCGCCGGTCGCATGCAGCGCTACCTGCGCGGGCACTTGAGCGTGCGCATGACGTGCGACGTGTACGCCACGATGGAGCAAGCGTTCCGTGAGGCCGCGGGAGTCATCGGCCTTGCGCTGCCCGAGCTGGCGGAGAGCACGGACGGGGACTTCCTGCGCTACGACGTGGCGCTCAACGTGGGC
>JAPUHK010000178.1 GCA_027297745.1 Planctomycetota bacterium | reverse complement strand
GCAGTGGCGTGAAGCAGCTGCTGGACGAGCCCTTCGGCAACGAGCGCCTGCTGGTCGCCGCGGGCGGCACGCTCGCACTCTCGCTGCTGTGGCTGGCCGTGATGCGGCTCACGGCCTTCGCGTGGACGACGGCGCTGGCGGTCAGCTGTACGTATTTCGCCTTCCTGCTCACCACGGGGTGGCTGAGCCGCCACCCCGGCGAGCAGGCCTGGGAGCTTCTGCCCCTGATGCTGCTCGTGGCGCCTGCGTTGTGGCTGGAGAGTCGCGGACGGGTGCGCTGGGCGCTGCCGTTCCATCTGTCCGCCTTGGTTTTCCTCGTGGTGCCGCTCGACATCATGGCAGTCAACGGCGAGCACTTTGATCTCGTGAAGCTCAAGGACGCATTCGACGACGAAGATACGAGGATGTATTTCTCGCTCGCTCTGAACGGCCTGATCTTCATGGGCCTCATGTACGTCACCGAGAGGGCCTGGAGCCTCGACCTCCGTCGCGGCGCAAGCATCCTGCAACTGTTGGTGCCGATTCACCTGCTGGGCTCGTTGTATGCAAACGCAGCGGACAACGAGGGCTGGGGCAACGCGGTGCTCTACCTGGGTGCGGTTGCTCTGTTGCTGATGCTGGGCCCGTGGCGCAATCGCCGCTGGTTCGTGACCGGGGGCCTGAGCGGCATAGCACTCGGTTGCTTCCTGCTGATCGACCTCGATCTGGTGGACCCCAGGATCTTCACCGTCAGCCTGTGCGCCGCGGCCATGGTGGCGGCGCTGGCGACGCACCTGTACCTGCTCAAGCGCCGAAGGTAGGCGCCGCGCGGCCTGTCCCGGGGCGAAACGGTGGAATCCGCTGCGTGGCTTGCCTTCGCGCGCACGGTCCTGTTCCAATTGCCCACGGCAGGGAGGGTAACCATGAGAAAAGTGCTGTTTGGAGTGTTGTGCGTGGCCGCGGTCTGCCTGCAGGCGACGCCGGCCGGTTTGCGCGCGGATCTTTCCGGGATCCAGAAGTGGGCCATCCAACTTCAGGGCGCGGACTTCCAGGAGATCATCGATTCCGACTACGACCTCGTCGTCATCGACTACTCGAGCGACGGCACCGCGAACGGCGAATACAGCGCCGCGCAGATCCAAAGCCTGCAGGACGCGGGCAAGACCGTGCTCGCGTACATTCCTATCGGCGAAGCGTCGGACTTCCGCTTCTACTGGCAGAGCAATTGGAAGACCGGGAGCCCGAGCTTCATCGGCCCCGCGAACCCGAACTGGCCGGGCGCCTATCGCGCGAAGTACTGGAAGAAGAGCTGGTGGGACCAGGTCATCCGGCCTTACCTGGACCGCATCCTCGACGCCGGTTTCGACGGCGTCTGGATGGACGGCATCGACTCCTACTGGTTCTGGTACACGGAAGGCCACAACCTGCAGCGGCGCGCCAACAACATGTGCAAGCTCGTGCGCCGCATCGCGAACCACGCTCGGGCCCGCGCCGGCGACGACTTCATCCTGTGCCCGAACAACGGGCCGGGCCTGATCAACGAGGCGTCGACGAAGTGGCGTAACCGCTACCTCGCCGACATCGACGCGGTCGGCCACGAGAGCCTGTACTACAACGTCTGGAGCGCGGCGGATCAGGCCTGGCGGCTGTGGCTGCTCGGGCAGTTCGACGCGGCGGGCGTCCGTATCCTCGACATCGAGTACATCGGTCCCGAGTCGTACGTGGAGTTCTTCGACCAGGTCGCGGACTCCGGGCTCGACATGCTGGGCTATCCGGCTGCCCCGGACCGCGCGCTGGACGAGCTGATTCAGTACGAGTAGCGCCGCAGCGGGGCGCTAGACTGGGGGCATGTTCACGCGTCGATGGCTAATGGTGGCGCTGGTCGGGGCCGCGTGCGGCGGTCCGCCGGAACGTGAGGGCCCGGCGTCCACGTTCGATCCGATCGTTGGCAAGGTGGACCAGGGCCGCGAGCTGATCGGGACGCCCGCGCCCTCGCTCGACGGCGTCCAGTGGGTGGACGGCGGCGACCACCCGCTCGCGGCGGACCGCGGAAAGGTGGTGCTGGTGCGCTGGTGGACGGACACGTGTCCGCTGTGTCGCAACAGCGCGCCGGCCGTGCGGGCGCTGCAATCCAAGTACGGCGACCGGCTCGGCGTGCGCGCCGTGTACCACAACAAGGTGCCCGACCGCACGGTTACACAAGCGTGGGTGCAGGGCCTGGGCGGCAAGCTCGGGTTCCCGCCGCTCATCGGCCACGACCGGAGCTGGAGCGCGTTGAAGCGCTGGTGGACCGGCGGCGCGCAGCGCAGGTACACGTCGGTGACCTTCCTGCTCGGCAAGCAAGGCCGCATCCGCCTGATCCACACAGGCGGCGAGTTCCACACCGAGCAGCAAGCCGGCAAGGACGCGTGCCTCTACGACCCGCAGCAATGCGCCGCGGAGTTCGCGGCTATCGACGAGGCCATCGCAGTGCTCAGCGCCGAGGGCTAGGCACCCTCGCCGCTGGCGCGTGTGCGTTCCAGGGATCCGATCCACGACAGGTTGAACGCGTTCACGACGACGTGCAGCAGGATGGGCGGCCACAGCGAGCCCGAGCGCTCGCGCAGCCATCCGAGCAGCAGGCCCGCACAGAAGACGAACAGCGGGTAGCTCCGCAGCGAGCGGATGGGAGCCCAGTGGCAGACTGCGAACAGCGCCGACGTCCCCCACAACCCGAGATGCGGCCACAGGGCGCCGCGGAAGACGAGCTCCTCACCAAAACCCGAGAGCAAGGCCAACGCGACGGCTTCGCGCGCGCCGAGGGGGCCCAACAACTCCCCCATGGCCTCAGTCGCCCGGCGCACGAAAGCGAGAGCATGGTGCGCAAGCCGGCTGAGCGCGACGACCGAAAGGCCGGCAGCCAGGGCCTCGAACAAGGCCGGCGGCGTCGCGGCGCGCTCGCCCCATAGCCGGTCCAGAAAGCCGAACACGCTCGCGTAGGCGATGGCGAAGAGCGTGACGGCGCCGTAGAACAGCGCCGCAAGCCGCACGACCGCCGCCGGGGTCAAGGGCGCGTCGTTCGGCGGCTGGGGCTCCACGTTCGCGGTCAGGGCGCGCAACTCACGGCTGCGCGGTCATCGTCGAGCCTCATCAGCTCGGCGCGGGCAGCCCGGCGTCCAGCTCCATGGTGATCCCGCAACGGCAAGAGTAGGTCACGCTGGCGGCGTCGCCCCCATCGCCTTTGGTGCGAGTCGGGTCATGGGGCGATTGTCCCCGAGGTGTGCGACCGGGTCGAGCGCTACTTGACCTGCATGCGCACCACGCCGTCCCAGTCTTCGGACGGTGGATTCCCGATGTACTCCTCGCACAGGCTGCGCAGCCGTGTGACGGAGAGATCCCCGGGCCGTTCCCGCTCGAGCTTCAGCAGCACCTCGAGCGCTTTTGCAAAGCTGCGCGTGCGGTACCAGGCCAGCGCGCCTTCGTAGCGATGGGCCCAATCGATCTCTTCCGCTGCCACCTCGCCCGCGCGCCCCAACAGCTCGTACATCTCGACCGCCTTGTGCCGCCCCTTGACGGCAACGAGGTCGACCTCACGCCAGGCGAACGTCTCGCCCATGGCCTTGCGCACGGGTGCGGTGACCAGCACCTCGGTCCCGTAATAGCGGTTGAGGCCCTCGATGCGGCTGGCCACGTTCACGGTATCGCCGAGCGCGGTGTAGCTCAGCCTGGAAGGCGCGCCGATGTTGCCCACGACGACCTCGCCCGCCGAGAGGCCGAAACACGTGGGCAACACCGGCTTGCCCTCCTCGCGCCAACGGCGGTTTTGCGCGCGGATGTGGTCGCGGCAGGAGAGTACGCCCTCGACGGCGTGCCGGATGTGATCCGGATCCGGGTCCGGCGCTCCCCAGAAGGCCACGATGGCGTCGCCGACGAACTTGTCGATCGTCGCGCCATGCTCGCGCAGGTCGTCGACCATGCCGCCGAAGTAGTCCGCCATGTGGCTGGTCAGCTCCGCCGGCGAGAGGCCCTCCGCGATCGTCGTGAACTCACGGATGTCGGTGAACAGCACGCTGAGCTCCTCGGTGCGCCCACCGATCTCGGCCGCCTCGCCGCGCTCGATCAGCTGCCGCACGAGGTCTACGGGCACGTAACGCGAAAAGGAGAGCAGCGCGCCACGCATGCGGTCTTGCGCGGCGGCCAGCCGGTCGACTTCCCGCAGATTGCTCGCCACGGGGGACGGCTCGTCGAGCTCGAGCCTGCCCATCCGCTCGCTGTGCGCCACCAGGTCGCGCAGCGGACGGCTGTACTTGCGCGACAGTCGCACTGCGATCAGAACCGCGAGCAGCAGCGCGCCTGCAGTCGCCAGGGCGAGCTCGATGCGCCGGCGGTGGATGTCGCCGAGCACGTCGTCCTGCGGCAACACGATGGTGATCTCGAGCTGCTGGCCACCCAACGCGTAGCCGTGCGAGCCACCCAGCCAGACCTCACCCCCGCTCTCGAAGCGAAAGAAACCCTCCTCTTGTTCGACCGGCCGCGACGCGTCCTCCACGAACTCCGCACCCACGTCCGCGACGGGCCTGAGGAATGCGGCCCGCTGCGCGTCGGGCGTGCTCAGGCTCGCGTGTCTCGGCAACCCCAGCAGCCGGCCGTCCTCTGTCGTGATGAAGGCCGTTCCGTGATCGCTGACCTCGAGCCCCTGCGTGAAGCGGGTCAGGTCCGCGAGCAGTACGTCGAAAGCGACCACATAGGGCTCCCCCTCATCGGGCTGCACGAAGATCGAGGCCGTGATCCCCAGGTCCCTCGTGGTGAAGAACCTGTAGGGCTTGGTCCAATAGATTCCCGGGCCGCCGCGCTCGAGCAGTCCCTTGTACCAGTTCCGCGCGCGGGGGTCGTAGTCCAGATCCTCCTTCCACACCCGCTCGAGTTCGCCCCCGGCCGACCACTTCTGCCAGCGCGTCTCGGAGCCCCACGCCTCGCGGCGCACGACGCGGGTGCGCCAGCCGCCGTCCGCATCGCGCAGCAGCATGTAGCCGTTGCCATGCGCATCCCCTGTGTTCGCAGAGGAGATCTGGGGATGGCGCGCGGTAAGCGCGGCGAAGAGACGGTTGAGCGTGGCGGTGTTCTCGGGATCGACGGTCGCGGTCAGCTGTCCGATGGTGCGCAGCAGCTCGAGGTTGTCGCGGATGGGATCGAAGAAGGCCTGGAGCCGCTGCTCGGTGCTGCTCACCTTGCTCTGGATCAGCTCGCGCGAGACCTCCCGGATCGCGCCGCGCGCGCCCAGCAGCGACACGGTCAGCAGCGACCCGGCGAGGATGGCGATCAGCAGTACGAGGTTCCGGATCAGGCTGGTGCGGATCCGGACCGTCCGTTTCGGTCTGCCTTCCATGCCGGGCACGGCGTCAGGTTAACGAAAAGCGGGAGCCAGCCACACAAGCGCGACCGGCTCCCGGATCGTCTCGTTTGTCGCGTCTACGGGGACGCGTATTTCACGCTGCAGCCGTAGGGCTTCGTCTTCGTTACGGGCGCCTCCTTGCCGGCCATCACCGCGTCCAGCACCTTGGCCACGTAGTTGTCCGCGGACTTGATCTCCTCCAGCCCGCGCGCGCGCGGTTTGGAGTCGATCGCGCCGTCATAGACGATGCCGCCCTTGGGGTTGATGATCACCATCTGCGGCGTGGTCCTGGCCCTGTAGAGGCGGCCGACCTTCCCGTCGGGATCCAGCAGGACGGCCTTGGGCATGGCGCCCTTCCGGTCCTCGATCTTCTTCCACTGCTCGGCCTTGAAGTAGCCCTGCTTGCCGGGCGCCGAAGAGCAGACCGACAGCCAGATGACGCCCTTCTTGGCGTACTTCTTCTGCAGGGCCTGCATGTTGCCCGTCTTGTAGTGCTCCTCCACGAACGGACAGCCGTGGTTGATCCACTCCAGCACGACCCACTTGCCCTTGTAGTCGGCGAGCGCGTGCTTCTTCCCGTCGAGATCCGGCAGAGAGAATGCGGGGGCCTTGTTCTTGACCTCCTGCTCCTTCTTCTCCTTGTCGGGTTCCTGCTCCTTCTTGGGAGCCTCGGTCTTCACCTTGGCCTTGGGCTTGGCCTCGGGGTCCTGGGCCAGGCCGTTCGTCGCGAACAGCAACACCAACAGCGGCGCGAGCGCGCAACTCCAGCGACATGATCCGGTCATGGGCGTCACCTCTCCTTGAAAGTGCGTTGCGGGTGGAACCCCTGCGCGCCACCCGGGTTTCGCCCTCATCCTTGCACGGATCCGGCCGGGATCAACCGACCGGGCGGCCGCGCTTCCGCATAGCCCAGATCAGGACGAAGCCCAGCAGCACGCCGCCGAGCAGCACCAAAAGGTGCCGCGTGCCGAAAGACGTGAAGGGGTGCGGCCTGTCCACGTTTTCGCGTGGCGCGTCTACGGTCTCGATGGAACCCTCCCGGACCGGCGTGGCGCCTATGGGAACGTCTATCGCATACGCCGCGCGCGCGTCAGCGGAACCGATGACCAGCACTCCCGCCAGGCGCGTCAGCGGCTGCTCGCGCGCCGTGGCCGGCGTTAGCACCAGCGTGATGCGCTCGCGACGGACATTGAGGTCAAACACGTGCTCAGCGGGCTGCGCCGCCGCGTTCTCGATCATCCCGTCGGATGCAGGAAAGAAGACCGCGCTCGGGACGGCCAGCTTCCCCGACTTGACGGGCTCATCCCAGGTCAAAGTAACCTCGCGGCCGCGTGCGGCAGCGGAGACGCGGCCCGTGGGAGGCGCCCGCGGCAGTGCCCTGCGCGTCCGCGCGAAGAGCTCGCGCCAGCGGTCGTCCACCTCAGGCACGGCCTTGCTCACCCGTACGGGCAATTCCAGCTCCGCCTCTCCCAGAATGCAGATCTCCTCGCAGACCTGCCAGTCCACCTTCGCAGCTATGTTCACCGCGCTTCCGTGCAACTCCGGCGGCGCCTTGATCGTGACCGGCAGCAGCACCTCGCCCTCGTAGCCGTAGTTCACGAGGCCCCCGATCGAGATGCGGTGCGGCGCCGGCCACTGAATAGGACTTGCCACGAATCCCTCGGGCAGACTCCACTTGATCGTGGGCGACACACCCGAGTCTCCGGCGTTGCGCCAATAGACATGCCAGCCGAAGTGCATCTTCATACGGATGCCGGCATGGATCTCGCCGCCCGGCTGAACGCTCAGGTGGTCCGTGACGAGCTCGACCTCGATCGAGTCCGCGCGCACCACACCGGTCCCCGGCCCCG
>JAPUHK010000177.1 GCA_027297745.1 Planctomycetota bacterium | reverse complement strand
GCCGAAGAACCCGAGGCCGCCGGCGACGATTACGCGTCGCGACGCCACTTCAAGCCCATCCAGGTCACCCAGACGATGAACGTCGGAAACAGGATCGCGCCCGAAATCACCAGGCCGGCGACGCTCTCGACGATTGCCGATCCGGTCATTGCCACGCCCGCTATCCAGGTGACCCACTGCATGAGCCGGATCCCTCGTGGCAGGTCTCTCGTTGCCAGGGTGAGAAAGATGCCGCCGAGCGTGTACATTCCGTTGGCGGCTCCGCCGGTCAGCGCCGTTCCGAGGTCTTGATAGAGCTCGAAGGACTCGCTCTCGCCGGCCAGCTTCATGAACAGACCCTCGCCTGTGTGATCGCAGAGGACACCGAGGATGGCAGCAAGGACGGCGGCATCGCTCAGCCGGGTTCGTCCGATCCGGCGGCGCCACCACACGTAGAACACGAGCAGGCTCAGCGCAGACGCCACCCAGACCGCCCAACCCAGATACCACACCGTGGCGTGGTCGCGGATGTATTGCGCTCGAGCGGACATGTCCGGTTCCGTCTGCATCCCATGGCGCAGCACGAAGGTCGTGGCCACCATGGCCATTACATGCAACCCCGCGCAAAGCAGAGGAGGCCAGCGCGAGTGTTTCATCGCCGCCTACTTGCTCGTCATCTGGAAGGAGCCGGTCCAGTCCGCGGGCGGCGGCGACTCGATGTAGATGCGGCAGCGCTCGAGCAGGATGCGGCCGGCGGTGTCGTCGCGTTTCTGGAGCAAAGTCTCGAAGCGTCGCGCGGCCTCGGGCCACTGCATGACGAAGTAGCAGGCCAGCGCGTCCTCGTACTCCTGGGCGAAGGCCGCAGCCTCTTCGTCCGTCTCCCCCTTCAGCCCCAGCAGCTCGTAGACCAGGCTGCCGCGCTTCTTGCCCTTGACCGCAACACGGTCGAGCGGCCGCGCCACGACCGCCTCCTTAACGAGCGCATGCGTACTCGAGCTCATCATGATCGAGGTGCCGTAGTGGCTGTTGAGCCCTTCGAGGCGGCTGGCCAGGTTCGCAGCGTCCCCGACGACCGTGTAGTTGAGCCGGCTCTCGCTGCCGATGTTGCCCACGATCAGCTCTCCCGTGTTGAGACCGATGCGGCAGTACAGCTCGGGCTTGCCCTCCTCCTGCCACTTGGCGCGCAGCTCGCGCAGGCGTTTCTGATTACGCAGAGCCGCCCGGCAGGCCTTCAGCGCGTGCTGCTCGTCCCTGCGCGGCGCGCCCCAAAAAGCCATCACCGCGTCGCCGATGTACTTGTCCAGCGTGCCGTCTTCCGCCAGCACCTCCGCGCTCATCGCGCCGAGATACTCGCCCACGTGCGCAACCAGCGCCTCCGGGTCCATGCGCTCGGAAACGGAGGTAAAGCCGACGATGTCCGAGAAGAACACGGTCAGCGTGCGCCGCTCCCCGCCGAGCTCCGCTTCGCGGCCGGACGCGAGCACCTCGCGCACGAGATCGGTGGGTACGTACTTGCCGAACGAGCGCAAGCCGGACTTCATCTCGCTCACCGCGCCCAGCAGCTGGTCGACCTCCAGGATCGGGCTGTGCTCGACCGGCTTCGGATCGAGCTCGAAGCGCCCGATCGCGGCCGCGTCCGCGGCGAGCGCCTTCAACGGACCGGCGATGCGCTTGGAGATGACGATGCTGATGTAGGCGGCTCCGATCAGGCCGACCAGGCCCAAGAGCAGGGTCGAGCGGTTGTTGCGGTGCACGTCCGCCATCACCGCGGACTCGGGCAGCATCATGCCCAACAGCCAGCGCGGAGCCCCCGGCGTGCCGAGCATGCGGTAGCCCCCGAGCCAGGACTCCTCCCCGCTGTCGAAGCCCACGGGGACGAAGCCCGTGTGGCGCGGGACGCTTGCGGGTACGCGCTCCATGAACGCGCGCACGTGCGCATCGCCGACTTTCGCCACTTCCACGAGCTCGTGCTTCTCCCCGCGCGGCCCGGCCACGACCTGGACCAGCTTCGTGTAGTCCGGATGCGCGATGGCGAAGCGCTTGCCGTCGTTGCGCAGCTCGACCACGAACGCGTAGCCCGGCAGCTGGTCCTGCAAGTCCTGCAGGAAGCGGCACAGCGCCAGCAGGTCGAAGTCGGCGTCCATGACTCCGAGCAGCGTGCCGTCCGCGTGGCGCAAGGGCGTGGCCAGCGTGATGCCCGGAACCCAGGGGCGGTCTCCCAGGCTCCAGAACGTGTAGGACTCGGTCCACACCGGGCCTTGTGCAGCCGCACCCTTGCGGTACCAGGGCCGGCTGTGGAGATCGTAGTCGTCGATCTCCCGCGAGCGCAGGTACTTGCGGCCCGCGCCGTCGGGCGTGTAGTCCCGCACCGTCCACTCCCCTTGCTCGTCGCGCACGGTCTCGCGGATCAGCAGATCGCCGTTGTGCTTGCGTTCGACGAAGCAGTACTCGCCCGTCTCGAGTCCCAGCCCCAGATAGGTGAGCTCGTCGCGCACCGCCATGGCCTGCGAGAAGAAGGCCTGCATCTCGGGGAAGTCGCGCGGGTCCACCTGCCCGGCGGCGGCCAGGTTGCGGCCGAAGGTGCTGATGGCCACCGCCACCTTCAGGAACGAGTCGATGCGCTGCTCGATGCGGCCGAGCGTCTGCTCCGTGACCTTGTGGCTCAGGCTCTCGACGCTCTCGCGGCCGAAGAGATAAGACACGAGCCCGATGGAGGTCACGGTCGCGACCAGCATCGTGAGCAGGATCGACGTGAGCGTGAGGCGAAACGTAATGCGCATCGGCGCCACGGGAAAGTATAGGGAATCCGCCTCGAACGCCCGATCTCCGTGGTTTAAATAGAGGCCGCATGCCGCTCGTATCTGCGTCCCACGTCTCCATGCAATTTACCGGGCCCGTGCTCCTGGACGACGTCACGCTGGACGTCGAGAAGGGCGCGCGCATCGGCATGATCGGGCGCAACGGCAGCGGCAAGACGACGCTGCTCAACATCCTGGCCGGCAGGCTCGAGCCGGCGCAGGGTAAGCGCATCCTGCAACGCGGCGTGAAGGTCGCCTACCAGGAGCAGGAGCTCACGTACGCGCCGGGCGCCACGGTGCTCGAAGAGATGCGCAAGGTCTTCGCGGACGAGGCGCGCCTGCAACAACGCATCGCCGACCTCGAGCATCTCATCGCGGAGGAGAGCGGCGAGCGCAAACGCGAGCGGCTGCTCGAGGAGTACGGCCGCCTGCGCCAAAGGCAGGACAGCGCCGGCGTGTACGACATCGACCGCCGCATCGAGACCATGCTCAGCAGCCTCGGCCTGCCCGAGGAGACGTGGGAACAGCCCGTCGAAGGTTTCAGCGGCGGCGAGCGCAACATCATCGGGCTGGCGCAGGTGCTGCTCTCGGATCCCGACGTGATGCTGCTCGACGAGCCGTCGAACCACCTGGACCTGGAAGGCGTGGAGTGGTTCATCGACTTCATGCGCCGTTCGGAGGCCGCGGTCGTGATGGTCAGCCACAACCGCCACCTGCTCGACGCCGTGATTACGGAGATCTGGGAGCTGCGCCACCGCAAGGTGAAGTGCTGGACCGGCAACTACACCGACTTCCAGCGCCAGAAGGCGGAGGCGGCAGCGCGCCAGGAGCGCCAGTACAAGTCGCAGCAGCGTCTGATCCAGCGCATCGAGTTCCAGGCGCGCCGGCTCAGGGACATGGCGCGCGCATACGACGACCCGGGCCAGGCCAAACGCGCCAAGGCCATGCTGCGGCGCATCGAGCAGATGGACAAGGTAGAGCGCCCGGACTCGGCCGAGCCGCTGTTCCAGGCGGCGCTGGGCGGCGCCGCGCGCCACGGGCGCATCGCGCTGGTGGTGAACGACTTCTCCTTCAGCTACGGCGACCGCGTGCTGTTCGACGGCGCCGGGCTCGAGATCGAGTACGGCGACCGTGTCTGCCTGGTGGGCCCGAACGGCAGCGGCAAGACGACGCTCTTCCGCCGCATCCTGGAGGAGGGCGACTGGCACAACCAGACGTTGCGGCTCGGCAAGTCGGTAAGGGTCGGCGAGTACCGGCAACTGCACGATGTGCTCGACTCGAAAGCCACGCTGCAGGAGTGGGTGTCGCAGCAGACGGGGCTGACCTACTCCCGCGCGGCGGCGCTCCTGCACCGCTTCCTGTTCAGGCGCGAAGACCTGGAGCGGCGCATCGCGACGCTGAGCGGCGGGGAGAAGAGCCGGCTGCAGCTGGCGAAGCTGGCGCACGACCAGGTCAACTTCCTCATGCTCGACGAGCCCACGAACCACCTCGACATCCCCGCTTGCGAGCAGCTCGAGGAGATGCTGATGGAGTTCGAGGGGACGCTCTTCGTCATCAGCCACGACCGCTACTTCCTGGACAAGCTGGTCAACCGCGTGGTGGAGGTGCAGGACCGGCGCCTCGTCTACCACCGGCGTACTTTCGCGGCCTGGTGGCAGGAAAAGCTCGCTGCGCGCACGCGCCGCCGCCGCGGGGCGTTGGAGCGCGACGCCCGGCCGAAGGAAGAGAGGCGGGATGGACGGCGCGAATTCGAGGAGCGCAAGCAGCGTCGCCGGGAGCTGGACCGCCTGCGCTCGCGCGTGAAGGCCCTGGAGACGCGCATCCACGAGCTGGAAGCGCGGCAGGAGGATCTGAAGCGCACCTTGGAGGAGGTCTACTCCTCAGGCGAGCGCCAACACCGGGCGCCGGAGCTGAACCGCGAGTTCGACGGCGTAAAGGCGGAGCTGGCCACGCTCTACCGCGAGTGGGAGGCCCTGGCCGCCTCGCTGGGCGAATAGACGCTCCCGGCCGGCGCACGGTGCGCACGAGCATCCGTCCCCGCCCAGGTCGCGGAGCCAACCGCCGAGAGTGCGGCATCGCCGCTTGAGCGCCCACGCCCACGGGCTGCGTTGCCCGGATAAAATCGCGTTCGCATGCAGCGGTCACGTCTGATTCTCCTGGCGGGCCTCGCCCTGGTGGGGCTCGGCGTGCTGGTCGTGTGGAACGCCACGCGCAACCAGGCACCCGAGGCACCGGAGGCGCCCGAGGCCGGGGACGAGGCGCGCGAGCTGTTCGACAAGCTGCAGGCCGCTGTGGACGCGCGGCCCAAGGACGCGCAGGCATGGGCGGAGTTGGCGGCGGCCCACGACGTCAACGGCCAGCTCGGAAACGCGCGCCGATGCTACGAGATAGCGCTGAAACACAAACCGGACGAACCGAAGTGGTGGTACCGCCTGGGCCTCGTGCGCAAGCGCGAGGGAGATGAGCCGGGCGCGACCGCGGACCTGGTGCGCGCGCGGGAACGGCACAAGTACGCTCCTGCCTACTGGCGCGTCGGCCTTTGGAGTCTTGCACGTGGCGATGCCGAAGGGGCCCAGACGGCTTTCCGCGCGGCGCTAGAGATCGATCCCAAGGACCGCGCCGCGCGGGTCGGGATTGCACGCGCGTTGCTGGCGCAAGGCGAAGCGGGGCAGGCGGCCAAGAAGCTGCGCGCCTACCTGAAGGACGAGCCGCGCGACCGCTACGCGCACGCTCTCCTGACTCGCGCCTACCGCGAGCAGGGGCGCGCCGCGAAGGGGGAGGCTGTGGGCTCCGAGCCCGCCTGGCCGGACCGGTGGCGCGACGAGATCCAGCACTATAGGAGGGGCTATGGCCCCGTCACGGAGTACGCGCGGGAGCTGGCCGCGACCGGCCGCAGGCAGCAGGCGATCCCCGAGCTGCGCTGGTTGATGCGCACGCATCCCGACGACGTGCAACTGCTCAACCAGATTGCGGAGCTGTATCAGGACAGCGGACAGACGGAGCGGGCGCTGAACGTCCTGCAACGGGCGGTAGAGGCCGACCCGCAGCACTTCGATACACACGTCAAGCTGGCCACCTCGTACAAGCGCGCCGGCCAGGTGGAAAGCGCCCTACGGCACGCCGGACTGGCGATCGCCTTGCGACCGACCTCAGCAGAGGCGCACGAGGCGCGGGGCGTCGCGCTCATGGCGGCCGGCAAGCACGCCCAAGCCATCCAGGCCTTGGAGGAGGCCCTGCGCCATGACCCCGGCCGCGCCACCGCACACATGAACATCGGGCTCGTGCATTGCGATCAGCAGCACTGGGACCAGGGCGTCGTCGCGCTCGAAGAAGCGCTGCGGCGCAACGGGTCGCTCGCGGCGGCATATCTGGCAGTCGCTGTGGCCTACATGGAGCAGGGTGCGCTCGACCGCGCCCAAACTGCGCTCAAACAGGCCGCGATATGGAACCCCACGCATCCGTACCTGAATGAGGCCCGCGCGAGGCTGCTGGTCGAGCGCTCGAAGGCCAAGCAGAAGGAAGAAGCCGGCCGCTAGTTGCCTAGCGTCTGGAGGATCTCGCGCGTGTCCTTGCCCGGGCCCTCGAGGGCGACCGTGTACTGCTGATCGCGACGGCGCGGCCCGGCCTCGACCTCGCCGACCTCAGCCGACTCGGCAACTTCCAACGGATCGCCGTCGGCCGCCTCTCACCGAGGGAGGTCGTCCATCTCCTCCAAGACGCCTTCAAGAGCGATACCCTGGCCGAGAAGCTGGCTGGCAAGATCGCGGTGAAGTCGGACGGCGTGCCGTTCTTCGTCTTCGAGATGATCCGCGGGCTGAAGGAGGGGCAGTTCATCCGGCAGCAGGCGGACGGCAGCTACGTGCAGACGCAGATGATCACCGACATCGAGGTGCCGTCGGCAGTCAAGGACCTGATCGAGCACCGGATGCGGGTTGCTTTCCAAGGACGAGCGGGCGATCCTCGACGTGGGTGCGGTGCAGGGGCTCGAATTCGACCCGGGCCTGGTCGCGGAGGTGCTCGAAGAGAAGCGCGTTCGCGTCCTTCGCGAGCTTGCCGAGATCGAGCGGCGCTCGGGCATCGTCCGGGCCACCGGCCGCGCCTAGTCGTCTCACAGGAGTAAGGTCACGACGCGGTGCGATACGCCTGCCAAGATAGAGGGGAGAAGAAGAATGCAGCGCATTGGAACACACTTCATCGTCAGCTTTCTGGCGGCGCTCGCGGTCTCTTGCGGCAACGGAGACGACGCCCCGTCCAGCCTGGAGCCCGTGGCATCCTCCGCGCAGGATCCGGATTCGGGCTTCGGCGAAGGACTCGTGAACAGCAGCGCGGTCCTGGATTCGGTCGTCTACGTGAGCCTTTCGAACCAGGACGTTCTCCGCTACACCGAGCCCGATGGGGACTACGATCAGCTGTCTCTCGGCGGCTTTTATCCCCAGCTGATGTTCGTACCGTGGAGCCCCGCACCGGAGGACGAGCTCTGGATCCTCGGGGGGGACGGGAACGGTCAAGTGGCTCTACGCGTCTACACGGACGATGACGGGGACGGCTTGATCGACCCCTCGACGGCGACGGTCTTGTTCACCGGTCAGCGACCGGACGTCGTGAGACTCGCCGCGTACGACCCGGGCTCCGGAACTCTCTATCTTCAGGAACTCGGAACCTCTCACATCTATCGCGCTCGCGATACGAACGCCGACCTTCGACCCGACACCCTGGACGAGACACCGTTTGCCGACGGTTCCTGGATGGGGCCCGGGAACGCGCCCCGTGTGTTCGTCGAGACGGATCCCGAGACGGGGGAAGAGCAAGAGATCCCGGCCGGTCTCGCCTCTTATGCGGCGCGCTTGAAAAACGCGGAATCGGACCGCGTCACCGTGGCCGCGATCGCCGTGTTCGTCGACACGAATGCGGACGGGGTTGCGGACGACCTCATCGACTACCTGAGCTCGGCGAAGGGGCCTCCGAGCGTCCTGGGAGGGCGCCTCGTGGCGGGCATGCACGAGGTCGAGGTCATCGGGTCTTTCGACGCTGACGTCGAGCTCCGCGAGGTGGATGCGCAGGGCAACGTGCTCCAGGTTCTGGGGAGCGTTCACCTCGTGGGTGGACATGGCATTCTCTTTCTTGCAAGCGAGCTCGACGCGGCTGTTCGGGTCGCACTTCGCGATATCACGAACAACATCGATGGCCACACACACATCGTTGGTGCGGAGAAACTGTATCTCGGTCAGCCGGCTGCCGTCGTCATCCAGACCGGCGAGGCGGTCACACTGACGCTCGACGGAGCAAACCTGGATCGCGTCACGAGCGTGACCCTGTCCTCCTCAGAAGCGGAGGGTCCGGCGGATCTCGCGCTGACGTTCACCGCGGCGGCGGACGGGCGGTCCATCACGGTTGACGTGACCAGCCTGGCGGACGCCTGGGACGGTCATGCGATGCTCCGCTTCGATGGCGAAGAGGAAGAAGAAGAGCCCGAAAGGGCCATAGTGGCGGCCGATGTCTATGGCCAGGGCGGAGGGAGCAGCGGCGGTTGACGAGCCCGTGCTCGGTGATCGTGCCGGCGTAGACGAGGATCAGACGCCGTGTAGCGCATCCCGCCATGCGCGCGTGAACGCTGCCTGTACCTGCGGCACATCCCGCCATGCGCGCCTAGGGCATCCCGGTCCAGCCTTCAGGTCCCGTATCCTGACGGGCCGGGAGGGAAACCCATGTTGAAGTGCGGCGCAGGAAGGTTCTCGCGCGCAGGCACGCGCGCAACACCTAATTGTCGGTCGCGCGCAGGTACGGGGGCTTTTAGGGTGCTTGGGTTCGGTGAGGGGAAGGTACTCGACCATCCCGTCCCGAGGTTGTTTGTATTTCCTGTACACCCCCCCTGTCTGTAATGCTGAAAAACAAGAGAGAGAGAGGGTCTAAAGAGCACCCTTTAGAGAACGTACAAACATTACAAGAAACCCCCTTTGCGGCTTGGTGCGAGAGCGCCGTGTCCGTTTGCGTCAGGCTCGGGGATGAACTGCCCCGCCGACAGTTCATGCTGCATGTGGAGCGCACCCCCTTGCCGCTCTATGGGGGTGCGGATGGGGGTGTGCACATCGGTCAACATCGGTTCATGTTGACATGCGTCGGCCACTGTCCCAAACGGTGTAAGTGCTGACTGCGCAAGGGCATTGCGCGGAACCCCGTGCGTGGACTGCGTTTGCGCCCGTCAGTCGGACAGGACCTGAATGATCTCGCGCGTGTCCTTGCTGACCAGCTCGTCCCCGTCGTAGAGCCACAGCGTGGGCAGGCGGCGGATGTTGTACTGGCGCGCCACGTCGGACCCCCACTCGTCGATGTCGATCTTGCGGATCACGAACCCCCCGGTCTCCTCGGCGAGGTCCTCCAACTGAGGACCCAGCTGCTTGCACGCGCCTCACCAGTCGGCCGTGAACTCGATCACGGTCATCGTGCCGGACTCGACGTAGTCCTCGACGTCGACCTCCTCGCCGGTAGAGATCGTGTCCACGAGCGCGGCGCTGCCGCCGCCCCCCACGCGGCGCGAACCGCCGCCGCCGGGAAGGGCGACCGCCACGACCACACCGGCTACGGCCAGCAGGAGCAGGATGGGCTTGACCATCTCGTTCATGCGCCCCCCTATCGGCTTTTTGGGGAGCCCGCGTTCAATCGGCGGCCAGGGCCGCGTAGAGCGCCATGCTCAGGTAGGCCGAGCGACGGCGCGATCGACTTCTGCGCTTGGGCACGGGTCGTAGCGGAATGCCGGACCGCTACGCCGGCTCGCTCTGCAGGCTTTCCCTCGGGTCTTAAGATGGCAGCGCATGCACCGGTACGGAACGGGGATCCTTCTTCTGGCCGGCCTGCTGGCCGCAGGCCCCGCGCGCGGCGCCCCCGATCCGCCTTCGCTCAAGATCGTGTACGTGGCCCCACTAACAGGGCCGCTCCAGAATCGCTCGGAGGAATACCTGGAAGGCATGCGCGCGGCCGCCGAAGCGTGGAGCGGTTCCGACGTGCTCGAGGGCAGAGCGCTCGAGATCGTTCCGCTCGATACGCGGGACGATCCCAAGACCGACAAGCAGATCAAGAAGACGCTCAAGAAGCTGAAACCCGTGGCGATCGTCAACGCGCCCGGGAGGTGCTGCAAGAGCTCTCTGAAGATGCTGCGCGAGCGCAAGAGGCCGCTGCTCTTGATCACGCCCTGGGAGCGCTTCTATTCCCTGGACCCCAAGGACCCGCTGCTGCACTTGAGCACCGGCGCGGTCGACCAGGCCATCGCAGCGGTGCAACGCAGCATGCTGCCGCTGCGCGCGCTCAAGGCGGCGGCGCTGCACGACGGATCGGAGCCGAGCAAGGCGCTGGCGCGCGCCTACCTGCGCAACTTGCCGGAGCGTATCGTGTCGGGCGGCGAGATCTTCTGCGACCGGCACGCGGACGTCACGGCGGCGACCTTGAAAAAGCTGCGCGAAGAGAAGGTCGACCTCTGCTACGTGGCCACCGAGGCGGACGTAGCGCTCGTCGTCGCTGAGCAGGCCAAGCAAGGCGGCGGGCCCAGACTGCTATTCCACGAGGGTCTGTTGACGCAGGAACTGTTCAAGGCGGCGCCGCCTGAGGCCTTGTTCATCGAGGGGGCCTTCCCCTACTTCGAGGGCGGCGCCGCGCTGCGCTACCGCAAGCAGCGGAAAAAACAGGGCTTGCCCCCTGCGCCGGTCGCGGAGCGCGGATACAGCGCCGTTTCGCTGATCGTGAACGGCATCGAGGCGGCCGCGAAGGAGCGAGGCGTGAGCCTGCTCGAGGCGCTCAAGAAGTTCGGGGACAAGGCCCGAATGGGGACGCCGCTGTTCACGGAATGGGGGCAGATGAAGCTCTTCGAGTACTTCGTCTACCACGTGAAGGACGGCAAGCCGGAACGCTACAACCCGCTCTATCTGCCGTCGACCGCCGGTGGCCTGCTGCTGCGCCTCCGGCCTGCGGCGCGTTACAAGCTGGAACTGGGTAGCCGCATGATCCACATGACCTGGGGCAACGAGAAGGTGCGCACGATCGAGTCCGACCTGAAGCGGCTCAACCTCACCAGCGACACGTACTTCCCGGACATGGACGAGTGGGTGAAAGACGGGCTCATGTCGCGCGCCATGGCGCGCCTCAACCGCATCTTCTGGCGCAACGCCGACGGCACACCGATCCCCGGCGTGAGCTTCAACATCACTTTCGGCATGGAGATCCCGAAGGGGGCGAAAGGGCACAAGGTCTGGCGCGTGACCGTCGCCGGCGACGACCCCGTGGCCGGCGGGCGCGCCTTCGGCAACCGCGCCTCGACCTACTCCACGTTCCTCGTGCGCACCATGTACGAAAAGCACAAGCTCCCGAAGCGTCTCGAGTACCAGGACTACCAGTTCTTCAACTACAAGTACAAGTGGGGCGAAAAGCTCGAGCTCAACCTGCGCCACGACAACGTGCGCTCGCTGATCGACGGGTTCAGCAGCGGAATCGCCATGACGACCGCGCACGAGACGGGGCATCTTGGGGGCTGCGGCCACGATACCGCGTCGCCGCGCAGCATCATGAACGTGCTCGAGGGCGGCGGGCTGGACGACACCTACGCCGAGTGGGTGCCCAAGCACGTCGAATACCTGGAGCGCTCGCTCGGCCGCGTGCCCTACCCGGGCCGCGAAGGCAAGCACGGCAGCTAGGGCCTGCGACGCACGCCCGCCTCCCGTTAGTCGTTGCGCCGCGACCCGTTACACCGGTGCGGCACGGCACGCGAGCCGTCGCTGCGCGTTCTTGACGGGCGCCCGCACGGATCACGGTTGCGTTGCGCGCCGCGGAGGTGTAGACCGGAGTCGAAGCGTCGGCAGCCAGGGTGTCCCGAGAAAGGGGGGGGAGCCGCGATGCTCGAGGCCGTTACAAGGCCGGGCGTATGTGGGGCGCAGATCGCCGCACGGGCGATCCGATTCGGCGATTCGTTACGCGCACAGCGCGAAGAAGAAAGAATCCGCGGTCCGGTGCCGCTCCAGCGGCGCCCAATGTGAGAAGGAGGAGAGCATGCCTGAAATTCCGAAGATCTGTTTCGACAGGGTCCTGCCCCGCGACATGCGCCGGCCCGGCGGCCGGTACAACCCGCACACGGCAGCGCGCAGCCCGGCGCGCGCCATCATGCCCATCGGCAAGCGCTGGCACAACGGGTCGACGCTGCGCGTGCGCTTTCTGGGTGGCGTGCCCGACCAGCACCAGATGGTCGAGCGCACGGCCCATCAATGGAGCGAGTTCGCCAACATCCGCTTCGAGTTCGGCGGCAGCCCGGCCACGAC
>JAPUHK010000176.1 GCA_027297745.1 Planctomycetota bacterium | reverse complement strand
TCACGTTTACCTCCCCTTCGAGGTTGAGGTCCGGCCGGATGTCGAAACCTGCTTCCTCGAAGCGCTTGTGCAGCGTGGTCAGCGCCCGCTCGTAGGCGTCCGCGCGCTGTTCCTGGCTCAGCGCCTTCCAGTCGAAGCGGTAGACGAGCTTGATGCCGCCCAGCCGGCGGAAGGCCACGAAGCGGTCGCCGCCCCAGCCGGCGGCTGCGGCCACGGCCGCGTCGCGCTGCGCCTTCGGCATCTGGTCCGTGAGCAGGATCAGGATCGAGGCCTCGCCGAGCGTGCTCTCGTAGGCCTTGGTCCAGCCCTCGCCGAGCTCGCGCGCCACCTTCACTGGCACTTCGACCGCGATCGGCTCCTCGCGCTTGTCCCCGAGCAGCTTGTGGGGGTGCAGCATCTGCTCCGTGGACGTGGGGGGGTCGGCGAACAGCTCGTCCACGCCCTTCCAGCCGCGCGCCGCCTTGACCTCGTGCACGGCGTAGGCGCCGCGGTAGTAGGCGTCGATCAGGGAGCGCATCACGAACGGCGGCAGCTCCTTCGCTTTCCGCGTCGCCTCGGCCATGTCGCCGCCTATGGTCTTGGCCATCGCCTCCATGCTCGCCATCATCTTGTCGTACGGCATGTTCGAGGCCGCTTTCAGCTGCGCTCCGAGCGCCGCGTCGAGCTGCCCCGGCGGCGCCTTCATGCGCTTCAGCATCTTGCCCAGCTCGTGCACCGTCATGAGGTAGGTGGCCTCGCCCTCGACCAGGAAGCGCACGGCCTGCGCGCGGTCGTCGTTTCCTGATTCCAGCGCCTTGGCCCAGATGTCGTCGAGGCCCAGCACCTGATCCTGCATGGCGTGCTGCAGCTCGTGCAGGAAGATCGTTTCGGCCTGGCCCTTGGGCAACTCGGCGACGACGTAGAACGTGTCTGTCTTGGGGTTGTAGTACGCCGCGGCCTGGCTCACGACGACGTCCAGGAGCATCTCCTGCAGATCCGTGTTCAGCGGCATCAGGCCCAGCGCCGCCCATGCGGTGCTCTGCCCCTCGACCAGCTCGGGAGGCAGCTCCTCGGCCATCATCTCCTCGGCCGCGGCGCGGAACTCGCTCTTGGTCTGGAAGCCCACGTCTACCTTCTGGGTGAAGCGGCGTGGGGTCAGCTCCTCGATGCGCGCCCGCATGGCCTTCACCATCTGCTCTGCACGGGCCTGCCGGAGGTCCTCCTGCGCGCGCTCGCGCAGCTTCTTGACGGCCTCGAGCTCCTTTTGCAGCCGGTCCTCCTTCTCTTTCAGTTGCTCGAGCTTCTTGGCCTTCTGGTCGAGCTCCACCTCCTGGGCGAGGAGCGAGCCTGAGGGCAAGAGCAGCAGCAGGCAGAGCATGGCGGGAAGAATGTGGCGCATGAAGGGTCTCCGGGACTCTGGGGGCACGTGTGCAGCGACAAGCATACCGCCGGTCCGCGGGACCAATGCTACAGCCGTCTCTTGAAGGCGCGGCTCCATGTGGCACGATGCGCGGCTGGCGCCCGAATCGCTGCACCCGAGCCCGAAAGGAGCCCATGGCGATCGCAACCAACCTCGGTTTTCCCCGCATCGGCCCGAAACGCGAGCTGAAGAAGGCGGTCGAGGGCTTTTGGGCCGGACGCGTGGGCGAGGGCGAGATGCTGGAGACGGCGCGTCGACTGCGGCGGGAGGCCTGGGCGCAGCAGAAGGAAGCGGGCCTGCAGCACATCCCGAGCAACGACTTCTCGCTCTACGACCAGGTGCTTGATGCGCTGGCGCTGTGCGGCGGCGCGCCGTCGCGTTACGGCCTCGGCGATGGCGACGTGGATCTGCGCACCTATTTCGCGATGGCACGCGGACTGCAGGAGCTCGGACCCGACGGCTCACGCAAGGTCGATCTCCCGGCCATGGAGATGACCAAGTGGTTCGACACGAACTACCACTACATCGTGCCGGAGATCGAGGAGGGGATGCAGTTTCGCATCGCCTCGCAAAAGCCCTTCGCGGAGTTCGAAGAGGCCTCGGCGCTCGGTGTCCAGACGCGCCCGGTCCTGATCGGGCCGGTCTCGTTGCTCCTGCTGGGCAAGAAGGTGCCGCCGGTCGTGAACCGGCAGCCGAGCCTCGAGGCTCTGCTTCCGGTCTACGAGGAGATCCTGGGGCGGCTTCAAGCCGCCGGCGCGCAGTGGGTGCAGATGGACGAGCCCTGCCTGGTGCTCGACCTCCCCGACGACGCGCGCGCCACGTTCCAGCACGCGTACGAGCGCTTGGCCGCGGCCGCACCGCAGTTGCGCCTGTTGGTGGCCACCTATTTCGGCGACCTGCGCGACAACCTGGAGACGGCCTTGCAACTGCCCGTCGCCGGCCTGCACCTGGACCTCATGCGCGGGCCGGCACAGTTCGAGCGGGCGTTGGCGGAGGCCCCCGCGAGCCTTGCCCTGTCGCTCGGCGTGGTCGACGGCCGCAACGTCTGGCGCACCGACCTGGGCGCCACGCTCGATGCGCTCGAGCAGGCTGCCCGGCGCATCGGTTCGGAGCGCGTGCTCGTTGCGCCGTCCTGTTCCCTGCTGCACGTGCCGTACGACCTGGGGCCCGAGAAGGAGCTCGACGACGAGTTGCGCTCGTGGCTCGCGTTTGCGGGCGACAAGCTGGACGAGGTGGCGTTGTTGACACGCGCGCTGAACGAGGGCCGCGATGCCGTCGCCGGTGAGCTGGAGGAGAACGCGCGCATCCTGCAAGGCCGCCGGGAGTCGCCGCGCACGCACAACGACGCGGTGCGCTCGCGCATGGCGGCCGTCACCGAGGAGATGAAGCGGCGCAAGAGCCCATACGCCGTGCGCAAGCCGCTGCAGGACGCCCGGCTGAAGCTGCCCGCCTACCCCACGACGACCATCGGCTCGTATCCGCAGACGCGCGAAGTACGCCGGGCGCGCGCCGACTTCAAGGCCGGCCGCTCGACTCGCGAGGAATACGACCGCTTCCTGGAGCGGGAGACCGAGCGCACGCTGCGCTTCCAGGAGGACGTGGGCCTCGACATGCTCGTGCACGGTGAGTTCGAGCGCACGGACATGGTCGAGTACTTCGGCCTCAAGATGAAGGGCTTCGTGGCCACGAAGAACGGTTGGGTGCAGAGCTACGGAACCCGTTGCGTGCGCCCGCCCGTGCTGTACGGCGACGTCCACCGGCCGGAGCCGATGACGGTGCGCTGGTCGAGGTACGCGCAGTCGAAGACCGACCGGCCGGTGAAGGGCATGCTCACGGGCCCCGTTACGATCCTGCAGTGGTCGTTCGTGCGCGACGATCAGCCCCGCGCGGATACCTGCCGGCAGATCGCCCTGGCTCTGCGCGACGAGGTAACGGACCTCGAGAGCGCCGGGATGCAGGCGATCCAGATCGACGAGCCGGCGCTGCGCGAGGGCTTGCCGCTGGTGCGCGACGACTGGAAGGCCTACCTGGAGTGGGCCGTGGGCGCCTTCCGCCTGACGGCCTGCGGCGTGCAGGACCAGACGCAGATCCACACGCACATGTGCTACTCCGAGTTCAACGAGATCATCGAGGCCGTGGGCGCGATGGACGCGGACGTGATCTCGATCGAGGCCTCGCGCTCGAAGATGGAGTTGCTCGAAGCCTTCCGGCGCTACCGCTACCCGAACTCGATCGGCCCGGGCGTCTACGACATCCACTCGCCGCGCGTGCCTTCGCAAGCGGAGATGGTCGACCTGCTCAAGCGCGCGCGGGACGTGATCCCCGCCGACAAGCTGTGGGTCAATCCCGACTGCGGACTGAAGACGCGCGCGTGGCCGGAGGTGGAGGCCGCGCTGCGCGCGATGGTCGCGGCCGCCGCCGACCTCCGCAACGGCAAGTAACTGTTGCCATATGTAACAGGCGCAAGCGCTTGCGAGCGGCTCACTTGCACCGATTCTAGTGCGGCAGCGCTGCCGCACGCCTGTCCGCCGTCTCCGCCGTCAGGCCGGCGCGGAGGCTTCCAGACGGGCCACTCGCTGCGCGGGCGGCGGGTGCGTGTAGTGGTAGGCGGAGTACAGGGGATCCGGCGTCAGCGTGGAGGCGTTGTCGATGTTGAGCCGCACGAGCGCGCCGACCAGGTCGCTGGCCTGCGCGTGCTTCCCGGCGAAGGCGTCGGCCTCGAACTCGTAGCGCCGCATCATCCCCACGAAGAGCGGCTGCAGCAGCACACCGATCAGCGGCGTCACGAGGAAGAAGAGCACCAGTGCCGCGTGGGCGGACATGGTCTGCACGCCGAGCCCCGTGTAGAACGCGGCGCGATCCGCGACGAGCGCCAGGCCGGCCAGCGCCACCGCACTGCCGACGGCGTTCAGCATCAGCATCTTCGGCACGTGGCGCAGCCGGAAGTGGCCGAGCTCATGGGCCAACACCGCCTCCAGCTGGCCCGCGCTGAGTGTCTCCATGAGCGTGTCGAACAAGACGATGCGCTTCTTGTTGCCGATGCCCGAGAAGAACGCGTTCGAGTGCGCCGAGCGGCGCGAGCCGTCCATCACGAATACGCCCTGCGAGCTGAAGCCCGTGCGCGCCACGAGATCTTCAAGCCGCTCGCGCAGCTCGCCCTCCTCCAGCGGCTCGAGCTTGTTGAACCAGGGCAGGATGAAGGCCGGATAAGCCCATGTCACCAACAGCTGGAACACGATCCACGCGCCCCAGACGGGCAACCACCACCAGAACGCGATGCTGCGCATGAGCCACAACGCCAGCAGCACGAGCGGCGTTGCCAGCACGGCGAGCAGCACCAGCTCCTTCAGGAAGTCCGCCACGAACAGGCCGGGCTTTGTGCGGTTGAACCCGAAGCGCTCCTCGAGGACGAACGTGCGCCAGGCGGAGAGCGGCAATCCGAGCAGCGCCTGCAGCGCGAAGAAGCCGACCACGAAAACCAGGCCCATGGACAGTGGCTCCCAACCGAGGGAGCCCGCCGCCCCGTCCCACAGCTGCAGGCCGCCGCCGAGCGTCCAGAGCAGCAGGATCGCGCTGCGGACGCCCAGTGCCAGCTGGCCGAAGCGCGTGCCGGCCACCGTGTAGCGCGCCGCCTTGTCGTGCGCCTCCAGGCTGACGCGTCCCGCGAACGGCTCGGGGACACGACCCGCGTGCGTGCGTACGTAGCGCACCTGGCGCTCGGCCAGCCACATGCGCAGCCCGACCGAGATCGCGAGCAGGGCCAGGAAAGTTGCCGTGACCGGATCCACCGCCCCCAAAGCTAGCAGCAAGCGGAGGTGGACCGCCTAGGCGACGTCGCCGATGTGCCGGATGATCCGGCTCGCCAGCCCGTACTTCACGGCTTCCGGCGCACCCATCCAGTTGTCGCGGTTCAGATCGTCCTTGATCCTGTCCGCGTCGTGCCCGCACTCGTCCACGTAGATGCCGATCAGCCGGTCGCGCATATTGAGGATCTCCTTGGCCCCGATCTCGATGTCGGAGGCCGAGCCGCGATAGGCCGAGGAGGGCTGGTGGATCATGAAGCGCGCGTTCGGGAGCGTGAGGCGCCGCTTCTTGTCCGTGGGCGCGAGCATGAGGATCGTTCCCATGGAAGCGGCCAGGCCCGTGCAGATGGTCGTGACCGGCGCGCCCACCATGCGCACCGTGTCGAAGATGGCGAACCCGTCCGTGATCGATCCGCCCGGCGTGTTGATGACGAACTTGATCGCCTTCTTGCTGTCTTCGGCATCGAGGTACAGGAGTTGGGCCAAGATGCGCTCGGTGCTGTCGGGCATCACCGGCTCGGACAGCAGGATCGTGCGCTGTTCCAGCAGGCGGTCGAAGAGGTGCTTGTGGGGCGAATCGGGCGGCGTTTCAGGCATTTGGGGTCAGTCTACCCCAGGAGTCCAAGCAACTTACCCAGCGCGCGGCGCGAGCGTTCTTGCGTGCCCTCGACGGCTTCGCCGCGCTCCATGCGGCGCAACGCAGGGGTGAGCGCGAGCAGGTCCGCGGCCAGCGCGTCGTCCGCCTCGATGAAAAAGCGCAGCGGGTAGACACCCTTCGGCAGGCCGGTCCACTCGGGCCCGCCGCGGCCGGCAGCGAGCTTTTGGACCGCTCGCCCCGCCTCCGCGGGATCCCAGCCCTCGATGGGCAGCGTCAGCGCTTCAGGACGCACCACGCCCCGCTTCCCGGGGCGGCACGGAAGACGGCGGGCCTGTTCGCGCACGGCCGGGTCGCGCAAGCGTTGCGTGAGCAGCGCGCGCAGCGCAGCCAGGACCGCACGCGCCAGCAGAAAGTCCCGCAGCGCGGGATCGGCCGCGTTCTCGCGCATGTCGAGACACTTGCGCACCTCGTCGGGTTCGTGCTCGCTGCGCGCGACGTCTTCGGCCACGGGCGCGCTCTCGTAGCGCCGTTCGCCGAAGGTCAGCACGCCGTCCGCCGAAACGTCCACCGCGAGCCGCCCACCGACCGCCTCGAGCAAGGCGCGCCGCAGGTTGCGCCGGATCTTGCCGCGCGGTGCCGCTGCCGCGGGCACGTTGTGGATCGTGCCCTCGATCTTCACGAACGGCGCGAAGGCTTCGACCTCGCGCCGCGCTAGCGCCGAGAGGCTGACCGCCACCTCGGCCTCCTCGAGCAGGCACTCGGCATCGAGCGCCACCTGCAGTGCCGTGGCGGCCTCCTCCAGGATCGAGGCCTGGTCGTCCGCGCGCTGCTTGCCGGGCGGCAGCGTCTCCTGCAGCGCGGCCGTGTCGCAGGCCAGCTCGATGTCCTCGGCCACGCGTGCCGCGCAGCGTCCCTCGGGTGTGCCCAGCGCCGCAAGCGCGTGTGTGCTCTCGCGCGCCAACTCCGCCACGAGCTCGCAGCGCTTGCCGAAGTCGGAGAGATCGACGATGCCCGTGCGCTCGGGGTCCGCGCTCGACCTGTGCCCGAGCACGAGGTCGCGCAGCTTGCGCTGCAGGTTGCGCAGCCGGTGCTCAGGGTCGAGCGGCAAGCTCACCGAGTCGCTCCAGGACGAGGTCCGCGCGTACGTCCGGGGCCCGCGAATCGGACCCGGCCCCCCGATAGTGCTCGAGCGTGTGCGCGGTGCGCCAGCCGGCGCGGTGGCCGCCCACGATGTCGCAGTAGAAGTTGTCGCCCACCATGAGCGTCGCTTCGGGCCTGGTCCCGAGGCTACTGCGCACGCGCTCGAACATGTCCGGGTGCGGCTTGGCGTAGCCGTACGTGGCCGACACCTCGACGGTGTGCAAGTGCTCGTAAAGTCCCGCGCGCCGCAGCACCTCCTCGACCGGCCGCGTGAGCACGTAGTTGCTCAGGACGGCGAGCCGGAAGCGGTCGCCGAGCCTCGCGAGCAGGGAGCCGAGGTCCTCCGGGATGCGGCATACCTCGACGAAGGTCTGATCCATGGTCCGGTGCGCGGCCGCGATCAGTTGCGCCGACGCCGGCCGGCCGCATACGGCTCCGCAGAACTCCTCGATCGTGATCTCCCGCATCGAGTCCGCCTCGCGCTCGCGGATCATCTCGTTGCGGATGCGGTTCGCGCGCCCGTAGAAGTCGGTTTCAGGGCCGAGCTCGGCGCGGAAGGCGTGCTCCAGCTGTGCATACAGGACCTTCAGCTCGGGCTCCGCGAACGGCACCAGCGTGTTGCCGAGGTCGAAGACGATGGCCTCGATTCCCTCCAGGCGCTCCGTCAGAGGCGTCATGGTGCGCATGCTACGCTACGCCTTCCATGGGGGGCCGCCTTTACCTGGTCGACGGTACGGCGCTGGCCTACCGCGCGCACTTCGCCTTCATTCGCAACCCCCTGACGACTTCCGCCGGCCGGGACACGTCCGCCTCCTTCGGGTACGTGCGCGCGATCCTCAACCTGCTGCGGGACGAGCAGCCCGACTACATCGCGGTCTGCTTCGACCGGCCGGAACCGACGTTCCGGAAGAAGCGTTTCCCCGCCTACAAGGCCACGCGCGAGAAGGCGCCGCGCGAGATGGTCGAGCAATTCCCGGTGATCAAGGAGATGACGGAGGCGCTCGGCGTCCCCGTGCTGGAGCTCCCGGGCTTCGAGGCGGACGACATCATCGGCACGCTGGTCCGCCGCGCCGAGGCCGAGGGTCTCGAGGTGCGCATCGTTTCCGGCGACAAGGACATGCTGCAGCTGGTTACCAAGAAGGTGGTGGTCTACGACGTCTCCAAGCGCGAGGGCCCCGTACTGATCGACGCAGCCGCGGTGGAGGAGCGGTTCGGTGTTGAGCCCGGGCGCGTCGTGGACGTGCTCGGCCTGATGGGCGACAGCTCGGACAACGTGCCCGGGGTGCCGCTGATCGGACCCAAGAAGGCCATGGCGCTGATCCGCGAGTGGGGGTCGCTCGAAGCGGTGCTGGAGCGCGCGCCGGCCATGAAGAAATCCAAGACGAGCGCCAACCTGGTCGAGTTCGCGGACCAGGCCCGTCTCAGCAAGGAGCTGGTCACGATCGATGTCGAAGCCCCCGTCGAGGCCGACGTACAGAGCCTGCGGGCGGGCCCGCGCGACCACGCGCGCCTGCTCGAGATCTTCACCGAGCTGGAGTTCGCCAACCTGCTGACCGAGGTCGCCTCGGAGGGCGGGCGGCGGACCGACACGGGCGGGTACCGCCTGATCGACACGGACGCGGGCATAGACGAGTTGGTCACCGCACTGCGCGCTTGTTCCTTCTTCGTCTTCGACACGGAGACGACGAGCCTCGACCCCTACACCGCCGGCATCATCGGTGCCGCTTTCGCCTGGACCGAAGGCGAAGCGGTGTACTTGCCCTGGAGCAACGCCGCCGCCGCGCAACTGAAGCCCGTGCTCGAGGATCCCGGAATCGCCAAGGGCGGTCAGAACCTCAAGTACGACGCACAGGTGCTGCGCACGAACGGCATCGAGGTGCAGGGCCTGGCCTTCGACACCATGGTCGCGTCGTACCTGCTGGACCCAGGACGCGGCGTGCACAGCCTCGACACGCTGGCGCTGCGCCACCTCGGCATCCGCAAGACGAGCGTCGAAGACCTGCTCGGCAAGGGCAAGCACAAGATCACGATGGCCGAGGTGCCCGTGGAGAAGGTGGCCGACTACGCCGCGGAGGACGCGGACTGCACCTTCCGGCTGGTGGAGTTCTTCCGCCCGCGCCTCCACCAGGAAGAGCTGGAGGGGCTGTTCAACGAGATCGAGATGCCGCTCGTCACCGTGTTGATGGACATGGAGCGGGCCGGCGTGCGCATCGACGCGGACTACCTGGCCGGCATGAGCACGGAGTTCGCGGAGGCGGCCACGCGCCTCGTGCAGGACATTCACGAGATCGCGGGCGAGGCGTTCAACGTCAGCTCGCCGAAACAGCTCGGGCCGATCCTGTTCGAGAAGCTGGAGATCCAGAAGGGCACCAGGCGCCGGGTCAAGAAGACCAAGACCGGTGCCTATTCGACCGACGCCGCGACGCTCGAGAACTACGCCGGGCACCCGATCGTGGCCAAGCTGCTCGAGTACCGCGAGGTCACGAAGCTCAAGTCGACCTACGTCGACGCGCTTCCGGAGCTGGTGCATCCTGTAGACGGCCGCATCCACTCCTCGTTCAACCAGACGGTTGCGGCCACGGGGCGCCTGAGCAGCGCCGATCCGAACCTGCAGAACATTCCGGTGCGCACGGAGCTCGGCCGCCGCATCCGGCGCGCGTTCATAGCCGACGAGGGCTACAAGCTGCTCAGCGCCGACTACAGCCAGATCGAGCTGCGTCTCATGGCGCACCTGAGCGGCGATACGGGCCTGCTCGACGTCTACGCGCGCGGCGGGGACGTGCACGCCGAGACCGCGGCGCTCATGTTCGGCGTCGACCTCGACGCGGTCACCCGCGACCAGCGCACCAGCGCGAAAGCGATCAACTTCGGCATCCTGTACGGCATGGGGCCGCAGCGGCTGGCGCGCGACCTGAAGATCACGATGCCGGAGGCGCGCGAGTTCCTGGACGCCTACTTCCGCGAGTTCCCCGGCGTCAAGCAGTTCCAACTGGCCGCCGTCGAGCGCACGCGGACCGACGGTTACGTCACCACGCTGCTCGGCCGGCGCCGGGCCATCCCGGAGATCCACAGCACAGACCCCGGCGTGCGCGCCGGCGCGGAGAACATGGCCAAGAACACGCCCCTGCAGGGCACGGCCGCCGACCTGATCAAGATCGCCATGATCCGCATCCATCGCCGGCTGGCGGAGCAAAGTCCGCGGGCGCGCATGATCCTCCAGGTGCACGACGAGTTGGTCTTCGAGGTACCGGAGGGCGACACGGGTGCCGTGGGGGAGCTGGTGCGCGCGGAGATGGCCGGGGCGCTGGATCTGCGCGTGCCCATCGTGGTGGACGTCGGCGTGGGCGACAACTGGCTCGAAGCTCACTAGGGTGTGTCTGAAGGCCCATCGTGAAGACCGAGGCCGGGCGCGCCGGCGCAGCCGGCCGAATCCAGATGGGCTCAGGCAGACCCGAGGGTCGTCCGATCGAGATTTTGCATCCGGAACCTCCCTCGCGTCGGTTAAACAACAAGGAGAGAAGATGGGTGGCCGCTGGATCGTCCTCCTGTGTCTGCTCGCCGCCGCGCCGGGCGTGGCGGCGACGCCGGCTGCGGGCCGCGCGGTCCCCTTTCTCGACCTGATCCCCGCCTACGAGAAGGCCGGCAAGTACAGGGTGCTGCGCAACCGGACGGGGAACGAGGCGGGGCTTACGGTCGGCGGCAAGCCCATGCGCGGTTTGAACTGTCCGGCGCCGTCACGCATCGGCTTCCTGCTCGAGGGCGTCTTCGAGCGCATGGAGATCGAGGTGGGCGTGCTGCAGCGCGGCGGCGGGCGCGGCGTGACGGTGCGAGTGCTCGGAGACGGTCGCGTGCTGGCTTCCACGCCGCCGCTGTTCGTCGGCCAGCAGCCCGTGCGCCTGGATTTCACGCTGCGAAACGTCGTGCTGCTGGAGCTCGTCGCGGAAGGGCCGCGGGGCTCACGCGTAGTGTGGGGCAACGGAAGCCTGTGGGGGGCCAAGGACCGCGATCTGTCGCTGTTCCGGGTCGCGCAGGAGCGGTTCTCGCCCCGCGCGTATCCCTCCAAGTTCCGGCGCCGCGTGAACCAGGCGATCGAGCGGTTGATCCTGAGCCTGCTGGCGCGGCAAAGGAAGGACGGCGCCTGGGACCAGCACGGCAGGGCAGGCAACCGTGACGGCATGACCGCTCTGGTCCTGCTCGCGTTGCTCAAGGGCGGAGTCAAGGCCGACGCGCCCGCCATCACGCGCGGCTTCGCGTATCTCAAGAACCGCCCGTTCAAACGCACTTACAACGTATCGATCCTGCTGATGGCGCTGGAGGCCAAGTACTTTCCCGGCGGCGCGGATGAAAAGGACGCCCACAAGAAGCGGCCGAGATTGGCCAAACGCGTGATCTCCGCCGGGGACCGCGAGTGGATGCAGGAAGCGGCGGACTGGCTGGTGGCGCAGCAAGGGGCCGGCTACGGGCAGTCGCGACAGCGCAAGTTCTATCCCGTGTGGCGCTACCCGAGCGGGGGCTATGACCTCAGCAACACGCAATACGCGCTCTTCGGGCTGGCCGCGGCCAACCGCTGCGCCATCCCCACGGGAAGGGTCTGGCTGCCGGCCTTGCGCTTCCTGCTGACCGTGCAGGAAAGGCACGGCCCGAAGGTGCGCGTCTCCCGCTACGTACGCTCCGGTCGCTATCTGCAGCGGCGTGTGGAGGATGCGGAAGCGCGCGGCTTCACGTACACCATGACCGGGAAGGCCTACGGCTCCATGACCACCGCCGGCATCTGCTCGTTGATCCTGTGCCAGCAGGCGCTGCGCCGCAACGCAATCTTCAAGTCCTCGCTCTCCAAGCGCACGCGCACCGCGATCCGGGACGGCCTGGCCTGGCTCGAGGAGTACTACGACGTGAACGAGAACGTTCTGCGCGGGAAAACCTGGTGGACCTACTATCTGTTCAACCTCGAGCGCACGGGCGTGCTGCTCAACCAACGCTACCTGGGGACGCGCGACTGGTACCGCGAGGGCGCGGAGGCGTTGCTGCCTGACGTGACCCGGCTGGCCGACCTGGACCAGACCTTCGCGCTGTTGTTCCTGAAGCGCGCCACCGTGCCCGCGCTGACGGATCCTCTCCGCTGACGCGCCTCTTGGGCGGTCCCTAGCCGATGATGTTCGACACGGTGGCAGCGTCGAGCCGCTCGCACAGGCGCACGAGCAGCTTGAGCGTCGCTTCGTAGTCGCGCCGGTCGATCATCGAGCTGTGGCTGTGGATGTAGCGGCTGGGCACGCTGATGGCCAGGCTGGGGATGCCGGTCCCGCTGACGTGGAAGCGCCCGGCGTCGGTACCGCCCCGCGGCAGCGTGGTCGTGTGGCACCCGATCCCCTCCTGCTCCGCCGTCTCCCGGACGAAGCGCACGAGACGGGGGTGCCCATGAGCGTCTGGTCCATGAGCAGCAGCCCGGGCCCGCCGCCCAGCTTCTCGGGGTTGGAATCGGCGCCCTTGAAGCCCGGCGTATCCTTGGCGATCCCCACGTCGAGCGCGAAGGCGATGTCGGGCTTCACCATCTGCGCGCAGGTCTGGGCACCCCGCAGTCCGACCTCCTCCTGTACCGTCGCCACGCCATACACGGTGTTCGGGTGCTGCGTGTTGCGCAGCTCCTTGAGCAGATCCACGGCCAGCGCGCAGCCGACGCGGTTGTCCCACGCCTTGACCACATGCAGGTTCTTGTTGGCCAGCGTCTCCCACGGGCCGTGTGGAACCACGAAGTCGCCGCGCTGGACGCCCGTGGCCTCGACCACGTCGAAGCCGTCGGCCGCGCCCAGGTCGACGAAGATGTCGTCCCAGTCCAGGACCTTCTTGCGCTCCTCGTCCGTGAGCTCGTGGGGCGGCTTGGAGCCGACTACGCCCATGAAGTCGCCCTTGTCGGTGCGCACGGTGAGGCGCTGGCCGAGCAGCACGTGGGGCCACCAACCGCCGAGCGGGCGGATGCGCGCGTGGCCGGACTTCTCCACGTCGGTCACCATGAAGGCGACCTCGTCCATGTGGCCCGCGAACATGATGCGGGGCGAGTCGGCCGCTCTTGGTCGCGATGAACGAGCCGATGTTGTCCCTGCTCAGCTCGCAGAAGTCCTGCGTCTGGCGGCGCAGGATGGCTGCTACGTCGTCCTCGAGCCCGGGCGGTCCGAACGCCTCCGTGATCTCGCGTAGGAATGCGCTGCGGTCGTCCATCGTCTGCCTCCTGGGTCCTCTGACTGCATGCCTCGTGGCGGGCCCAATTCGGCCCGCCCCTCGGAGTGGGCCGCGCCGGGCCCTGCGCGCCGCGCACGAGCGCTTTGCTCCGCGCACCCTTGAGCTAAACTCCACGTGTCATGACCGACCGGCACCGCATGCGCTTCCTCATGGGACTCGGCTTCGACGGCGACGGCCACGCCCGCATCACCAAGGGCGAGGACTACGTGCTGTTGGGCGGCTCGAGCGAGACGCACGAGCGCATGCAGGATCAGGCGGAGCGCTTCCGCGATTCGCTGCGCTGTCTGGGGACGGATCTGCAGTGCGCCACGCCGGAGGAAGTGGAAGCGGCGGCCCGCGAGAGCGGGCTCAAAGAGAGCCGTTAGCCAAGGGCCACAAGCGATTGGCCTGGACGAGGCCCGCGGGCGCTTGGGTCGCGCGACAGGCCAGGGGTTGGCCGCTGCGTTCTTTAGAACGCCTCGTAGCGTCTGCGACGCTCGCGCACGAGCAGCGGACGTACACCGCGCGTCGCCAGCCACATCACCAGCAGGAAGTCGAGCCCCCAGCCGGCCGCCGTGCCGTAATCGCCGCCCAGGTAGACAGTGCGGCCCTCGGGGCCGAGCCGAACGAGCGGCCCGTTCTTGACGCGATTCCACGCATACGCCACCAGCGGCTGAGCGATGCGGGCCTGCTGCACCCACAAGTAGTCCTCGATTTGCGCGTCGGTCAGCGACTGCAGGCGGTGCACTTCGCGGATGCGGTAGTCGAGCGTAGCGCGATCCGAGGCGTCCACGGTCTGCGCGCGGCGCGCCTGGAGGCTCTTCAAACCCGACGACAGATCCCGCTGCGTGGTGGGAGCGCGGTCGCCCGTCCAGCGTTCCACCGTCCAGCCGCCGGCGAGCGACGCGGTCAGACCGAGGGCCGCGCAGAAAGCCGCGGCGGACGACGCGCGTCCACGCGTCGAGGGAACGGAGCGGCCGCCGAAGCCGTGGCGCACGACGATGCCCGTGACGATGCCGGTCACGATGCCACCCAGGAGCGGAAGCGTGAGCCGGATCGCGGCCGTGCCCGCACCGAAGAAGGTGCCGAAGGCCACGGCCGCCACGGCGCCGAAGATGACCCCGCGCACCAGGCGCTCCCCGCGCACGTAGGAGGGCGGCGGCGTGGTCGGGTCGAAGCGCGGAGCGCCCGGATCCACGCTCGCGGGCACGGCGTAGACCTCGGGCGGCGGTGTCTGGTGAACCTCCGGCGGTGCGGACAGGGGCTGATGGACGGCGCCGTCCGTGGGTACGAAGGAACGGCACTGGGGGCACGTTGCGCCACCCGAGTCCTTGGGCTCTGCGAGGAAGCTGTTCCCGCAATGGGGACATAGCGTCTTGGTGAGCATCCGGTGGCCTATCGACGCCCCTGTCCCCGGGACTTGAGCCCATCGCCCTCCGCCCCCCGGGGTGCTGCGCGCTACCGGCGGGGATGAGATGCTGCCCCCTACAATGCGGGCCCGCCCAGGGGGGCGGCCGGAAGACAGGAGGACCGGCGATGGCGTACGAGAACGTCCGCGTAGAGCGCGAAGAGGGGGGCGTGGCCCTGGTCTGGGTGCACCGGCCGGACAAGCTCAATGCGCTGAACGACGCCACCATCCGGGAGCTGAGCGAGGCCTTCGGCGGGCTGCAGGCGGACGCGGAGGTCCGGGCGGTGATCCTTACCGGCGCCGAGGCCAAACGGCCCTCGTTCGTGGCAGGCGCCGACATCGCCGAGATGGCGGAGCAGACTCCGCTCGAGGCGCGCGCCCGCTCGCAGCGCGGCCAGGCGCTTTGCAGCCGCATCGAGCGCCTCGGCAAGCCGGTGATCGCGGCCGTCAACGGCTTCGCACTGGGCGGCGGACTCGAGCTGGCGCTGGCCTGCCACCTCCGCTTCGCCGCGGACACGGCCCTGCTCGGCCTGCCCGAGGTCACGTTGGGCATCATTCCGGGCTTCGGCGGCACGCAAAGGTTGCCGCGCCTGATCGGGCTCGGTCCGGCCCTGGAGCTGATCGCGACCGGAGAGCCCGTGTCCGCTCGGGAGGCGTACCGTCTCGGGCTGGTCAACCGCGTCTTTCAGGCCGGCGAGCTGCTGGAAGCCGCGCGCAAGTGTGCCCGCACGATCGCCGGGAACGGGCCGGTCGCGGTGCGGCTGGCGCTGGACGCCGCGCAGCGCGGCAGCGCCATGTCCCTGGATCAGGGCCTGGCCTACGAGACGGAGTTGTTCGCGCTGATCGCCTCCACAGAGGACATGCGTGAGGGGCTCAAGGCCTTCCTCGAGAAGCGTCCGGCCGCCTTCCGCGGCCAATAGGGCGACGCGGCCTTTCCATAATGTTCAATCCGCTGGGCGCGTCGCGCCGATGTTCGAAAATGTGAACGCCGCTAGTCGCCGGGCGGGCGTTTTCTGCCTGCCTGCCCTACGAGAATCGGCCCAGGATCGCCATAATGCAGGCCATGACGTTGCGAGGGAGGTTTCGCGATTGGGTCGCCTATGAGGTGGGGAGCGAGGCCGTACCGGCCCTGCGCGAGATGCTGCGCACGCGCGAGTACCACCTGATCGGCTTCACCGAACAGACCGGCGCGTGGCTCTCCGACGTCTATCACAAGAAGTACGGGCTTTTCCAGGCCGCCGGCAACAGCGAGGCCGAGGCGCTGCTGGGAATCCTGCGCCAGGTGTGGCTCGTCGAATCGCTCAGCGGCGAGCGCGAGGAGATCTAGGCACCGCGTCCCGCGGTGTTTTCCGAGCTGCAGTGCGCCTCGGCGCAACTCTTCGGAGGCTGCGGACTTTCGTGATAGAGTCGCCTCACTTCATGCACAGCATTGCCGTTCTGCCCGGCGATGGCATCGGTGAGGAGGTCGTCGAACAGGCTCTCCGCGTTCTCGAAGCCGTCGCAGCCACCACCGGAACCAAGTACACCCTCGAGCGCTACCCCTACGGGGCGGAGCACTACCTGAAGAGCGGCGAGACTCTCCCCGATTCCGCGCTGCGTGCGATGCGGGACCACTCCGCGATCCTGCTGGGTGCGATCGGCGATCCGCGCGTGGAGACGGGCCTTTTGGAGCGCGAGATCATTGCGGGCATCCGCTTCGGCCTCGACCTCTATGTCAACCTGCGGCCGATCAAGCTGTACGCCGAGCACCTTTGCCCGCTCAAGGGCGTGTTGCCGGCGGCCGTGGACATGCTCGTGATCCGTGAGAACACGGAGGGCGCGTACGTGGGCGTGGGCGGCCTGATGAAGAAGGGCACGCCGGCCGAGGTCGCCGTGTGCAACATGATCTGGACGCGCAGCGGAACCGAGCGCGTGATCCGCTACGCGTTCGAAGCCGCGCGCAAGCGCTCCAAGAAGCACCGCCTGACGCTGGTCGACAAGGCCAACGCCATCCGGCCGCAGGACCTGTGGACGCGCACGTTCGCTGAGGTCGGCGAGGAGTTTCCCGACATCGAGAAGGACCACGCCTACATCGACGCGGCTTGCATGTGGATGCTCAAGAACCCCGACTGGTTCGACACGATCGTGACCACGAACCTGTTCGGCGACATCCTCACGGACCTGGGAGCCATGATGCAGGGCGGCATGGGAGCGGCGGCGTCCGGCAACATCCATCCGGGCAAGGTATCCATGTTCGAGCCGATCCACGGCTCCGCGCCCAAGTACAAGGGCAAGAACAAGGCCTCCCCGGTGGCCACGATCCTGGCCACCCAGATGATGCTGGAGCACCTCGGCGAGCATGAGGCCGCGGGGCTGGTGGAGGGCGCCGTAGCCACCGCGCTGCGCAGCAAGAAGGTGCCTTCGCTCAACGCCGGAGCCCTGCCGACCGACGAGGTGGGCACGATCATCATCTCCGAGATCAAGGCGCTCGCCTCGGCCGCCTAGCCGCCTCCGCCCTTGCGCTCACGCGCCCGGCTGCGACGCCCAGGAGCGCCGCGCCGCGGGTACACTCCCGGCGTGTTTCTCCCGATCGGGGACTATCCCAACCCGCAGCATCCGCAGTGGATCACGCGCGTCCTGATCGGGATCAACGTCGCGCTGTTCCTGTTCATCAACCTGCCCATGAAGCGCGCGCTCACCGTGGCCGAGCAGGAAGACCCGGAAATACAGGCCGTCGTCGAGGAGATGGACGAGGTCTATCGGGAGCTCACGGACGGGGCGCAGGGTGCCAACGTGAGGGACGTGAACCGCTTCGACGTCTTCGTCTACGAGCACGGCTACAAGCCGGCCAAACCCAGTTTTCTCGACCTTCTGTTCAGCATGTTCCTGCACGCAGGCTTCGGGCACATCTTCGGCAACCTGCTGTTCTTGTGGATCTACGGCGACAACGTCGAGGCGCGCCTCGGGCCGCTGCGCTTCCTGTTCGCCTACCTCGTGACGGGTGCCATAGCCACGCTGAGCTTCGCAGCCCTCGACCCCGAGAGCGGCACGCCACTGATCGGCGCTTCCGGGGCGATCTCGGGCGTGCTCGGCTTCTACCTCGTGTGGTTCCCACACAACCGCATCAAGGTGCTTTTCTTCCTCTACTTCTTCATCCAGGTCTTCCACGTCTCCGCCGCCGTCGTGCTGATCTTCTACATCGTGATCAGCAACATCCTGCCGATGCTCCTGGGTGGGGGCGGCAGCGTGGCCTACGGGGCGCACCTGGGCGGCTTCGCCGCGGGCGCTGCGGGAGCGTTGCTGTTGAACGCGATCTTCGGGCGTCACCCCGCCCCGCGCCCGCAGGTCGAGCGTTCGCATCGCTACGGCCGCCGGGAGTTCCGGCAGGTGCGCGCGCGGGAGGTGCCCACGCCGCAGAACGAGCTCGCCTCCGCGATCGGCGCCGGGCGCATGGAGGACGCCGCGTACGCGTTCGCCCGTCTCGCGCGCGAGGGGGGTACGCCGCCCGAGCCGCGTGATGTGTTCACGCTCGCCGACTGGCTCTATGGGAACGAGTTCGTGCGCGACGGGGCGGCCATCTTCCGCTACTACATCCGGAACTTCCCTCGCGGCGCGGACCTGGACCGCGTCCACCTGGGCCTGGGCGTGCTGCTGAGCCGCCGCATGGGGCGGGGCACGGCCGCGCGCCAGCATCTGCTCACGGCCATCGAGCTGAGCGAGCCCGGGTCGACCGTCGCGGAGACCGCGCGCGCGGAGCTGCGCAACATCGAGGCGGGCCGCTAGGCCCGCACGAGAACGGTTGAGGCTGAGCTACTTCGAGCGCTCGAGGAAGGCCTGGATGCGGGCGCAACCCTCTTCGATGTCTTCTTCCGAACAGGCGTAGCTCAGACGCAGGTACCCCGGCGCACCGAAGGCCTCGCCCGGTACGACCGCCACCCGCGCCTGCTCGAGTAGGTCTTCTGCAAGCTGCAGGGTCGTCCCGCCCTCGCCGAGCCAGCCGGAGACCTCGGGCCAACAGTAGAAAGCGCCGTCGGGAGGCGTGAGCGTCGTGCCCGGCAACGCGCGCAACCTGTCGGTCATCAACAGCCGGCGGCGGTCGAACGCCTGGCGCATCTCCTCGATCGGCTCCATCGGGCCGCGCAACGCCGCGAGCGCCGCCGCCTGCGCGATGGCGGTCGGGTTCGACGTCGAGTGCGACTGGTAGCGCGTCATGGCGGCGAGGATCTCCGCCGGTCCCGTAGCGTAGCCGATGCGCCAGCCGGTCATGGCGAAGGACTTCGACACACCGTTGACGGTGATCGTGCGCTCCGCAAGCGCGGGACAGGCCACGGCGAAGGGCACGAACTCCGCGTCGCCGTAGACCAGATGCTGGTAGATCTCGTCCGAGAGCACGACGACCTCGGGGAAGTCGGCCAGCACTTCGCCCAGAGCCGCCAGCTCCTCGCGCGTGGCGGTGATGCCGGTCGGGTTGTTGGGGCTGTTGAGCAGCAGCACACGGGTGCGGTCCGTCAGCGCCGCGCGCAGAGGCTCGGGCGTGAGCCGGCACTCGTCCGCGCTGGTGTCGATCACGACCGGCGTGCCGCCCGCGGCGGTCGTCATCGGCGGATACGACACCCAGTAGGGCGCGTAGAAGGCCACCTCGTCGCCGTCGTCCACCAACACCTGCAGCGCGTTGAAGAGCGATTGCTTGGCGCCGCAGCTGACTACCACATTGGAGGCCTCGGTCGAGATGCCGCACTCGCGGAAGGTGCGCGCAACCTCCTCGCGCAGCTCCGGCACGCCGGCCACCGGTGTGTAGGCGTTGATGCGCCCCTCCAGCGCGAGCCGGGCCGCTTCCTTGATGTGCTCCGGCGTGTCGAAGTCGGGCTCCCCGACCCCGAAACGGATCACGCGGTGCCCTTCGGCCGCGAGCTCCTTGGCGCGCGCGTTGATCGCCAGGGTCACGGAGCCCGGAATCGACCCACCGCGCCGGCTCAGCTTCATCCGGCGTATCGTACCGGAAGGCCCGAGGCCCTCGCGGCGTCCAACCGGCGGGCTGTACCGGAACGTGCCGGCGGGGACCGCCGTGATTCGGGCGCCGCTCCACCGTCGTGTTACCTTTCTCGATTCATGCGTAGGATCCTCAAGTGGGTCGCCATCGTGCTCGGTGTGCTGGTGGTGGCCGCGCTCCTCTTCGTCGTCGTCGTGCTGGGCGTCAACCCCTTCGAGGGGAAGGTGGATGCGCTATGGGAGGTCGTCTCCTATCAGGCGCATTTCTACGTGCACTGCCGCGGCGCGGATCTGCTCGACGACCCCTTCGTCGAGCGCCGGCTCGCGCAGGTGGGCTTCGAAGGGCTGAGCGAGGAGATCGAAGAGCTGCGACGGCAGGACCGTGAGCTCGCGCGGCAGATCAATCCACAGATCCCCCTGGGCCTGGTGGAAGTCGAGCCGCTCAAGGACTTCTTCGGGAAGGAGGTCGCGCTGGCCGGCACCTTCCTCGACTATCGCGAGGGGCGCCTCGATCAGTTCCTGCTGGTCACGCGTGTGCCGTTCTACGCGCGCTTCGTGTCGGCGCTCAGGCGCGACTTCATCCGCAGCCGCATCCCCGACGCGCGGGAGATCGAGCCCATCAAGGGCGGCTCTTACTTCAAGCTGATCCTCACGCCCGAGGCCGCCGCTGCACTGCGCCCGTTCCGCGCACCGCCGCGCATGGGCGCCGATGACGCGCTGGCCGAGCGCACCTTCTACTTCGGCCGCATCAAGGACGTGATCCTGTTCACGGACAACCCGGAGTGGATCGAGGACGCCATCCAGCGCCGCAGCGGGCGGTCGCTCGGACACAGCCCCTACTTCGAGCAGACCTTCATCCGCTTCGCCCGGAGGGGCCGGTCCGTCGAGCTGTACCTGACGCAAGAGGCGGCTCGCAGCTTCGTGGCGCACCAGTTCCGCGTGCGGAGCAACAGCCCGTTGCTCCCGTTGCAGGTGGTCATGCCGCAGCAGGTGGTGGGCGACGTGACCGCGCGCCTCACGACCGGCCACGACCGGCTCGGTGTGGAGGTCTACTCCACGCCGTCCAACATCCCGGACGCC